>NZ_JAKTHZ010000001.1:0-2456 GCF_027854645.1 Acinetobacter sp. AOR41_HL | reverse complement strand
TCGGCTTGTTTTTAGCCCTCATTTGCCCCTCTTTTAATGAGATAAAAATAGCCTATGGTGAGGTCGCTTTGCTCGGTTCTTACCGATCTGAGGCGAATGGGAGCTTGTAATCAGGGAAAGGGAGTTTTAGAGGCGAATTACATCAGTTCGAGGGCACTCCGCCCTCTCTGTTCCTACATTTCAAAATCGTTATTTTTCTTTTTCGGTGGTTCATCGTCATAACTGTAAGTTTTTCGGACTTTCGGCTGTTGGCGTTGTTGTGCTATCCGTTCCTGTTCTGCCTTGTGTTCCTGTTCTTTGCGTATCTTGTCCTGTTCTCGCTCCAATTTCACTTTTTCCCTGCGTTCTAGCTCGTTTTTAGTCGCTTCCCTGAATTTTCTATCTAGGTCTATAGCTTGATCTGGAAACAGCCTGCAATAGTCGCTATATGGCTTGTTCTTGCGTTCAAAGTACCGCAGCCGCCCCACTTCTTGCTCCAAGTCATGCACCTGTTTCTTCAGTTCCGTATTTTCCTTTTGTACTCGTTTGATGTCATGATCTACATGCTCATAGACCAAATTCATCACACGATTACCGTATTCGTAAGCCGATTCTGTGAACATCGACTTTTTGGGTAGTTCTGGACGCTCAAAGACAGGGGCTGTATTTTCCTGATGTACTAAGTCTGAATAATACTTCTGAATCGTTGTATGTTCTGCCTTACTCCCCTCTAACCCTCTTTGCAATCCCAGAGACTGCACACACTTTGCAAAATCGGTTTGCATTTGTGAAAGAACGTGTCTTGTCCCCCCTATGTATTTTTTAGCGTTTAAACGCCCCGTATTTGCGTCTAGAGGCACGATATAGGCTACTAGGTGTGGGGTAGTCTCATCTCGATGAATTGAAGTCGCTATGACGTTCTGAGAGCCATATTTATCTATCAACCATTTTCGGGATTTATCAAAAAACGTTTTTTCACGTTCAGGATCTCCCCACCCATCCCATTCAGGACTAGCAGTAATCAGGTGTTCAACACATAAAACGGCATCTTTTCGGTGCTTTTTTGGTATACGCCCCTTGATTGCCTCCAGAGCTTCAGCAGCCGTTTGGAGGTCATGCTCATTATTAACAGTTTTTGAGGGGTCGGCATTGGGGGTATATCGGGTTCGATAATTATGGGAAATACTGCCCCCGACATCACCCATTGTCTTCAACTTTTGGACACGCAAAATCGCATAAGCCATACGAGACTCCAACGCCTAAAAAACACACGGTATCAGATTGTGGGAAACTTTGCGACAGCGGAAGTGGACTCACTCCACTTTTAAACGGGGTAAACCCCATTTAAAAGTAAGTGAGCAAGGGGCGAACCCCTTGACCCCAAAAAGCAAAACCGCCTTTAGGCGGTTTCAGGATAGACATTAAATTTCGGGTTATAGACATACCGCCTTTGACTTGGCAGATACGAAAACCCGAACCGAGTCTCGTCCGTTTCAACAACTTCTTCAGTTGTCGAAATCATTTCTTCATTTGAGATTTCATCCTCATTTTTGAGGATTCCTTTCAACACACCCCCATCACTATAAAACCTCATTCGGTGGGTTTGGCGTGTGACTTCGTGAAGCCATGCCCCTTGATCATCGTAAAGCAACATGTCCGCAGGCTTGACCGAATATTTAAAAGTCTCAAGGATCGCATCATGCAAAGCGGCTTGGTTTTGCTCTGCCGTTTTCTTCTTATTTGGCTTGACTGCCCGAACGTCCACTTGCGGATAGTAGTCGAGCCGCATTGCCTTAATCCACATTTCCGTCCATTCCGATTGCTTGATGTAACTCGTACCCTTGAAGTAAGTCGATTTGACTAACAGCATCACATGAAAATGCGGATGTGCGTGCATCTCTTGTCCCTTGTATCTTGGGCGTGTTAGCTCTGTCGCTTTCAGAAAACCATCAACCACAGACTCAAATCGCTTAGTTTGTCTAAGCCTTTGCCACCCTGCATTCATCTCCTTCAGAGTTGAACGCAAGTCGGTCACATGGGGATTTTTCACAGTGAGGGTAAGGAATATCCAACGATGTGAGGGATAGCTATTCATTACCGATTCAATATTTTTATACATCAAGGCACGCATACGCAAAGACCTCCGCCATTGGCAGACTGGGCAATGGCGGACACGGCAGAACCAGACCTCTTTTAAGACCAATGCCCCACCTTCAGGATTAACGCCAAATTTTAGATAGCCACTACAACCATTGATACGGTCAGCCAATTTCTCGAACTCTATGTCCTTGTTATACAGGACAGCGATGTCTTCAGCAGATGATCGATGTTGATCCCAAGTGATTTCATGGGGCGCAAGGTCAGATAAGAATGTATCTTCTGCATTGTACAGAAGATCATCACAATGATATAATAGGCTCATAAAGCTCAAGTAGTGAATGGATGTCGAATACCCACCACTATACGAGCTTTTTTTT
>NZ_JAKTHZ010000050.1:0-221354 GCF_027854645.1 Acinetobacter sp. AOR41_HL | reverse complement strand
AGGAAGATCATCATGGCTAAAGCCAAGTTTGAACGTAATAAACCACACGTAAACGTGGGTACAATCGGTCACGTTGACCATGGTAAAACAACTTTAACTGCTGCGATTGCAACTATTTGTGCAAAAACTTACGGCGGTGAAGCGAAAGATTACTCGCAAATCGACTCAGCACCTGAAGAAAAAGCACGTGGTATTACAATTAATACTTCACACGTAGAATACGATTCTCCAATTCGTCACTACGCACACGTTGACTGCCCGGGCCACGCCGATTACGTTAAAAACATGATCACTGGTGCTGCTCAGATGGACGGCGCGATCCTTGTATGTGCTGCGACTGACGGTCCAATGCCACAAACTCGTGAACACATCCTTCTTTCTCGTCAGGTTGGTGTACCTTACATCATCGTATTCTTAAACAAATGCGACCTTGTTGACGACGAAGAATTACTTGAATTAGTAGAAATGGAAGTTCGTGAACTTCTTTCTACTTACGACTTCCCAGGTGATGACACTCCAGTAATCCGTGGTTCAGCTCTTGCTGCTCTTAACGGTGAAGCAGGTCCTTACGGTGAAGAATCAGTTCTTGCTCTTGTAGCAGCTCTTGACTCTTACATCCCAGAACCAGAACGTGCTATCGACAAAGCATTCTTAATGCCAATCGAAGACGTATTCTCAATTTCTGGTCGTGGTACAGTAGTAACAGGCCGTGTAGAATCTGGTATCGTTAAAGTTGGTGAAGAAGTAGAGATCGTTGGTATTAAAGATACAGTTAAAACAACTGTAACTGGCGTAGAAATGTTCCGTAAACTTCTTGACGAAGGCCGTGCAGGCGAGAACTGTGGTGTATTACTTCGTGGTACTAAGCGTGAAGACGTACAACGTGGTCAAGTACTTGCTAAACCAGGTACAATCAAGCCGCACACTAAATTCGACGCAGAAGTATACGTACTTTCTAAAGAAGAAGGTGGTCGTCACACTCCATTCTTAAATGGTTACCGTCCACAGTTCTACTTCCGTACAACTGACGTAACTGGTGCGATCCAGTTGAAAGAAGGCGTTGAAATGGTAATGCCAGGTGACAACGTTGAAATGTCAGTAGAATTAATCCACCCAATCGCAATGGACCCAGGTCTACGTTTTGCGATCCGTGAAGGTGGTCGTACTGTAGGTGCTGGTGTTGTTGCGAAAGTAACTGCATAATCACTTTTCAGTGAAAAAAGCGCTCCTTTTGGGGCGCTTTTTTTATGTTTAATTGTTCGACAATTCAATAGAAAGCTGGCCTTAACTGATACTTCAATGTCCCTATTTGCACTTAAGCCTTTTTATTAACTTTGTATGATAAGAATCAAGAAAACGAACAATAAAGTTTAAGTAACTACGGTTACTAGCAAGGAGCTTTCACTATGAACGCTAAAGTAAATATTACGAATCGTGCCGGAGCAAGCTTTCCTGTACGTCGTATGAACTTTGACTTTAATGATGTACCAGAATACTGGATGAATGGTTCTGCTGGCCTTACACATTTTATGACAGCATTATCAGCACTATTTCCTGCTGGTGAAAAGTTCTTTATTGATAGTGTACGTGCGGTGCGTTATCACCCAGCGATTAAAAACAATGAAGAGCTACAAAAAGAAATTAGTGCTTTCATTGGTCAAGAGGCTATGCATACTCAAGAACATGTGAACTTTAATGCATCTGCACAAAAGTTCGGTCATGATGTAGAGTCGTTGGAAAAATTTACTGATACAGCTATTCAGACTGCCCGTAAAACTTTTGCAAAGATCGTAAAACCATTTGGTATGACGCAAGAAATGGTAGATTTAACTGCGACTACGGCTCTTGAGCATTTTACTGCAACGATTGCATCTCAGCTTTTAGTTAATACTCATATTCAAGAGCTTATGACAGACAAAACAATGTCAACTATGTGGTATTGGCATGCAATAGAAGAAAATGAACATAAAGCCGTAGCTTTTGATGTATACGAAGGCGTATTTGGCAAAGGTGTTAAAGCTTATGCATTACGTACAAGTTCACTTGTATTTGCGATGGCGCTTATTTTCGCAATTCAATCTTCATTTGTACTCCGTCTTTTAAGAGAAGATAAAAAATTAAACTTAGATGAATTGTCTGTGATTTATAAATATGGTTATAGCCCGTCGAAAGGCATTATTACGGGTATGGCTAAAGAGATGTTGGCTTATTTTAAACCAGGCTTTCATCCTAATGATTTAGATACAGTTAGCCTATTAAAATCATGGAAAGCCAAACTTGGACTTTAAATTAAAAATAAAGTGAAAAGGACTGTTAGCAGTCCTTTTTTATTGTCTTGAAACCACTGCTCATTTTTAAAATTGATATATGTTCATTTTGCTCCAGAAAGGGGCTAGTGATGACCTCATCTGATAATTTGCTGTCCTCATCTGCACTTAAATAGCGCTTTCAAAGGCGTATTATTATAAATATTAAGAAAATAAATAAGGATATAAGTGAATTGATGGTTCACTTAAAGGAGTCTGACATGAATGCTAAAGTAAATATTTCTAATCGTGCTGGAGCAAGTTTCCCTGTACGTCGTATGGACTTTGAATTTGCTCAAGTCCCACGTTATTGGGCAAATTACGATGCAGGATTAACTCACTTTATGACAGCATTATCGGCTCTTTTTCCTGAAGGCGAGCAGTTCTTTGTAAATAGTACACGTGCAGTACGAAATGATCCAAAGCTTGCTGACCCGGCTCTTCAAAAAGAAATAAGTGCTTTTATTGGTCAAGAAGCTATGCATTCTAAAGAACATTTAGCATTTAACGCTTCTGCGCAAGCGTATGGGTATGATGTTCGCAAAATGGAAAAGCAAACAGGTACAGTTATTAAAATGGGTACAGCAGTTGTAACCAAGTTAATGAAACCTTTTGGCTATACTAAAGAAATGATTGATTTGACAGGTACTTGTGCTTTAGAACATTTTACATCGACGATTGCCGCTGAACTTTTACAAAATCCTGAAATTCAGGCCATGTTCCAAGATGACACCATGTATCACTTATGGATGTGGCACGCAGTAGAAGAAAATGAACATAAAGCTGTTGCGTTTGATGTGTATACAAGTATGTATGGGCAAGGGCCAAAAGCTTATTTTATGCGCTCAACCGCTTTAATTATTGCGATGGCATTAATCTTCGCAACACAATCTTATTTTACTGTTAAGTTACTTAAGACTGATGACAAACTAACTTGGAAAGATACGAAGTACATGCTCAAGTTTATGTACGGTCGTAAAGGTTTTATGACCCGTCAAATTCCTGAGTTACTTGATTTCTTAAGACCAAAATTCTATCCAAATGATTCAGATACGACAGCTTTATTGGCCACTTGGCGTGAAAAGTTAGGGCTTTAAAAAACTGTCCGGAAAAAGAGCAATTTAATTGCTCTTTTTTTTACTCGTTTTTTCTATTTAAGTTTCTATAATACGTTTACTTTGAAATCTAAAAATGTGCTGAAACTCATGATCCGTACTATGCAAGCCTCCGATATTGATAGTGTTGCCCAAATTGAGAAGCTTGTTCAAACACACCCATGGTCTAGGCAGCAATTTCTAGAATCTGTGAACTCTTATCAGTGTACGGTAATTGAGTTAAATAATAAGGTCGTCGGTTTTTGTATTTTACAACCTGTGTTAGATGAAGCGAACTTATTGCTTATGGCAATTGATCCTCAAATGCAAGGTAAAGGTTTAGGATATCAATTGTTGGAAACCTCGATTGAGCGGTTAGAAAATCAACCTGTACAAATTTTTCTAGAGGTTCGTGAAAGTAATAAAGCAGCCATTGGTTTATACGAAAAAACAGGTTTTCATCAAATTGATGTGCGTCGCAATTATTACCCAACTCAAGAGGGTGGGCGTGAAAATGCCGTTATTATGGTAAAAAGCTGTACCGACGATTTTGCGTCTTTATTCTAAAATAGCTGTCTTGTTGTTTTAACAACAAGACAAAATCACATTATTTAATAATTAAATTATTCCATTCAGAAGGTAACGTTGTCATGAGAGAGTTACCTAACTGATTAATCTCCTCTGGCGATAATGATCTATTTAAGCGGCGCCATTGCCCATCTAATAAAAGTTCTAGTGGAGTATATTGAGATTTATAATTCATTTTGGCTGAGTGGGGTACCCAATAGCCTAAGTAAAGATATTCTAAACCAAGTGATTTTACATATTCGATCTGATTCAAAATTGAATAAACACCTAAAGATCTGCGGTGCTCGTCTGGGTCGAAAAATGTATAGACCGCAGATAATCCATCATCCATTAAATCACATGTAGAAACGCTAATTAGACGGTTATCTTTCCATAGCTCTAAGAAGAAACTATCTGTACAACTATGAACTAGGAATTTTTCAAATTGATCTAAACTTGGCGGAAACATATCACCATCGGCATGGCGCTCGTTAATGTAACGTTCATATAGATCATAATGAATTTGTGCAGCTTGCCGTGTTGGCAGAACAGTCATGGTAAGGTCTTGATTCCGCTTCCATGCTTTTTTTTGCATACTGTTCATTTGGAAGTCGGCAACTGGTACACGACAAGACAAACATTGTCTGCATAAATGACATTCAGGACGATATACAAAGTCACCACTACGACGAAAACCTAATCGCGATAACTCTGAAAGAGTCACCACATCAATGCGATGAATCGGGTCTAAAAAGACCATACGTGCTGACTTATTTTCTAAATAGCTGCAATCGTGAGGTGGAGTAATATAGTACTGCAGATCATTTAAAAGGGACTTCGGGTGATATGATTTCATGATTGGTCCCTCCTGTTATCATTCCATTAATTTTGCATTTAATACTATTGTTTTACTTGAAAATACACGTTCTTGATACTTTTTCCAATTGATAGAGGGGTGAATAATTACATCTTGTAACGATTTAAGATATTCCTGCCGAGAAAGTGTACAAGCCCCCAAGCTAATTAAGTGACTATTTACCAGTTGGCAGTCGACCCAAGGAAGCTGATTTTCTTGACCGATTAACATTAAAGTATAAAAAGCCATTTTAGAAACATCGGTTTGAGTACTAAACATAGACTCGCCAAAACAACCCTTACCAATCGTAACTCCATATAAACCGCCTACCAGCTGTTTGTCTTGCCAAACTTCTATGCTGTAGCCATAACCTGAATTAAACAACGCGCAGTAACCTTGAATAATATCTTCGCTAATCCAAGTTTCGTTAGCATAACTTCTAGGTAGTGAACATGAACGAATGACTTGTTCAAAAGCACGGTTTACCGTAATGGTGTAATCGTGCTTTTTCATGTTCCGAATGAGCGATTTACTTGGCTTATAGTTTTGAGGGTAAATTACACAGCGTGGTTCAGGACTCCACCAACAAATAGGTTCATCTTCATTAAACCAAGGAAAAAGTCCGTGAGTATATGCTTCATAGAGGGTAGAAGGGGAGAGGTCAGCACCAATGCAAATTAGACCATGACCATCTGGATCGGCTTCCTCTGGATCTGGAAAAATATATTGAGATAGAGGTAGTATGTTCATAAAACTAAAATAATGTGTGCTTAAGGGTTATGCTATAAAAATTAATTTGAGGCAGCCAGCAATTATTATAAATGATAAAAAAACAGCCGTTTTATAACGGCTGTTTGAAATATCTAAACTTAAAGATTATCTAGATATTTTTCTGCATCTAATGCTGCCATACAGCCTGAACCAGCTGAAGTAATGGCTTGACGGTAGATACTGTCAGCAACATCACCCGCAGCGAAAACACCTGCTACAGAAGTTGCTGTTGCATTACCTGAAGTACCGCTTTGTACTTGAATATAGCCATCACGTAAGTTTAACTGGCCTTCAAACATTCCAGTGTTTGGCTTATGACCAATGGCAACAAATAAGCCTTGAACTTGTACATCTTGTTTGCTTTCATCTTTTGTAGATTTTAAGCGAACACCTGTTACGCCAGTATTGTCACCAAGGACTTCTTCAACTTCATGATTCCAAATAATACTGATCTTGCCTTCTTTTTCTTTAGCAAATAAGTGATCTTGTAAAATCTTCTCAGAGCGTAAAGAATCGCGGCGATGAACCAGTGTTACATGTTCAGCAATATTTGATAAATAAAGCGCTTCTTCAACAGCGGTGTTACCACCACCTACAACCATTACTTTTTGGTTTTTATAGAAGAAGCCATCACATGTTGCACATGCGCTCACGCCTTGGCCCATAAACTTTTGTTCAGACTCTAAACCAAGATATTGAGCTGTCGCACCAGTTGCAATAATTAATGCATCACAAGTGTACTCATCCATATCACCTTTAAGAACAAAAGGACGTACATTTAAGTCCACTTCATTAATATGGTCATAGACGAGTTCAGTACCGAAGCGTTCAGCATGTGCTTGCATACGGTCCATTAAAGCAGGACCAGTCAAACCTTCAGGATCGCCCGGCCAGTTGTCAACTTCGGTTGTCGTTGTAAGTTGGCCGCCAAGTTGTAAACCAGCAATAAGTGTTGGTTTAAGATTTGCACGTGCTGCATATACAGCTGCACTATAACCCGCAGGACCAGAACCGAGAATAATTAACCGAGAATGACGAGCACTCATTGAGGGTATCCTTATTTATTTCGAGAATTTTGAAAATTATACGTGAAATTGCCGACCAATAGCGTGAAATCAATGTGGATAATATTGATCAGGACAATCGAATTAAGTTATATAACAATATAGAAGAGCCTTATGTTAACAACAACTGTAAAGAATCATGCACCTTTTTTGTAAGAACAGGTGCATAATATAAAGTTCATTCGTTGAAGATCTGAAATGTAGGTCTTCACATCTCTAAACCAATAATTAAATGGGTTACAGGACAGTATATGACTGCGGTGTCAAGTGTTTATGCACAGCGCTTATTGATGACATTATTCTTGGTCTCTTTTGGTATTTATATGTTTCTGGCGACAGTAACGTATACGCCATTTGATCCGGGCTGGATGCATATTTCAAGTGATACTCAGCAAGTATCCAATGCAAGTGGTATTGCCGGTGCATGGATTGCAGATTTGCTGTTTGGCTTTTTAGGTTGGGCAAGTTTACTTATTCCAATTTTCTTATTTGTTGAAGCTATTCAAGTCTGGTGGCCGCATAGTTTTCTAAACCGTCCATTCCGTTATGCTGCTCAGTTCTTCTTAATTCTTGTTGTGTCTAGTTTGCTTTACTTACACTGGAATGTACCTGCAGATACTTTAGATAATGCGGCAGGTGGGATTATTGGTTATGAATTAGGGCAGAGCTTATCTCAACTGTTGACAATTTATGGTGCGACCTTATTTTTATTGGTTTTCGGAGTGGTATTGTTCACTTTGGCATTTGGGGTGCAGTGGAGCAAAACATGGGTTACGCTCAAAGCAATGCCGAGTTATTTACAAGATTTATTCTATAAGAATGTATCGCCAAATGAATCTGCTTATGATTTAACTACACAGCCTGCAAATAAAACAGCAACGGTAAAAGTTGCCGAGATGCCTAAAGCTGAAGTTAATGATGAAGCAGAGCTAAATATTCAGCCAGAAAAAACTCAAGCCAAAGCTAGCTCTACACGACACGATGAAATGGCGGAGCGTTTATTTGCCGATGTGTTAGCGAAAGAGCAAAGTCAGCCTGAAACTGTTGAAGAAAAACCAGCTCCTCAGCCAGAAAACTTTGAGCGTACGCTTGAACAAGCTCAACAGCTTAAAAAAGACAGTGAGCGTTTAGTAGCGACAGGTGAGGTTTGGCGTGCCCTACAGCGCGATGATGCAAGTCATAAGCAAGAAATTGATGCACTGTTAAGAGCTGCTGATGATTCAAATGAACATCCAAGTCATGAGCAATTCCAAGAAACGGCTTATCAGGCTAAACAAGCACAACCTCAAGCATCGAATATTCATCAAGGCCTAGATTGGAATGATGATGAGATTTTTGATGAATTGCTTGCAGCAGTTCCAAATAGTAAAACTGCTACTGATGTACATACGCCGTTCGTTCAAGATCATCATGTTGAACCAGCGGTAGCACCGCAAACACCTCATCCATCAGTTGAAACATCTGTACCTGTATCAAATTTAAATCAGTCACCTAAAAACTTATCAAATGAACAAGTATTTGATGATTTTGATGACTTATTAATTGATGAAGATATTGCCCCAGCACCTCAATCGGTCAAAGCAAGTAGCTATGCGCAATCTTCTGCATTTGTAAAAGCTCCTATTCAAACTACGATTGGTGCAGAGAAGCTTTCAAAAGAAGAGTTTATTGAAGCTTGGCAGGAAACTGCTGGAAAGCCAGAAGACAATCTTGATGATGAATTCGATTTTGATGCGCCATTAACAGATGCATCAGGTCGACCAATGTCGCGTGCAATGCAGGTAGCCAAAAAGCGTTTAGATTTACCAACATTACCGGGTTTTGAATTACTTGATAAGGTTGACCCAAATAAGAAAGTTAACTTTACCGAAGAGCAGCTTTCGCGTTTGTCTGAATTGCTTGAGATTAAATTACAAGAATTTAATGTGAAGGCGCAGGTTGTTGAAGCTCAGCCGGGTCCAGTTGTTACACGTTTTGAATTAGATTTAGCACCGGGTGTGAAAGCATCTAAAGTGACTAATATTTCCCGTGACTTGGCGCGCTCCATGTCTATGGCATCAGTACGTGTTGTAGAGGTTATTCCGGGTAAACCATATATTGGTATTGAAGTACCAAATAGTGCCCGTGAAATGGTACGTTTAATTGAGCTGTTGGAAACACCAGCATATCGTGACCCAAGTGCTCTGATTAGTATGGCAATGGGTAAAGATATTTCGGGTAATCCGGTACTAACAGACTTGGCAAAAGCACCGCATATGTTAGTTGCGGGTACAACTGGCTCGGGTAAATCTGTTGCCGTTAACTCGATGATTTTGTCGATGTTACTTAAATATACGCCAGATCAATTACGTTTAATTTTAATTGACCCGAAACAGCTTGAATTGGCTAACTATAACGATATTCCGCATTTATTAACGCCTGTAGTCACTGACATGAAAGATGCAGTTAGTGCATTAAACTGGTGTGTAAATGAAATGGAACGCCGTTATAAGCTTATGTCGTTCCTTAAAATTCGTAAGTTAAGTGACTACAACCGAAAAGTTGAAGAAGCAATTGCGAATGGAGAAGACTTGATTGATCCAACATGGAAACCAAGTGATTCAGCGACACAAGAGCGTGCACCTCGTTTAACGCCATTACCATCAATTGTGATTGTGGCAGATGAGTTCGCCGACATGATCATGCAGGTAGGTAAGAAAGCAGAAGAAATGATTACGCGTTTGGCGCAAAAATCTCGTGCTGCTGGTATTCACCTGTTACTTGCAACTCAGCGTCCATCGGTAGATGTTATTACGGGTCTTATTAAAGCCAATATTCCAACGCGTGTAGCTTTACGTGTAAACAGTAAAATTGACTCACGTACTATTTTGGATGCAGGTGGTGCAGAAGACTTGTTAGGTCATGGTGATATGCTGTTCTTAGGGCCAGGTAAGATTGAGCCAGAACGTGTACATGGTGCATTTATTAGTGATGATGAAGTTAACCGAATCTGTGATGCATGGCGTGAACGTGGTGAACCAGACTACGTAGATGAGATCTTAACACCATTTGATGAAGAGCCAGCTTCGCGTGGCTTTGAAGAGGGTGATGGTGCTTCAGACCGTGATGCTCTTTATGATCAATGTGTATCGTTTGTCCTAGAAACTCGTAAGGCATCTACATCATCATTACAGCGTAAGTTTAGCTTAGGTTATAACCGTGCTGCCCGTATTATCGACCAAATGGAAGAGAACGGTATTGTGAGTGCTATGGGCGCCAATGGTAAGCGAGATATTTTAGTTTAATATCTACATTTAAAATTAAGCCTCTTCGGAGGCTTTTTTATGGTTAAAAATAATCATTATTCAGTTGTAGTTTGAGATTTTATCAAATAGTAAAAAATGCTAATGTGTGCTTCTAAATAAAAAACAATGAAACAAATCAGGAGGACAACATGTTAGTCGCGTTAATTACGTTAGCTTTTATTCATTTTTGTGCGCTTATTACTCCAGGGCCTGATTTTTTTCTGGTATCACAGACCGCAGTGAGCCGCTCTCGTAAAGAAGCCATGTTGGTTGTGGCAGGAATAACAGCAGGTGTTATGTTTTGGGCTTCTTTAGCATTGATGGGCTTAAATATTATTTTTGAGAAAATGGCTTGGTTAAAGCAAGGGTTACTCATCGCAGGTGGTTTGTACCTATGTTGGTTAGGCTATCAAATGTTGCGTTCAGCATTTTCAAAAGATCAGCAGCAAGAGGTTACAGCTGTTGAGTTGCCTAAAGCACCTTACTTATTTTTTATGAAGGGATTACTCACCAATTTATCGAATCCTAAAGCCGTGATTTATTTTGGTAGTGTATTCTCTTTATTTTTAGCTAACCCTCAGCTTGATCAAGTTCATTGGTTGCTTTTTATTATTGTGTCGGTTGAAACGATTTTATGGTTCTGCTTTGTGACTTTTATTTTCTCATTACCGAGTTTCAGAGTGGCTTACCGTAATTTTTCAAAATGGATTGATGGGATTTCAGGTGGTATTTTCACCGTGTTTGGTATTTTCTTGATTGGAAACCGGTAAATCTAGACAATAAAAAAAGCCTCTTAAAGAGGCTTTTTTTATTCTTAAGCTTAAGCAAATTTTGCTAAAACTTCTAAAAACGGCGCTGATTGACGCGGAAATTTAGCAATCACGTCATGAATGTGTTCGCCTTCAGGATTTGTTGCATTGATATCTCGCCCATCTGCAACGAATTTAGTCAAAAGACGTTCATAGTCATTTGGGCGCATATGTTTGAAAGCATGGTAGAGCACATGAAAGTCTGCGTTCACACCATTTGGAGGAAGTTGGTTGAGGTAGGCAAAAACACGCTCATCGGACCATTCTTCATTGAAAGTTGCTGGCTGTGATAATGCCATGACAATCTCCTCATTTTAAAAAAGGCAAAATAACTTGCGTTATTTTGCCTTGATTCTGATTTATTGAATAGTCAGAAATAGAATTATCGTTCTTCAGGTAAATTGATATTCATTTCTAACATTTCGATATTTGCTTCAGAACGAACTTGCATTTGGATATGCTGTTCGCCTACACCACTTACATAACGACTGACCACCTGCATGATTTCTTTCTTCATTTGGTCAATCTTGTCTTGGCTTAAACGACGGCCTAAACCTTGTTCTGATGCAACAATAACTTTTAAACGATCTTTGGCAGTTTGAGCACTTGATGGTTTTTCTTCACTGCTAAATAATTTACTCCAGAATCCTGCCATATCTACGCTCCAAATAGTCGTGCTAACCAGCCTTTAGGTTGAGCTGTGATGTGTCGATAAGGGCGGTCTTCGCCAAGAAAGCGAGCAACCAAGTCATCATACGCTTGGCCAGCTTTAGTTTCTGAGTACAGAATAACTGGTTTACCTTCGTTTGATGCTTGTAATACACTTGGACATTCAGGAATAACACCTAATGTCGGTACGCGTAAAATATCTTTAGAAATATCATCAATCGTCAGCATTTCCTGACGGTCAGCACGTTCAGGGTTAAAACGTGTAATACATAAATGCTTACGTATACGTCCTTCGTTGTGTTCAACTTTTTTAGTTTTGCTGTCTAACATTCCGATGATGCGGTCAGAGTCACGTACTGAAGAAATTTCAGGGTTTGTCACAATGATGGCTTCATCTGCATGGTACATTGCTAAAATCGCACCACGCTCGATCCCCGCAGGTGAGTCACAAATAATGTAATCAAATTCTTGAGAAAGCTCATCAATTACACGAGCAACACCTTCGTCGCTCAAAGCATCTTTATCACGGGTTTGTGAAGCCGGCAAAATGTAAAGGTTTTCGATATCTTTATCGCGAATAAGGGCTTGTTGCAGACGTGCTTCATTATTAATTACATTGACGAAATCATAAACAACACGACGCTCACACCCCATAATTAAATCAAGGTTACGTAAGCCTACATCAAAGTCAATCACAACAGTTTTATGACCACGAAGGGCTAAACCTGTTGCAAAAGATGCACTCGTTGTAGTTTTACCTACACCACCTTTGCCTGATGTTACGACAACAATTTTGGCCACCGAATCCACTCCTATTATGGTCATACATACACCCTTAAAAGGGCTGTTTTTTGGTGATTTGCTTAATAAACTAAAGTTCTAGAGCTTCAAATTCAAGCTCTTGCTTTTCATTTAAATAAATATGTACTGGCTTTTTTACCACATGTTTAGGGATATCATCTGCGACACAATATGTTCCGGCAATGGAAACGAGTTCAGCCTCTAAAGATTGGCAAAAAATGCGTGCAGCAGCGTGCCCACCCGCACCAGCAATGACTCTACCACGAACCGTGCCATAAATATGTATATTTCCTGAAGCAATCACTTCAGATCCACTATTCATGCCAGCTTTTAAAATAATATCGCCTTGGTCTTGTACAAGAGATTGGCCTGTACGCAAAATTTCATCATGATAAGAGGTAATATGGGCAACTGCATTATTATTTAGTGGTTTTTTTGTTTCTGTTGAAGCTTGTGCAGGGGCAGCTTTCTCTACAATTGCAACTTGCTCCGCAGTTGCTTTAATGCGTTGTAATGGCTGGTCTGCCGGTAATACAGGGAACTGAATGGCGCGTGCTTCATCACCTAAAATACCGTCAATAACCGCCATAGGCTGTAAACCTAAGCTGACTAACAACTGAATTAAAGCAATGAGCTCTTGCTCCACAGTACTATCTATAATAACGACAGTTCCCTGATAGGAACCTTCATTTAGAATATTTGATAATTGCTGGCGGATCACATCATGATCATTCGTATCGAAGGTTATCCTGCTAAAGTTAACCATTCTGCCGGTAATCCGGATATCAGCCATAAGTCTTCCTTCAAGGCGTTAAAACGAGCTGTAATATCGTTAAGTTTATTGTAAATAGAGCAAATGCTAGAACAAATCGTGCCAATTCTCTAGCGTGTTTCATAAAAAATTAAGTAAATGCTTATTCTTTGATTCGATCATGCTCCGCAAGGGTTTGTTGCCACTGTTTGACTTTAACTTGTTTGCGAATTGCTTCGAGACTTTCAAATACTACAGACTCTACAAGTTGCTCAAGCTCACGGTTATTAATATTCACGTTACTTATTTTTTCTGAAATTAATTGATAAGTTGCATTGGGCTGTTCTTTTGACCCTTCAATTAAAGGTTCTATTAAACCGGCACTGATATTTTCCCCAAGTCTTTGACCAATACTTTGTATTTGCTGTTCAATACGGCCTCCGACTAAAGGAATTAAGCGTAATAATTGGGTTAATTCTGGCGTATCTTCTATGGCTTGATCAACAATTTGTCCAACACCTTTTGTAATTGCGGGCTTTTGTTCTTTTAATGCTGTAGCTAAGGATTCTTGTAATATGGAGGTCAGGGTAACCGTAAATTGTTCACGATGATGGTTAACCAGCTCATGAATAATTTGCTTATGTGTTGAGCTTGTTTGAAGCTCATTACGAATACCATCAATAACCGTAATAACCACGCGATCAGATAGCTCTTCCATAACGACACGATAATAAAATAAACCGTTTTTTCTCCAGCTTTCAGGAATAACCGGATAGCCTAATTCATATAAGCGATAGGCAATAATGCCGGCACGAAACAAACGTAAAAAACGCAATTGCGGTATGATGGCTAAAATTTCATACCAGTGAATAAATGGAAAGAAGAACCAACGTTTATGGTGTTTATAAACAATAGAAATGCCCCAACGGACAAAAAATTCAGTAATTAAAAAGCCAATAAACCAAGCTTCTGTCGTAATTACCCATGGGTGTAAATAGGTTTTATAAAAGCTAAGTACTTGGGGCAAGTGAATATGTTCGAAAAACCATGCCCCAATACTGCTCATTAAAAAGAAATTTGCTGCAAGACAGAACAGATTGAAAATAATAATAAACACCATAAAGATGTCATAAACCAAAAACAGCTTAAATGAAATGCTGTTTGGGTCCATATGGTAATATTGTGCTTGTTTTCTGGAACTGTTTTGCATAGCTATAAATGCTTTTAATGAGTTGAAGTAGTATATCGAGCTTTCATTTGTTCGATGAGTTGATCTTTTTCAGTCCAGAGTTCATGTACCCATTGTTGAAAACGCTCACGGTAAACTGGGTCATCTTCGTAGTTACCGCCGAGTACCCAAGCTGGTATTTCAATTTTACGAAGATTTACCGCAATTTGTGAAACATCACCTAACCAGAAATCGCCATAACCTGGTACACCGTCAGGGTAAACAATCGTCATATCAACTAAAGCATCAATTTTGTCGCCTAAAATATTTAAAGCCAGTGCCAAACCACCTGCTTTAGGTTTTAGTAAGTGTTTATATGGCGAATTTTGTTGATCATGTTTTTCCTGAGTAAAGCGTGTACCTTCCAAATAGTTTAATAATGTAAAAGGTTGGCTTAAGAGCTGTTCGCATGCTTTACGTGCTTCCATCATATCGCGGTCTTTTAATTCAGGGTTTTTCGCGATTTGCTCTTTGGTATGACGTTTCATCATTGGGAAGCCTAAAATTTTAAATGCTTGACCAACGAATGGAATAAAGATGAGTTCCCACTTGGTAAAAAAACGGGTAAGTGGCATACGGGTTAAGCCGAAATACTGGTTTACAGTCGTATCAACCCAACTTTGATGGTTACAAGTCATTAAGTAACGGCCTTGCATACTTAAATCAAGACCTTCGTCGATCATAATGTCCCATTTTAAATTAGGTAGAACATGGTCAATGAGCCAATTGTTGACACTGAGCCAGCTATTTGTAATTTGAATGTTGGTTTCATCTACTTTGGATGATTTTTTAAATAACTTGGTTAAACCCAAAGCCAATACAGGTGGTCCATGAAAAAAGGTGCTACCTGTAATGACTGTACCGACAGTGAGTCCACGTGTAATTTTTTTTAGCGCAGATTGCTTATTGGGTGCAGTTGACATATAAATGGCCCCGAATATCCAAAATCCATAGAAAGTTGTTCAACTATAACTATCATGAAATGAAATACAACGGTATCTTAGACAACAATGAAGAAATTGTGATGAGTGCACGTCTTAAAGTGCATCAAAATATTACAAAAAACTAACTAAACTGTTTATTATTAACAAAATATCAATGTTTTATACTTCCTTTTTGTTTCATTATTCATCCAGACAACAAAACACACAAAGTGAGGAGGCATGCAATGCGTGCATTAGTTATTTCAACAGTCGTAGGGGCAGCAGTAGTACTTTCTGGTTGTCAGACAACAGGTAACAACCTTGGTGGAATTGAATACGATAAAGCCGCATTAGGTACATTAATCGGCGCAGCAGCAGGTTATGGTATTTCTAAATCAAGTGCAAACTCTAGCCGTCAAAACAACCGTGCTGCGGCAATCGGTGCAGTTCTTGGTGCAGCTGGTGGTTTATATCTTGACCAAAAAGAGAAAAAATTACGTGAACAAATGGCGGGTACTGGTGTAGAAGTAGGTCGTAACCCAGATGGTTCTGTTCAATTGATCATGCCTGGTAGCATCACTTTTGATACGAACAAATCAAACATCAAGCCAAACTTCTATGCAACTTTGGACAAAGTAGCGCAAACATTGGCTGAAGATAACAAGAGTGCGATTTTAGTTACTGGTTACACAGATAACACTGGTAATGACTCTATCAACATTCCATTATCTCAAGCACGTGCTCAATCAGTTAAAATCTATTTAGCTGGTAAAGGCGTTTCTTCAAGCCGTATCGATGCACAAGGTTATGGTTCTTCTAACCCAATCGCAGACAACTCAACTGCTTCTGGTCGTGAACAAAACCGCCGTGTAGAAATCAGCATTTATGCTAAACAATAAGATTTAATTTATTGTTTCAAAAACCACCTTCGGGTGGTTTTTTTATGGGTGCAGTACAATAAATAATCACGACATTCTGCGGCGCATAAATTGCATTATTAGACATCATTTATACATATCCGTAGATTTACTATTGGGATTCTAAAAAAGAGATGACTATAATCATGCTCGAAAAATTAAGAGGTAATACACGATGTCATCTGCCAGTCAATTGAACGACAAGCAAGAAGAAGCCATGAAATATACTCAAGGCCCTTTATTGGTGCTTGCTGGTGCTGGTTCAGGTAAAACATCGGTAATTACTCGTAAAATTGCCTATTTGGTGCAACATTGCCGTATTCCAGCGCATCGTATTACAGCGATGACCTTTACCAATAAAGCTGCACGTGAAATGAAAGAGCGTGTAACCAAGCTTTTATCACGCGAAGAAGCAAAAGGTTTATCAGTCTCGACTTTCCATACTTTTGGTTTAAATCTTTTACGTTTAGAACTTAAAAATTTACCTTTAAAAGCCAATTTTTCGATTTTGGATGCAGATGACTGTAAACGTATTTTGATGGATCTGATGCATCGCGATAATTTATCAGGTGCAGAGAGTAAAGAGTTAATTGCCAAGGCAATGAAGAAAATCTCAGATTGGAAAAATGATCTGATTTTGCCAGAACAAGCACATTCGACGTGTGAAACACCCGAAGATGTTCAATTTGCCCATCTTTACCAACTTTATGAGCGTAATTTACGTGCCTACAATGCAGTCGACTTTGATGATCTAATTGTTATGCCAACACGATTACTGCAAGAAAATGCAGAGGTACGTGATAAATGGCAAAACCGTGTTCGTTATTTATTGGTCGATGAATATCAAGATACCAACACTGCACAATATATTTTAGTGAAACTATTGGTTGGTGTAATGGGGCAGTTTACTGCCGTTGGTGATGATGACCAGTCGATTTATGCATGGCGAGGGGCGAAGCCTGAAAACATGGCTTTGCTTAAACAGGATTTTCCAAATTTACATATTATTAAGCTTGAGCAAAATTACCGTTCGACCAGCCGTATTTTGAAAGCTGCAAACTGTGTGATTCAAAATAACCCGCATATTTTTGATAAGAAATTGTGGAGTGATAAAGGCCATGGCGAGGTCATTAGAATTATTACTTGTCGTAATGATGACGATGAAGCTGAACGCGTAGTTAAAGACTTGCTGACTCATAAACTGATGAATGGTAAGAACTGGAAAGATTACGCTGTGTTATACCGTGGAAACTTTCAGGCGCGTGTATTAGAAACCCAGCTTCGCCAAATGCAGATTCCGTATAAGCTCTCTGGTGGTACATCATTCTTTGCTCGTGCAGAAATTAAAGACGTAATGAGCTACTTGCGTCTTATTATTAACCCTGAAGATGACAGTGCTTTCTTACGTATTATTAATACCCCTAAACGTGCGATTGGCCCAGTTACTCTTGAGAAGCTAGGATTATTTGCGCAAGAAAATAATTTGTCTTTACTTGGTGCCTCTTCCGACCAGCGTTTAAGTATGGTGCTTCCTAAAAAGGCAGAAACTCAATTACATGAGTTTGCTGACTTTATCGCAACGTTTACTCGTGAGTTGTTAGAAGACGATGAGCCTGTACCTAAAGTTCGTCAAATGATGAATGAGGCAGGTTATATCGACTATATTCGCGAGCAGTCTGCAACACCTGCTCAAGAGAAAAGTAAGCTTGATAACATCGAGAATTTATTTACCAGTATTCAAAATCTGATTAATCGTGCAGAAGATGTTGATGAAAAGAACATTGAAAGCGTTATTCGAAAACTGGTCTTGCTCGATTTGTTAGAACAACAGCAAGAAGAAGAGGACACTGACAAAGTAAACCTACTTACTTTGCATGCAGCAAAAGGTTTGGAGTTCCCATTTGTGTATATTATGGGACTTGAAGAAGAGCTTTTACCGCATAAGAACTCGATTGCAGCTGAAACCATTGAAGAAGAACGCCGTCTTATGTACGTGGGAATTACCCGTGCGCGTCAAGGCTTAACTTTAACTTTGGCAGAACAGCGTAAAAATGGTGGTCAAATGAAACAAATGACCCCAAGCCGTTTCCTTGATGAGCTTCCACAAGACGAGCTCGAATGGTTAGGGCGTAAAAAGAAAATTGCAGCAAATGTTGACCCTAAAGAACAGGCTCAACAATATTTGGCAAATTTAAAAGCTTTATTAAAGCGTTAATTTTTTTTAATTTTTAGGAAATCCCATGAAAGTTCAAGTTAAATTGCTCGATCCACGTTTAGGTAAAGAATGGCCTTTACCTTCGTATGCAACAGCAGGATCAGCAGGTTTAGATTTACGTGCCTGTTTAGATGAAGCAATTGATATTGAACCAGGCCAAACTGTATTAGTTAAAACAGGTATGGCAATTTATATTCATGATGTGAATTTTGCTGGTTTAATTTTACCGCGTTCAGGTTTAGGCCATAAACACGGCATTGTTCTTGGTAACTTGGTCGGATTAATTGACTCAGACTATCAAGGCGAATTGATGGTTTCAGTTTGGAACCGTGGTCAAACCACTTTCCGTTTAGAACCAGGTGAACGTTTAGCACAATATGTTTTAGTCCCAGTTGTTCAGGCTGAGTTTGAACAAGTAGAGGAATTTGAAGAAACTTTACGCGGTGCTGGTGGCTTTGGTCACACTGGTAAACAATAATTAACTTATAAAAAATAATGAAAAGAAACGCCTGTTTTACAGGTGTTTCTTTTTATACCTTGAATGTTACAATGAATTATATTACAACACGCTTTACTCATACTCTTTTAACTTTTTTAGCAAATACCTTTTTGAATACTCTATATTTTTGCGATAGATCAGATTGATCTTTAAATAGAAGATACGCTATGAATGTAAGACACTCATTCCCAAAAAATATTTTCCGTGCTTACGATATTAGAGGCAAACTTTCTTATTTAACTACGGATGTCGTCCGTTCAATTGCCTATGGATTGGCACAACAATATAAACAAGCAGAACAAACTCAACTGGTCATTGGTTATGATGCCCGTCTCACAAGCCCAGCTTATGCGCATTTAATTGAAGAGATATTAGTAGAGCAGGGCCTCAAAGTTACAAACATTGGTTGCTGCTCAACTCCGATGATGTATTACATTGCACGTGAGTTTGGCGGTAATGGAATTATGGTGACAGCTAGCCATAATCCAAAATCAGATAATGGTATTAAGTGGATTTTAAGAAGCGAACCTCCATCTCCAGAAATGATTCAGCAAGTCGGTGAGTTCGCGCAAACTTATGTTCCTACTCATCCGATTTCATTATTAGAATTATCAACCCCTCAATTTAAATCAGAATTTTGCAAAAAATATCAGCAAGCCATCTTTGAAGACATTCAACTCAAACGTCCATTAAAAGTAGTGCTGGATGGTTTACATGGTTCGGCAGGGCACTGTGCGAAACTGGTACTCGAAAAGATGGGCTGTGAGGTTATTGCCTTACGTACGGCGCCAAATGGTGAATTCCCTGATCATGCGCCAGACCCTTCACATGCTGCACATTTGAAAGAGTTGCGTAAAACAATTGTTGAACAAAGTGCAGATATTGGTATTGCGCTTGATGGTGATGGTGACCGCGTCGTATTACTCGATGAAAAAGCCAACATACTTACAGCTGATCGGTTACTGTCGCTATTTGCGCAAATGTGTCTGGAACAGCAGCCCGATAAAGAAATTGTATTTGATGTGAAATGTTCGCTTATGGTTCAAAGAACCGTAGAGCGACTCGGTGGTAAACCGAAAATGATTCGTACGGGTAGCAGTTTCCTCCGTTCATACTTGTCTAAGTCCAAAGGCCTAGCCATTTTTGGTGGCGAATATGCTGGCCACTATGTGTTTAATGACGGACGTGGTTTTGGGTATGACGATGGTATATATGCGGCACTGCGTGTAATGGAATATTTCACCGAGTCTAATGCGGCAACAGTTTCGGATTTATTTTCTATTTATCCTGAAAGATGCTGTACCGAAGATACCTATATCAGTACTCACCAATCAGATCCTAAGCATGTACTACAAGACATTGAAATTTTGAGCCATCGTTTAGGCGCTCATATTAGTAAAATTGATGGCGTACGTCTTGATTTTGATGATGGTTTTGGCATTATTCGAGCATCAAATACGGGTGAGTATTTTACCGTAAGATTTGACGCTGATAGTCCTTTGCGTTTAAAGGAAATCCAGCAAAAATTTATTGATATGTTGCAAGAGCGTTACCCGCAAATTGCACAAGAACTTTCTGAGGCCTAATAAGGAGAGGCGCAATGCCACAAGATCAGCATCTCGGCGTCGACAAAGCAAAAATCTTGATTGAAGCTTTGCCATATATTCAACGTTTTTCTGGTAAGACGCTGGTGGTGAAATACGGTGGTAATGCGATGACTGATCCGGAATTGGAAAGTTCATTTGCTCGCGATATCGTTTTACTTAAAACTGTGGGCTTAAACCCGGTTGTTGTACATGGTGGTGGCCCACAAGTTGACTCTTTCTTGAAGCAATTAGGCCGTGAGTCTGACCGTATTGACGGTATGCGTGTGACCGATGAAGCCACTATGGAAGTGGTTGAAATGGTATTAGGTGGTAGCGTAAACAAATCCATTGTTAATTTAATTAATAAACATGGTGGACGTGCGATTGGCCTCACGGGTCAAGACGGCAATCTTTTACGTGCCCGTAAATTATTAATGGAAAAGCACGAAGAAGACGGTTCTATCAAACATATCGACTTAGGTATGGTGGGTGAAGTGACTGGGGTAAAAACAGACGTATTGGAGATGTTTACTCAAAGTGACTTTATTCCTGTTATTGCTCCTTTAGGCGTTGATGAAAAAGGTAATACTTACAACATTAATGCTGACTTAGTAGCTGGCAAGGTTGCTGAAGCACTGGGTGCAGAAAAATTAATTCTGCTTACGAATATTACCGGCGTATTAGATGAAAACAAAAATCTCTTAACCGGATTAACAACACAAGAAGTTGACCGTTTAATTGAGACAGGTGTGATTTACGGCGGAATGATTCCTAAAGTAGGTTGTGCATTAGATGCTGTAAAAGGCGGTGTCGTGAGTGCTCATATTGTTGATGGCCGTGTACCGCACGCGACATTACTTGAAATCTTTACAGATCATGGTGTAGGTACGCTTATTTCTAACCGTACTCATTCAGCCCACTAAAATTATTATTTTTATTAAAAGATCACGCTAAGTGGTCTTTTTTTATGCCATTTAATTTTGGTCATTTTTTTGTCATGAGCTTTGACTAGTGTAGGGGGTGTCACTAGGAGCGTTCATTATGCTGGAAAAATTTAATCAATATCGCCAAACGTGGACTTTACCTCTAAATCGCCATAAGGCTACGAATCAAACACAATTTCGCTTTGAATGGGTTGATAATTTAAAAGAATTACAAGATGTACAACGGTTTCGTGCACAACAATTTAGTAAACAGTTCGGTATTCATTTTGAAGATAACTTAGATCAAGATATTTACGACTTTAGCTGTGAGCATGCAGTACTACGTGAGAAATGGACGGGAGAGATTGTAGCTTATACACGTCTCAAACTCTTTCAGGGCCATGAAATTGCACAAAGTTATAGTGCTCACGAATTTGATATTGTTCCCCACTTATCACATTTGCCAAATGTATTGGAAATAGGGCGTACCTGTGTACATCCACGTTTTCGTAATGGTAAGGCACTTTCAACGTTATGGCTGAATCTTGCACCTAAAGTATTGTGGTCAATGCGTGCTAAATATTTGATGGGATGTGTCAGTATTCATCTGCAAGATAACTTGGCCAGAGCGTACTATACGCACCGTCAGATTCAGCAATTACCAGACAGTAAAACCATCGATATTCGTTCTAAGAAAATTTATGAACCAGAATATCCTGAGTTTAGCTTTCCTCAAGATGAGCGCATGCCGAAATTGTTTCAAATGTATTTGAGTATGCAGTCTAAACTATCTAAAGATGCCTTTTTTGATGCTGAATTTAATTGTCTCGACTATTTTGTATTTTTGGAAGTGAATAAAATCGCAACTTCTTTTGTAATGAACAAAATGGCTCAGCGATAAAGATATCTTATATTTTGTAATAGCGAGCGCATATTGGGATTTACAAGCTATTTTACTCTCATGCACAATAGTATGTATGAGGTAATGAAGCGAAAAGTTTAAAACAATATGTGCCAGCTATTAGGAATGAATTGTGCAACACCAACGGATATCACTTTTTCTTTCCGTGGTTTTTCACAGCGCGCAGGAATTACCTCTGACCATAGTGATGGTTTTGGTATAGCCTTTTTTGAAGACAAGGCATGCCGATTATTTGTAGACAACCAGTCTGCAGTTGAATCACCAATTGCTGATCTTATACGTAATTATCCTATCAAATCACGTAACGTAATCGCGCATATTCGTAAGGCAACCCAAGGCAAAATTACACTTGAGAACTCACATCCTTTTATTCGTGAGCTATGGGGACGTCACTGGATTTTTGCTCATAATGGCGATTTACATGATTTTAATCCACCCTTGAGTGGGCGTTTTACACCAGTAGGAAATACTGATAGTGAAAGAGCATTTTGTTATTTATTAGACCAGCTTGTAGAAGTATTTGGCTATGAAGAACCAAGTCTTGAACAGATATTTGAAGTGCTAGAGAAAATTTCTCCACAAATTGCAGAATATGGCACATTTAATTTCTGTTTATCTAATGGCAAAGCTTTATTTAGTTATGCAATTACTAAATTACATTGGCTCGTTCGTGAATATCCATTTAATAATGCGCATTTAATCGATTTAGATGTCGAAGTCGATTTTAGTCAAGTAACGACTCCTGAAGATCGAGTTGCAGTAATAACTACTGAGCCTTTAACACATAATGAAACTTGGACAGCATATCAACCTGGTGAAATGATTTTATTTCAACATGGCCAGCCGATAAAAAAAGCAATAACACATGTTGAAAGATTAATACGTGAAGAAAAAAATCCTGAGCTTAAACGTATTACTCGTGCAGATCAATATTAAATTTTTAGTAAAAATAAAAGTAATTGCTTGACTAATATATATTTCACTTAATTAACAATAAAGTATTTTGTTTAAAAAATACTTTATTGTTTTGGTCGGTTAATATTATTAAATATTTTATAAATCAAGAACTTAATTAATTGTTTATTTTTATTTATATAAAGCCGACGAAATAGGTTTGTTTTTATTTATACCCTTTAAAGATAAGATGCGTTTTATGCAACAGTCATTGAACATCATTGGGGGGGTGTATGAAAATGAAATGGGCTTCAGAATATAATACGGGTATTGATGTTATTGATGAGCAACATAAACGAATACTCGATTATATTAATGAGATTGATGATGTAAAAGATGATGAAGATAGACGTCGTATTAAAGATGTTTTAGACAATATTATCGATTATACACAGTCACATTTTACCTTTGAAGAAAGTTTGCAAGAAGAAGCTGATTATAAATATAGAGTACCTCATAAACGCGTACATGACTTATTTATTAAAAAAATAGAGTTATATCGTGAGCGTTTTGAAATGGGGCATACTATAGAAGCTGAATTACAAGAAATTTTGGCTAAATGGTTAATTAATCATATTCAACATGATGATGCTGATTATGTAGGAGCAGTAAAAGAAAATATGATGGGGATTATTAGAGAAAAAGAAAAGAAGAAAGGAAAGAACTGGTTCGCCCGTTTTTTCTCATAAATTTAACTCGAAAAACTCTAATATACAGTTAGCGCGGCAAACTATCGTTTCGGTGGTTTGCTTTTTTTATTGTGCAGACTTTGATTTTCATGCATGAGACGGGCAAAATATCTAAAGACTTTTTCAAGGAATGCATAATGCAGGACATACCTATGTCACGTTGGTTATCGCCTCTTATGGCGTTTTGCTTATCTTTTGTGATAATGGCCACTTTGGCACCAACCATGGGCATCCAGATTGATCGTCAGCTCGATTTCTGGTTATTGTGGTTTGGCACAATGTTGTTATTGGCATTACCAGTTTGTTATTTGGAAATTGCTTTAGCAAAACGATCTAAAACAACCGCTTTAAATGCGTTATCGAGTTTAACTCGTGAAGCAGATAGTTCACCTAAATGGCGCGTGGTTGGCTGGCTTGCTGTTGTTTTTATTCCTTTCTTAGCGGGTAATGTACTGAGCACTGCAAGCAATATATTAGTTGCGCAGTTTGCCCCAGGCGTTTCCGGTCAAATCATTTTTGCGGGCCTTGCAGTTGCTGCCTTGGTCTTATCATTTATTCCTCGTCAAATTCTTGTTTTGTTAATGACCATAGGGGTAATCGCTTCTATTGTGTTGGCAAATATGATGGGTACCACGTTACAGCCTTGGCATTGGACCAATGTAGAGTTTAAAGAGTGGGGTAATGCAACCGTACTTGCACTTGTAGCGAGCGGGTTAGGTTTAGGACTTTACTGGCAAAATAGTGTTGGTACTGTTCAGACTCAAGAAGGTGCAACTAAAACTGTTCTTCCAATTTGGTTGGCTCAGCTCATTGCTGTAATTGCTTTTGGTTTCTTCTCGCTTCAAGCTCAATTACCAGTCCTTACGTGGATATTTACTGGTGTGATGACATCAGCATTATTTGTGCAGTTAGCAAGAGAACAACTTGCTCAGCGTCAGCTTATGCCTGTTTTACAATGGGTGATTCTTATTGTTGCGATTGCAGTTTGGGCTGTGCCTGAACTTCATAACTTATTTACGTTGATTCTTATGCTTTGGGGCTTACTCATTAGTTTGATCTATGCAATTTTTGCAGGTTGGATTATGAAAATTAGTCACTTACGTAAATCGATGAATTTCAGCAATGAGCTTTTTTATAACCTATGGCGTATTGCTGTACGTATCGTATTGCCGCTTTCAATTATTGTGGCAATGATTGCTGTAATTGGGCAAAGTATCTAATGGAACGCATTCAACAAGTTTGGGTTGCGTTTGCAGCGCCAGAGCAACAGTTTCTAATCTCTGTTCCATTTGAAGAGGGAATGACTGCTTCACAGGCAGTTCAAGTCAGTGGTTTATCAAGTCAAGTTGATTTGCCTGAACCACTTCAGCTCGGCGTTTTTGGAGTAAAAGTAGAAGCTGATGCCGTACTACATGTAGGTGATCGAGTTGAGGTTTATAGACCTTTAACGATTAATCCAAAAGACATTCGTAGAAAACGTGCTGCGAAGAACCCTGTAGGCAGATACATTAAAGGTAATCGCTTTAAGCAATCAGCTCAATAAGCAAAACCCCTCAAGTTTTTTCACTTGAGGGGTTTCTTTTTATTAGAAAAAACGATTATAGTGGTGGGGCAGTTAAAATTGCTTCTTTAGAAGCAGGTAAACCTGGTTGCGATTCTGGAATAGTCTCTAAACCTTCAATTTTAGTTACAGTTCCAGTTCCATCAAAGTAAATTTTTAAATGCTGACCATGTGCTGCGGGGATTTTCGCTTTTTTAGCATATGTTCCCGGGATATAGTTGTAGATATAGTCCCAACGTTGTGGATTGAGGGGATCAGTCACTGTTGGGCTACCAAGCAAAAAGCGCACTTGCTGGAAATTCATGCCGACCTGTACTTGAGAGGCTTGAGCTTTAGTCAATGGAGTCCCTTGAGGAATATCAACCTTATATACACCAAAGATTGAACAACCAGCTAGGAGTGAAGTGACGAATAACGTCAGCACGAGTTTTTGCATTTTGCTACACTATCCCAATAAATTATGATGCATTTGATCAAAGGATAGATCATACTTCATATAAATTCTATTGCCTATTCCAACTTGAGATTTGTTGAGAGACCTTTTTTCATGCCTATTTCCAATCAAGATTTGCGCAAAGCTGGACTTAAAGTTACCCTTCCACGAATTAAGATTTTGGAATTATTAGAAAATTCAAAACAACATCATCTTAGCGCTGAAGATATTTACAAGACTTTGTTAGAGCAAGGGGAAGATGTCGGACTTGCGACAGTTTACCGTGTGTTAACACAATTTGAAGCTGCGGGTATTATTCAACGTCATCATTTTGAAAATAATCATTCTGTTTTCGAAATTATGCAAGAAGACCACCATGATCACTTGGTTTGCCAAAACTGCAACAAAGTTATTGAATTTACTAATGATGTTATCGAGAAAGAACAGCATTCTGTAGCAGAACAACATGGGTTTACCTTAACGGGTCACTCATTAAATCTCTATGGTTACTGTAATGAACCAGAATGTCAGGATGCATTGCGCAAGAAATAATCGTTTTCACACAAAGAAAACAAATAAAAAAGGAAGGTTACGTTTAACCTTCCTTTTTTTATGAAGAAATTACTGACGATCAAAAGTTAAATGCTGTTTTTCGTCTGTTATTTGATCAGGCCCTTCATTTGCAAGCTTAATCGTTAAACGTAAATCGTTTGGTGAGTCGGCATGTTTAAGCGCATCTTTATAAGTAATTTGGCCTGCTTTATATAAGTCGAATAAAGCTTGGTCAAAGGTCTGCATACCAAGCTCACGTGAGCGTTTCATCAAGTCCTTAATTTCATGAATTTCACCTTTACGAATATAGTCTGAAATTAATGGTGAGTTAATTAAGATCTCAATCGCTGCACGGCGTGAATTGCCATCTGGTGTTGGAATAAGCTGCTGTGCAATCATGGCTTTTAAGTTAAGAGACAAGTCCATGTAAAGCTGGCTATGACGGTCACTTTCAAAAAAGTGAATAATACGATCGAGTGCTTGGTTGGCGTTGTTGGCGTGCATTGTAGCTAATACAAGGTGACCTGTTTCAGCAAAGCCAATTGCGTAGTCCATGACTTCACGAGAACGAATCTCACCAATTAAGATGACATCGGGTGCTTGTCGTAATGTATTTTTTAAAGCAATTTCGAAAGAGTCCGTATCAATACCGACTTCACGTTGAGTAATGATGCAGCCTGCATGTTCGTGAATAAACTCAATCGGGTCCTCAATGGTAATGATATGGCCTTTAGAGTTATGGTTACGATGGCTGATCATTGAAGCCAATGAAGTCGATTTACCTGTACCTGTTGCACCTACGAAAATAATAATGCCGCGTTTGGTCATCGATAAATCTTTAAGCACAGTCGGCAACTGTAAGTCATCAATTGAAGGAATTTTCGTTTCAATTCGACGTAGTACCATACCCGGCATGTCACGTTGCTGAAAAGCACTGACACGAAAACGCGCCGTTTTATCGCGGTTCATGATGGCAAAGTTACATTCACGAGTCTCTGCAAATTCTTTACGTTGTTTTTCACTCATGATGGAATGTAAGAGTTGACCAATTACTTCACCTGAAAGGCTATTTTTTGAAATTGGAACAATTTGCCCGTTAATCTTCATTGATGGTGCAACGCCATCTGTAATAAAAAGATCCGATGATTTTTTTTCAACCATCAGGTTGAGCAAGTCATTAAAATCCATAATTGTATTCTCGCTATTTTATTGTTTTTATAGGAATGATTCAGGCTGTTTCGCCGCTGTACGGGCTGTTTGTGGACTAATTACACCACGTGAAACCAAACCTTTTAGGCTTTGGTCGAGGGTTGTCATACCATGGTTAGCACCAGTCTGAATAGCTGAATACATTTGTGCGACTTTGTTTTCACGAATTAAGTTACGAATAGCCGGAATACCAATCATAATTTCATGTGCCGCAACACGACCACCGCCATTCTTTTTAAGCAGGGTTTGTGAAATAACGGCTTGTAAAGATTCAGACAGCATGGCACGAACCATGTCTTTTTCTTCGGCAGGGAATACGTCAATCACACGGTCAATGGTTTTTGCAGCCGATGTGGTGTGAAGCGTACCAAATACCAAGTGACCTGTTTCGGCAGCAGTAAGTGCTAATCGAATCGTTTCAAGGTCACGCATCTCACCGACTAAAATAATATCTGGGTCTTCACGTAGTGCTGAACGAAGGGCTTCATTAAAGCCATGTGTATCACGATGCACTTCACGCTGGTTAATCAGACATTTCTTAGACTGGTGTACAAATTCGATTGGGTCTTCCACCGTTAAAATATGGTCATAGCGGTTTTCGTTAATATAATCGAGCATTGCTGCAAGCGTAGTTGATTTACCCGAACCTGTTGGTCCTGTGACCAGTACAATGCCACGAGGATAGTCGCAAATATCTTTAAAGATTTGCCCTAGACCTAGATCTTCCATGGTGAGGACTTTAGATGGAATGGTACGAAATACTGCACCAGCACCACGGTTTTGATTAAATGCGTTCACACGGAAACGCGCAACATTCGGTACTTCAAAAGAAAAGTCAGTTTCGAGTTTTTCTTCATAGTCACGGCGCTGTTTATCATTCATGATGTCATAAACGAGGCGGTGGACATCTTTATGTTCTAAGGCTGGCAAGTTAATACGACGAACTTCACCATCGACACGAATCATTGGTGGCATACCAGCTGATAAGTGCAAATCGGATGCGCCATTTTTCACAGAGAAGGCGAGTAGCTCTGTAATATCCATAATTTCCCCAAGTAAATCAAAATATGTCATTATTTTGTAGAATAATATACGGCTTTCACCGAGGCTTACCAACACCTCGCTTTAGGTGAAAAGCAAAAAAGTTTTTTGAAAATGAGAACCTTGTCAATGAATTACCTGCAAGATGCGCGGCAGCACGTATTACAGCAAATCAGAACTGCTTGTGAACATGCTCAGCGTGCGCCTGAAACTGTGCAACTTTTAGCCGTATCTAAAACACATCCGAGTGAAAGATTGCGTGAAATGTATGCAGCGGGACAAAGAGCATTCGGCGAAAATTATTTACAAGAAGCTTTGGATAAAATAGAAGCTCTGCATGACTTAGATATTGAATGGCATTTTATTGGACATGTTCAACGTAACAAAACCAAGCATTTGGCTGAAAAGTTTGACTGGGTACATGGAGTAGATCGTTTAATTATTGCAGAGCGTTTGTCTAACCAACGTGGTGATGACCAAGCTGCACTTAATATTTGTTTGCAAGTCAATATTGATGGGCAAGATACTAAAGATGGCTGCGCACCGGAAGAAGTTGCCGAATTGGTTGCTCAAATAAGTCAACTGCCGAAAATCAAGCTGCGTGGCTTAATGGTAATTCCGGCACCAGACAATACTGCCGCTTTTGCAGATGCTAAAAAACTATTTGATGAGGTGAAAGAGCAACATGCCCACGCGCAAGACTGGGACACGTTAAGTATGGGGATGTCAGGTGATTTGGATGCTGCAATTGCTGCAGGTTCAACTATGGTTCGTGTGGGAACTGCTTTGTTTGGAAAACGTGATCCTGTTGTAAAAAAATAACTTTTAAGGTTTAGCTAAATATTTTGTGGCGAAACTGTAATCGGTTAATTTAAATTTAATTTTCCTCATTTATAAACCAGATATTTTAATATTTGAGTGTGTAATGTATGGATTTGTTGCATGTTTTCATTCTGGCAATTATTCAGGGCTTTGCTGAATTATTGCCGGTTTCTAGTTCCGCACACGTTATTTTAGCTGAAAAGTTAATGGGGTATGATCCATCTGCACCTGACATGACCTTCTTACTTGTGATGTTGCACACAGGTACGATGTTTGCCGTGATCGTTTACTTTTGGAAATCTTGGAAAAAGACTTATTTTTCTTCTTGGGAAAGTTTTAAAAAACAAGCCTTCTATATTATTTTGGCAACCCTTATTACAGGTGTACTCGGTTTAGCGCTCCAATCTATTATTAAACATGTATTCTTCGGCGGCGCGAGCAGTTTCGAAATTGAGCATTTGTTTAGTAACTCAAAATTAATGGCGGCTGCACTGATTTCGGCAGGTGTCCTGATTATTTTATCTTCGCGTTTAGATCGCGGACAATCAGGTGAAATCAGTTTGCGTAGTGCTTCTATTATTGGGGCAGTACAGGCGTTATGTTTACCTTTCCGTGGCTTTTCACGTTCTGGCGCTACAATTTCTACAGGATTATTTTTAGGTGTATCTCGCCAAAAAGCTGAAGAGTTCAGTTTTGCATTGGCTGTGGTATTAACGCCAGCAGTAATTCTAAAAGAATTATATCGTTTAGTTCACGCTCAAGGCTTACAAACCGTAGCTCATGGACAAGTATTCCATTCGATAGTTCCAAGCTTATTAGGGATGTGCTTTAGCTTTGGTGCTGGCCTTTTAGCATTAAAATGGTTGTCTTCATGGTTAGAACATGGACGCTGGCATTTATTTGGTTTGTACTGTATTGGTTTCGCAATTGTCGTGCTCTGCGTGAATTAATTTTTTGATGTTTAAAAAATAAAAAATTAGTACAAGACCATACAATAAAAGAGGGGCGTAATTCATACGCCCCTTTGTTATATAAGATTCAATCAAATTTAAGATAAGTACCTAGATTAAATTAACCTACGACTTCAATGGTACTTGCACCAGCGCCAAGTGGTTTCACTTGAATTTGTACTGGAATACGTTCATGCATTTCTTGAATGTGTGAGATGAGAATGACCTGACGTCCCTGATTTTGCAATTGGTCTAAAGCATTCATGACCATGTGCAAAGAAGAAGCATCTAAAGTACCAAAGCCTTCATCAATAAACAGTGATTCAATTTTCATTGAACCCGATGCCATATTGGCAATTGCTAAAGACAAGGCCAGTGCGGTTAAGAATGACTCTCCACCAGATAAAGAAGCAACTGAGCGGGTTTCTCCATCCATGTCGTGGTCAATAATGGCAAGACTTAGAGACTGATCTAGGCGTTTTAACGTATAACGTTGAGACAGCATTGCCAGTTGCTGGTTGGCATGTTCCACTAAAATATCTAGGTGATATTGCTGGGCATAGTCGCGGAACTCTTTACCTTTTGCATCACCAATCAAGCCTGAAATTTTGCTCCAACGATGTTCTTCTTGCTGAATATTTTGAATTTGCTCGGCGTATTGTTGCTGCTTAGCTAGATTTTGCTGATGGACTTCAAGTTTAAGTTTAAGTCGATCACGTACTTCAAGCTGGGTTTTGAGCTCTGCAATATTGTCTTGAATGAGGCTAACAAGCTTTTCATATTGAATATCTGGCTGAGTTTGTAAGTGCTCGCTCAATTGCTCTTGCATGGTTTTAAGGGCAGAAGAGGCTTCACTTAATAAACGCTCGGCATGATTAAGACGGTTACGGATATCTTGCTCTTGAGCTGAATTAATTTGTATGAGCGCTGTAAGATCAGTTGCCTGAAAATCAGTATGGGCTTTTAACCAGTTTTGAATTTGCCCATCAATCTGCTGTTGATGTTGTTCTGTGTGTTGATACTGATGTTTAAGTTGATCGAGCGCCTGTTTTTGCTGTTCAAAGTGTTGTCTGGTTTGTTCGAAACGTTGTTTAGCCTCATGATACGCCGTTTGTTGGTGCTGACGTTTAGCGTCATGCTCAATTAACCATTCATACGGCTTAATATCAGAGAGGCCCGTCATTTGCTGAATGAGCGATACCGCTTTTTCATTATTGTGTTGGCCTTTAAGCGTAATCTCTTGGAGATTTTGATCGATCTCATCAATTTGCTTGGTCATTTGTTCAAAGTTAGCAGTCAACATTTTAAGTTCTTGTTGCTGCTGTTCAAAACGATGTGAAAGCTGTTCTTGTTGCTCAAGCTGCTTAGCGCGTGCATCAAGAATAGTCCAAGTCTGCTTAGCCGTTTGGCTACTCGACTGCTGCCATGCATGCTGTTCGGCTTCAGATAAACACTCAACAATATGTTGAACTTGTTGTTGCCATTGTTGTGCTGTATTCAGCAAGCTTTCATTGCGCTGAATAGATTGAACCAGTTGATTGTGATGTTTAATCGCTTGGGATAAACGCAAGTTTTCTGAGTCAAATGAACTTATGGCAGTTTGCGCGGCTTGTCTGAGTTCGTTCAGCGTTAGCAAGATCTGCTCAGGAGCTTGATTAAGCTCAATATGTAATTGATTGAGCTTAAACGTTTGCTCAAGCTCTTGCTGCAAGCTTGATTGTTTTGTTTGAAGTTGAGCTAGATATTTCTGAACCTGTTCAAGTTCGGCACAGCACTGAGTAAGTGCATGCTGTTGGGTTTGCCATGCATTAAATTTAGTTTGTTCTAGTGCAACAGCTTGCTGCTCTTGTTGTTGCTGCAAATCGAACAAGGCCTTGGAGACTGCACTGTCATCAATACGATAGGGGTGATGTGTGCTTCCGCACACTAGACAAGCTTCACCTTCTTTAAGATTGGCTCGTAATTGCTCAATATTTTCAGTGTGTAGTAAACGCTGCTGTTGCAGGATGTGCTGTAACTTTTCACGCTCAGTTTTTGCTGTTTGGTATTCTTGTTCAGCTAACTGACAAACGGTTTTAAGCTGCTGCTCTTGGGCTGAGACTTGAGTTTGTTTTTCAAAGAATTGCTGAAGCTCAGCGTATAGCTCATGATAAATTTTTATTTTTTGCTGAATTAGATCTAACTGCGTGACTTGAGCAAGTTTCTGATCTTTATCTTTACGTTGCTGTTCAAGCTTTAACTCAACTTGTTCAACTGTGCCGAGTGAAGCTGTGAGTTGTTCGAGTTCACTTTTAGCTTCCGATAATTTTTGGCGGGCAAGGGTAGGATTGCCAAGCTGTTGTTCAATCGCTTCGTAATTTTGAATAAATTGCCTAAGCTGATGCAAATGCGCTGAAAGGCCTTTGTCTAATACAGCGTATTGCTGAGTCTGGATCAGCTGCTGTTGTAGATGAACTTGGTTCTGCTCAAGCTGTGTAATATGCTGTTGCACAATGTTTTGCTGCTGTTGCAATGGACTGAGTTTCTGCTCAAGTACATTTTTCTTTTCTTTGCACTTTTTATATTCATCAGCAATAAAAGCACGTTCTTGAATGGACTGTCGAACTTGATTTAAAGCATGTTGATGCTGTTGCTCAAAATCAAGGGTCTGTTTCAGTTCTTGTTCTGCAAGTTGATATTGTTTTTGCCCTGTTTCAAAAATTTGCACCAACTCATTAAACTTGGTCTGAGCTTGCTGAATTTGCGGCTCAAGTTGTTGTAGTGTTTGTAAATTTTGAGCTTGCTGAAAAACTTGTGGGCGTATTTCAGAGAAAACTTCGAGACGTTTTAATTGCTCACGCTCACTAGTCAATTGTTGATGGTGATTTTGCTGAGTTTGAAACTGTTGCTGTTTCGCTTGAACTTCTTGTTCAAGTTTTGCTTTGTGTTCAAACCATTGTTGCTGTTTGTCTAAGACATGTTTTTGTTGTTCTAACTGTTGATAGTTTTCTTGAGCTTGCTGGTATTGCTCGGTAAATGCAGCAATCTCTTCATCAGACAAAATTTCAATGTGACCTAAAAATTCTTCCAACTGTTTACGCTGCTTTGCAATATCGGCTGTTTTACGAAAAGCCAGTTCACCAATTTTAGCAAAAATGCTGGAGTTGGTTAGGTACTCAAGTAATTCACCGCGTTCGCTGTCTCTAGCTTTTAAAAATGCAGTGACTTCTGACTGAGCAAGTAATACGGCACGCGTAAACTGTTCAAAAGAAAGCTGGGTAATTTGTTTAACTTTTTCATCAACCGCTTTGGCTTTGTCGGCAAGCACCACCCCATCGGTTAAGCATTTTAAGTGGCGCTGTACGCTTTGTAATTTGCCATTTGGGTTTTCACGTGCACGTTTAATTTCCCAACGAGCCAAATAACGTTTTTGATCTTGAGCAATAAAGCAAAGCTCAGCAAAACCATGCCCTGTACCACGGCGTAAGACGGTTAAAGGCGAATTGGTCAGTAACTCGGAACCATCGACATCTTTTAACTTACCATCGCTGTCTTTAAGACGTGGAACCCGATTAAATAAGGCTAGGCACATCGCGTCTAAAATGGTCGATTTACCTGCGCCAGTTTTCCCCACAATTGCAATAAGACCTGCATGAGCCAGAGGTGCGCTTTCAAAATCAATAAAATGTTCATCAGCAAGCGATGCCAGATTTTTTATTCGAATGGATAAAATTTTCATGACATATCCTTAATGGCTTGCATCATTTTCAAGATGTTTTTGTGCTTCTTGTACCAGACTCAGAAAATCTTTTAAGACCGCGTCATCGGCGCTGTAACCTTGTTTTTCCCAAATATTTTGAAAGAGTTTTTCTGGTGTTGGCGGTTCAAGAGCAATCTGTTGGGTGGTATTTGAATTAGTGGTGTCTTTATTGACATATTGACGTGAAATACGCACTAAACGATAGCGGTCAGGTGGTAGAGCTGCTTCAAACTGCTGACGTAAATTCGGCTGTGGCGGCGTTAAACTATAATATTCAATATCGACATATTCACGGTGGTCAATATTTTCAATCACGCCGTGAGGCAAGGCTTTGAGTTGTTGCAGTACTTCGTTTAGCTCACCACGAATGCGGTGCAATTGTATGCAGCGAGGAATTTCGATAGCTTCAAATTGCAATCGGCTGTTTGCCTCCTGACTAGGGTCAACTTTGACTTCAACCACTTGGTGTTTATAGTTAATTTCACTGAAAGAAAGTGGAATGGGTGAACCGCTATAACGAATGTGTGGCTGACCTACTTTTTGTGGTTTATGTAGATGCCCTAAAGCGACATAGTCGACTGCATCTTCAAATAAAGTCGTTGAAAGTGCCTCTTCATTACCAATAATAATGGGGCGTTCAGAGTCGGATGTCTCCCCACCTTGCATATGGGCATGTGACATCAAAATAAGCGCTTGGTCCGGTGTCTTGCGACGTTTGGCTTCGGCAATGAGTTGCTGGTGCAAATAGGCAATTGCGTTTTTGCTATTGGTGGTATGTTCGTTAAAGCCCGTAATTTCAGCCGAGCGTAAAAAAGGTAGGGCAAGGCACCATGCCACAATATCCTGATTTTGATTATAAATAGGTAAAAGTAGCCGATCGAGATCTAGAGTTTTATCTTCATTCCAGCGAACCACGCCCACAGTTTTCGCATTGTATTTTTCTAAAAGCGGTTCGACCTGTTCAATACGGTAGCCTGAGTCATGGTTACCCGCAATCATGAGTGTTTGCATGTGCGGTGCAATGCGATGCGCATCTGCTAAAAATTGGTAGAGTTGTTTTTGTGCCTGAGAACCTGGGTTAATAACATCAAAAATATCGCCAGCAATAAGCAGAGCATGTGGCTGTTTTTCTTGAATTTGAGTGAGCAACCAGCTTAAAAATTGTTGGTGTTCGTAATGTCGAGAGTGATTATAAAAAAACTGCCCCAAATGCCAGTCAGAAGTATGTAGAAAATGTACGGACATAGAAACAGACATCAAGCCAAAATAAACACAGATACGTTAGCATAAATTGGCAGCAGATTTTATCAAGACATTTTAAAGTGCTCGTTATTTAAGCCCATAGTAAAACTTGAATTAAATTTTTCACTTTAAACTCTGCTTTGTTACTATCAGGTCAAACCATGAACTTTGAGAATAAAATGACTATTCATAAATACGAAGTAAAAATACAGTGGGAAGGCAATACGGGTACAGGCACTTCATCTTATCGTTCATATAAACGAGACTTTAGTATTCAGCATCCTCAAAAGACGACTATTCAAGGTTCATCAGACCCTGCCTATTTAGGCGATGTGACCAGATGGAACCCGGAAGATTTATTGGTCGCGTCAGCTTCAGCTTGTCATAAGCTTTGGTATTTACACCTTTGTGCAGTCAATCATATTCACGTTGTGAGTTATGTCGATCATGCACTTGGGTTTATGGAAGATACAGATCCGGTCAAACGTGGTCACTTTACCCAAATTATTTTAAGGCCTGAGGTTGTGTTAGAAAAAGGTGCTGACCCAGAGCTTGCAGCAAAATTGCATGAAGAAGCACATCACGAATGCATGATTGCCAATTCGGTAAATTTTCCAATTACATGTGAAGCCAGTTTTAGCTTTGCTGAATAAACTATATGAAATAGCCACCAATAAAAAAGCGGTGGCTATAAGTTAAAATAAAAAGGCTAAGTAAAATCTTTAAGCTGCATTTTCATCGACTTGGAAAATACCAAAAACGTTATGGTCTAAATCGACAAAATAGCCATGCCAAGCGCGGCCCGGAATAGCAAATTTATCCATTGCGACAATACCGCCTTGCGCTAAAATTTTTGCAGCTACCTCATCGAAATTTTCCACCTGAACCGAACAAGTAAATGCATTAGTGCCATATTCCATTGGTGGTGTTTGAGCGGGACGTTTTAAAAGGCCGCCCATAATTGAAGGGGTTTCGATACGGTAGTATTCAATCGGTAAGTTTGGATCTAATTTAAATTGCCAGCCGAACACAGCTTGGTAAAACTGCGCGTCGCGAGCAGGGTTTGAAGACTGGATTTCAAAATAGGCAATGTTGTTCATATTATTTAAAACATATTTTTATGGTGTAAAAAGTATACGCATGGCTTTCATGGCTATGAAATAACGATTGTGTATGTTGAGCGTAAAATGAACGTGCTAGAAAATAAAAACCGACGATTCGAGTGATGAGAGAATCGTCGGTCAAAGACTTCATCAAGGGTTTCGGCTGCTAACAAAACCTAATCCGAAGGAAGAAAGAGTCGTAATGAAAGGTCACCGAAACAATTTTGCGGATGCCGTGCAAAGGAAGTATTCGGTTGCTGCGACCTTGTTACTCTATATAACGTCAAGAGATCAGGATTGGTTGACAGAAAAATGAAAAAAAATCGAAAAAAATTTATAATTATTTTTTGAACCCATAAATTAGGCAAAAATATGACCAAATTACGTTCTTACTTTCTCTGGTTTTTTGCTTTATGCATCGTGCTCACTTTAATTGTCGGTGTAATTGCAGCACTATTACCAGCGAGTGTAGGCGGTATTTTAACAGCCGTTCCATATTTAGGCGCAATGATTTTTGTCTTATTTAGATTTTTAAAGAAAGAACGCCGTGCACCGACTGTACCAGAAAAAAAGAAATTTACTTTAGGCTTTACCCTCATATTTTGGGGCTATAACTTGTGTGGTGTTTTGTTCGGTCTGTTTTTATTTTCAAGAAAAGACCCTGAGATTTTGCAAAACTTTATGCTTTACCTCAAGCAGCCTCAGTTCTTAAGTATTATGGTCATTATGATTTTAATGTTGGCTATTCCGCTGTATTTAATTACTTACTGGTTTTATGGCAAACAGGCACAGCGTATGGCAGACAAAATGTTTAATGTGCAATAGATCACTAGGAAAACTCATACGATTAAATATAAATGAGTCTTATACAATAAAATAAAACTTGAATCCTCAGCTTAGGAGGAAATATGAATAAGAATGTATTAATTACTGGTGCCAGTGGTTTTATCGGAACGCATTTAATTAAGTTCCTATTACAAAAAAATTATAACGTGATTGCGGTGACACGGCAGGCTGGAAAGGAATCTGACCATCCTGCCTTGCAGTGGGTACGAAAGTTCGAAGATATCTCAACCCATAAAATTGATTATGTAGTGAATTTGGCAGGTGCCAATATTGGTGAGAAACGCTGGACCGAGTCACGTAAAAAACAACTCATTGAAAGTCGTGTAAATACGACTCGAAAACTTTATGTGTGGCTCAAGCAATCTCAAATTTTTCCTGAAGTGATTGTCTCTGGTTCTGCAATTGGTTATTACGGGATCGATGTTCAAGAAAAGTGGACAGAGGTGTGCACTGAACAAAGCTCGCCACAACCTATTTTTATGTCCGAGCTTTGCCAAGAGTGGGAGCGCGCAGCGTTAGCAGACGCTCAGCAAAATACTAAAATTATTCGTTTAGGCGTAGTGTTCGGGCAGGGTGGTGGTATCTTGCCTAAAATGTTATTTCCTATACGACTTAATTTAGTCGGTCAAATTGGTCACGGGCACCAGCCTGTGGTTTGGGTACATATTGAAGATGTGTTAAATGCCATCGAGTTTATATTTCAGCATCCTCAATCTGCTCAAATTCATAATGTGGTAGCGCCAGAAAATGTGACCCAACAAGCTTTTGTTGAACAAGCTGCACAAGTTTTAAATAAGAAACCAATGTTGTCGGCGCCGAGCACAGTTTTCCGCTGTTTGTTAGGAGAGCAGTCGCAATTGATTTTGAATGGGCAATACGTTAAACCTGCTGCCTTACAAGCTGAAGGATTTGAGTTTGCTTATCCTCAATTAAAAATGGCTTTAGAGAATATACTCGCCTCAGGCTAAGATTTTATTTTGCAAACGCTCTGGTGAATATGCTTTGGCATCAACTAAAGTTGGTTGCCCTAGCATAAGTTGACGAAGCAATTGTGCAGAACCTGCGCCCATACACAAACCATTTCTAAAGTGACCAAAGTTTGCCCATAGGTTATCCATTTCAGGCATTTTGCCAATGTACGGAACGCCATTTGGTGAACTTGGTCTAAGTCCTGCCCAGCGATGTACAATCGGGAAATCGGCCAGTTCAGGCACCATTTCTAAACATGCTTCTAAAATATTGTGCTGAGTCGTTTCGTCGGTAGAGGTGTCAAAACCACGATGTGCCATGCTAGACCCACACACAATATGACCGTCCATACGTGGAATCAAATACATGACTCGATTCATACACATGGTCGGTAGCCAGTGAGCAGGAGTTTTAAATAACAGCATTTGGCCTTGAACAGGTTCGACTGGAATTTCGAGTTGTAATTGTGAGTTCCAGTAATGGCTCCAAGCGCCTGAAGTTATTACAAAATGGTCTGCTGTATGTTTGCGACCATCTTCGGTTTGGAGCGCTTGTATGGCATCACCTTGTTGAATCAGTTTTTTAACAGGAGTGTGTTCAAAAAACTCAACATTTGGATGTTGCTTTAAATAGCGAATCAGGGACTGTAATACACGCGGATTACGAATATTAGACAGTTCAGGGAAATAAATCGCTTCTTGAAACTGATCGGAAATATGCGGGTTGACTTGCTCTAGGGCATCTCGCTGTAAATATTCACAACGCTGCATTGGTTCTTGATGCTGCTCGGCGTAGGACAAACCAACGTCAAAATCTTCTTCATCAAAAATCAGCATGCCTGTGTCATGAATTTCAAAATCAATCCCTGTAATAGGGTAGAGCTTTTGGTTCCATGCTTGATAAGAGGCTTTACCAAATTGAGCAAGTTGGTTCACTGCATGCACATAACGCCACGGGTACATCGGAGAGAGAATACCTCCGCCAGCCCAAGAGGCTGCTTGTCCCGCTTGTTGTTGATCAAAAATGCTGATGGTACAGCCTTGTTCAGCCAACTCCAGCGCAGACATTAATCCACTTATGCCCGCGCCAATAATTGCAATATGCATGCAGTGTTATCCTTTCTCTGCGAACTTAGTTCATTTCCTTGAGTTTTTCAGCAGCGGTTTCTGCAAAGTAAGTCCAGATTCCGTCTGCACCAGCGCGGCGGCAGCACATGAGTGATTCTAAAATCACTGATTCTGATAACCAGCCATTTTGAATTGCGCTAGCTAACATTGCATATTCACCACTCACTTGATAAATGAATGTTGGAATACCAAAGGTATCTTTCACTTCACGTACCACATCCAGATATGGCATGCCCGGTTTTACAATCACCATGTCGGCGCCTTCTTGAATATCAAGCGCAACTTCGTGTAAAGCTTCGGCACGGTTACCAAAGTCCATCTGGTAGTTATATTTATTACCACCTTTTAGGTTGGTTGCAGAGCCAACAGCATCACGGAACGGACCATAGAAGCTAGACGCATATTTTGCAGAGTAGGCCATGATGTTGGTATAGATGTAACCATTGGCTTCTAAAGCTTGGCGAATCGCGCCAATACGGCCATCCATCATATCACTTGGTGCAACGACATCGGCACCTGCTTCTGCGTGACTTAAGGCTTGTTTAATCAAGCATTCTACAGTCTCGTCATTGAGCACATAGCCTGTTTCATCAATAATGCCGTCTTGACCATGAGTCGTATATGGGTCGAGTGCACCATCAGTGATTAATACCATTTCTGGCAATTCTTTTTTAAGCAAACGACAAGTGGTTTGAACTAAACCATCTTCATGCCATGCAGCTTCTGCGGTAAGGCTTTTATCTTCTTGAGGTGTTACAGGGAAAAGAGCCAGTTTTGATACACCTAATTTCAGAAGTCTTTCAGCTTTTTTCAGTAATAAATCTGCCGACAAACGCTGAATGTTTGGCATACTTGGAATATCTTGAGTCTGATTTTGTCCTGGTAATACAAATACTGGATAAATCAAGTGATTGGTAGTGAGCTGTGTTTCGCTGACCATCGCACGCAACTGGTCATTTTTACGGATACGGCGCATGCGAGTAGCTGGAAATGCAGGACGATTGAACGTATAAGTCATAACAATCTCGATGTTCGGTATTACACTAGGATAGGTTGGCGGATATTCCATTACTGTCAACCGACTGCTGTATTGTAGACCCATAATGCTAGATTTGTACAAAATTATGGGTATTTATCATGCTTTTAAATTTAGGCAACGTATGAGTGATGAAAAGAAAAATTGGACGGGGAACATACAATTAGGCGCTAAAACTGACCTAAATGTGGTTCTCAACCAATTGTGTAAAGCGTTTAATAATTGTCCTTTTTTTAAGCATAGTGGAATGATTATGCGTGTGGTAGATGGGCATATTGAAGGCTATGTTGAAATGAAACCTGATCTCATTGGCAATTTGGCTTTTCAGGTTTTGCATGGTGGTGTGGCTGCAACTTTGCTCGATAGCATTGGTGGAATTGTGGCAATGGAACATCTCTATCGCCGCTCAACGCCGGAAACCCTGCCTGAAACCATTAAACAAGTTACACGCTTGGCAACCGTCGATATGCGTGTAGATTATTTGGCGCCGGGACGCGGTAAGTATTTTATTGCGCGTGCAGAAGTGTTACGTTTAGGTCGTAAAGGCTGCACTATGCGTATGACGATGGTGAATGATGAAGATAAACCCATCGCTGCGGGGATCGCTTCATATGCCTATTAGGCGATGAATTGAACACTTTAAAAGCGCCATGTGCGCTTTTTTTAGTGCTTGAAAAGCTAGAATTTTCATAAAAATCTTGAGATAAACATTAATTTAATTAGAACGAACGCATGAGTTATATTTTTTTATTCTCACATCATGAGGTTTTAGCGTTAAAATTGACTGCTTTGACAATGCGATATGTCTTGTTTATAGAATAATAAAAACTCTATAACAAGGTGTAGTGCAAGATTGATGGCAAAGCCAACTCATCTTTAGGAACATACCATGACTGATGCACAAAGCAATGTACAAGAAACAGTGCCAACAACATCTGCCTCGGATGACAACAACCAAAACAAGCGCAAAAAATTTCTTGGTTTTTTTGCGCTGATTTTATTGATCGCCGCTATTTTATATGCAATTTGGGCATTATTTTTAAATCACTCGGTGAGTACAGATAATGCTTATGTCGGTGCAGAAACCGCGCAAATTACCTCAATGGTGAGTGGTCAGGTCGCTCAGGTTTTGGTAAATGATACTCAAACAGTACATCGGGGTGATGTGCTGGTTCGTATTGATGACCGTGATGCCAAAATTGCATTGGCACAAGCCGAGGCAGAACTTGCCAAAGCAAAACGCCAATACAAACAGACTGCGGCAAACAGTAGCTCATTAAACTCTCAAGTTGTGGTCCGTGCTGACGAAATTAACAGTGCCAAAGCACAAGTTGCCCAAGCACAGGCCGACTATGACAAAGCTGCTTTAGAGCTTAATCGCCGTGCGCAGCTTGCTGCTTCTGGTGCGGTATCTAAAGAAGAACTCACCAAAGCACAAAGTGCAGTTGAAACTGCTAAAGCAGGACTAGAGCTTGCTAAAGCTGGCTTGGCACAAGCGACTTCTAGCCGTAAAGCTGCCGAAAGCACTTTAGCTGCAAACGAAGCGTTAATTCAGGGTGTAAGCGAAACATCGACTCCGGATGTACAAGTTGCACAAGCACATGTGGAACAAGCTCAGCTTGACTTGGAACGTACCGTAATACGTGCACCAGTTGATGGTGTCATTACACGTCGTAATATTCAGGTTGGACAACGTGTGGCACCGGGTAGCAGTATGATGATGATTGTGCCGCTGAACGAGTTATATGTAGACGCTAACTTCAAAGAAAGTCAGTTGAAAAAAGTCCGCCCAGGCCAGCCAGTCACATTAACGTCAGATTTATATGGTGATGATGTTGAATACCACGGCAAAGTGGTGGGCTTCTCTGGTGGTACAGGCTCTGCCTTTGCCTTAATTCCGGCTCAAAACGCAACAGGTAACTGGATTAAAGTAGTTCAACGCTTACCGGTTCGTATTGCACTTGACCCGAAAGAACTTGCTGAACACCCACTACGTGTTGGCTTGTCGATGGAAGCAAAAGTCGACTTATCTGCGAAGTAAACGCTTATGAAAACGCAAACACCTTTTGCCGAGTTAAGCGGTGGACGTTTACTACTGGCAGCGTTTGTTATTGCCTTGTCGAACTTTATGGTCGTACTTGATACGACCATTGCCAACGTCTCTGTACCGCATATTACCGGTAACCTTGCTGTTTCAAGTACACAAGGAACATGGGTCGTTACTTCATATGCAGTTGCAGAAGCGATTTGTGTACCTTTAACGGGCTGGCTGGCTGGCCGTTTTGGGACGGTACGGGTCTTTATTTTTGGTTTAATTGGCTTTACGGTCTTTTCTTTCCTGTGCGGTTTGGCAACATCGTTAGAAATGTTGGTATTTTTCCGTATTGGGCAGGGCCTTTGTGGCGGCCCGCTTATGCCACTTAGCCAAACCTTGCTTATGCGTATTTTCCCTCAAGAAAAACATGCACAGGCGATGGGCCTATGGGCAATGACCACAGTCGTTGGACCAATTCTAGGGCCAATTTTGGGTGGTCTGATTAGTGATAACCTGTCTTGGCACTGGATCTTCTTTATTAACTTACCGGTTGGTATTGTCTGTGTATTAGCAGCAATGCGCTTGTTAAGAGTTGCCGAAACAGAAACCATTTCTTTAAGAATCGACACTGTTGGTTTAGGTCTATTAATTCTATGGATTGGTGCATTACAGCTTATGCTTGACTTGGGGCATGAACGCGACTGGTTTAATAGTACGAGTATTGTCGTTTTAGGCTTAACTGCCGCTATTGGCTTTGTGGTGTTCCTGATATGGGAACTCACCGATAAACATCCCGTGGTAGATGTCAAAGTCTTTAGGCATAGGGGCTTTGCAATTTCGGTACTGGCCTTGTCGCTTGGCTTTGGCGCATTCTTTGGCAGTATTGTATTGATACCGCAGTGGCTACAAATGAACCTTTCCTATACCGCGACGTGGGCCGGTTATTTAACCGCAACCATGGGTTTTGGTAGTTTGACCATGTCACCGATTGTGGCAAAACTTTCGACCAAACATGACCCGCGTGCGCTGGCGAGTTTCGGTTTAATTTTGCTGGGTATAGTGACCTTAATGCGGGCATTCTGGACTACAGATGCCGACTTTATGGCGTTGGCTTGGCCGCAAATTTTGCAAGGTTTTGCTGTACCGTTCTTCTTTATTCCATTGTCGAATATTGCGCTTGGTTCGGTACTCCAGCAAGAGATTGCATCTGCTGCGGGTCTCATGAACTTCCTAAGAACCATGGCAGGGGCGATTGGTGCTTCAATTGCAGTGACCGTATGGGATGACCACGCCAAAGTTGCTCGTAGTGAAATGGTGTCCAACCTGAACCCAACCGAAGTACAAAACAACCTTCTGCAAAATGGTTTTACGACTGACTCGACCTTAGGAATTATTTCTAACCTTGTCGATAAAGAAGCCATTACCATGTCAGCAAACCATGTATTTTTGCTATTTGCGATTGTGTTTGTCTTTGCGGGGCTGGTCATTTGGCTGTGTCCAAAACCCAAACAGGTCAGTGGTATGCCTTCTCACTAAACATCAAAAAGCATCTCTTCGGAGGTGCTTTTTTTAGGCCTGCTACAAAATGAGTGAGTTTATAAACAGCAGATTTTGTCTACATTTAAAGAAATAAAACATGCCAGAATTGGGCAAATCAGTTATAAAAGAGTGTGATATCAAGCGAGGAGGCATAACTCAGGGCACAAAATAAACACCCTTAATCATTTAATATTATTAAAACTTTATTTTTATCAAAGATTAAAAAACTGAAGACCTGAAAACAAAGAAGCTTGCATGGCAATTGCATGGATAGGCAGGCGTATATATTGGAGTTATCACGTGAATAAAAGATATTCATTTTTGTTCAGTAGTTTATTAGCAGTCGGTTTATTACAGGGATGTGGAGATGACTCCTCGTCAGATCAGCCCAAGGATGATTCAAATACAACCCCGCCCAATTTAATTGTAGATAATGACCCCACCAGTTGTAGCAAACTGGCACAAGACGGTTCAAGCGTGGTGGTCGGTTCAAACCAAAATGGTGACCCTGCCGCGCCAGAGGGTGCTTCGGGTTATAGACTTGGTAACACGGTTAAATACGCAGATAAATATATGGTGGTGGCAAACACACCACTTGCGGTAAAAGCAGGTTGTGATGTTTTAAGAGCAGGTGGTAGCGCAGTCGATGCGGCGGTTGCGGTACAAGCAGTACTTGGTTTGGTCGAACCACAGTCGAGCACCATTGCCGGTAGTGGTTTTATGATGTATTACGATGCTAAAACCAAACAGGTCACTGCTTATGATGGCCGTGAAACCGCACCAGCGGCAGCCAACGAATTTTATTTAATTCGCCAAAATATATATGACCCAAATTCACCTCCGCCTGTACCAAGTGCGCGCCGTAGCGGTCGCTCGATTGGTGTGCCAGGTGTGATGCGTTTGCTTGAACAAGCCCAAAAAGAACATGGCAAGCTTGAATGGAAACAGCTTTTTGGTGAAGCGATTGGTTTGGCTGACAACGGTTTCCGTATACCGGGGCGTTTGGCAGATGCAATTGCAAGCAATGCAAGCAATTTAGCGCTCGATGCAAATGCAATGGCGACCTATTTCTACCCAGATGGATCTCCACGGAAAGTCGGCGAGACCATGACCAATAAAGCCTATGCCAGAACACTTGAAGCACTTGCTTCACAAGGAGCAAATGCATTGCACTCTGGCCCGATTGCGCAAGCCATTGTGGCAAAAGCAGGGCAAACCGTAGGAGATGACCCAGCAAAAACTCCAATTACCCCAAGTTTGATGACCTTGCAGGATTTATCGAACTATCAGGTGAAAAAACGCGACCCGATTTGTACAACGTACCGTGATCGTTACTATGTATGTACCATGCCACCTCCATCTTCGGGAGGAATTGCAGTTGCACAGACGCTGGGTATTTTAGAAAACTTTGATATGTCGCTGTATCCACCTAAGAACCCTGAAAATGAAGGTGGTGTGCCCGATGTCATGGGTGTGCATTTAGTGTCTGAAGCAGAGCGTTTGGCCTATGCTGACCGTGATAAATATGTCGCAGATACCGACTTTGTTCGTTTGCCGGCACAGGGTATTCCAAGTTTTATCGATAAAAATTACTTAAAACAACGTGCCGCACTGATTAATCCGAACCAGAGTATGGGCGTTGCACCAGCAGGTAATTTCAATACAGCGGCAGGTGTAGACACCACTGTTGAACACGGCACAACTCAGTTTACGATAGTAGATGCCTATGGCAATGTGGTTTCAATGACATCGACTGTTGAATCGAGCATGGGTTCATTCCACATGGTGGATGGCTTCTTGCTGTCAAACCAGTTAACTGACTTTAGCGCGAACCCTTATGACAGCACTGGGGCGCTGGTTGCCAACCGTGTAGAAGGGGGTAAACGCCCACGTAGTACTATGGCACCAACCTTAGTGTTTAAAGGCACCACGCCAGATGAATTTTATATGGCAACAGGTTCACCAGGTGGCGGTACCATCATTCAATATGTGGTTAAAACTTTGGTGGGTGCATTGGACTGGAACTTAAACGCACAGCAGGCCACTTCGCTTGTAAACTTTGGCGCAACCAATAGCAAAAACACCAATATTGATAGCTCGAATGTACAGCTTTCTTTAGTTGACCTGATTGAAGGCTTAAAAGCAAAAGGGCATGGTATCTCTAACACTGCACAAACCAGTGGTATTTCAACGATTATGAAAGTAAATATAAATAATCAAAGTAAATACGCAGGTGGGGTAGACCCACGCCGTGAAGGGATCGTGTTAGGCAATGGTGCTTTATAGGCCAAACTTTAAAAAAAGCTGTCATTTTTGGCAGCTTTTTTATAAGGGGCCTTGAAAAAATCAAAAGGCACTCAATTATGTAAGTATGTTCATCAGTGGCAGACTGTTGATAAAATGCACAGCATTTTATTTTAGTTATGCTATGATGTGCAGACATTCATGGGGATGTTATTGGCTTCGACGCCGGTGATGAAACTCATAGATGCATGCCGAGAGCGCATTTTCTCTCGTAAATAAAATTTGCATTTAAATAGTCGCAAACGACGAAACTTACGCTCTAGCTGCCTAAGGGCCGCTTGTCCGCTTCCTAGAATACTTGTGGTCTGGGAACCCGACTGAAGCGCACGCACACAAGTCCGTATAGAGTCAAGCCTCGGGGCTTTATACCAAACTTAGAGGATCGCACCTTGTACCCTGTTCGTCGGGTCACTTGGTGTTAAAACAATAGACGATATCTAAGCATGTAGTATTCTCGAGCGTAGTGCTGGCGGACGCGGGTTCAACTCCCGCCATCTCCACCAAGATTCGTGAAAAGCCCTGATACGTAAGTTTCGGGGTTTTTTCTTTTTAAGATTCAAATTATTAAATCATCTAGGCGATGAAAGAAAAGGAAGACTTTTAAATTCCTTGTTTTTAAATGATTCTAGTTTTTACAAATATGATTTAGCTATATAACAAGTTTGAATATGGACGTGTAATTAATTATTTAAATTTTCATTTTATTAAGCTTGAATGATCTAGAAAGAACAAACAATAAATCGATAACAAAGATAAAAGAAGTAGAACCTTATCTATTCTTTATAAAGACTTACTTGCGTAATGTTTTGTAATCTCGTTATAGTCTAACCTCTAATATATAGGGGTTAGACTGTGAAAAAAATAATAGGAATATTTTTATTTTCCTTAGTGTTAGTTGGTTGTGGTAAATCGGCAGAAGATATTGCTAAAGAAAAGCAAGCTCAAGAACAAGCACTTAAAATAAAACAAGAACAAGAGAGACAATTAAAAGAACAGGCTGAACTTAAAAAAGTTGAGGATGCTGTTCGCTATTATCTTAAAGATGGTGATTCTGCAAAATTTAGAAATGTCATTAAAAATTGTGGTGAGGTAAATGCTAAAAACTCATGGGGGGCTTATTCGGGTTTCTCCAGATTTATAGTTAAATCAGAAAAACAAGTTATCTTTGATGGGCCTGATAATTACTATTTTGATAGTTTGGTTAAGTCATATTGCCATAAAGATTATTTAGCTAAGTTTCCAGTGCAAACAAGTGAAGATATAGCAATTGATGCGAATACAACTGAACAAATATCAGCGGCAGCGGCTGCTGATGCGGCAGCGGGAGAAACTTTAGAAAATGAAACTCGATCAGTTAGTAAACGTAAGAAAGAGGAAGTAGCTATTGAAGAATCAGCTACTGAATCTACAACGTCAGATACTGGTAGTTCTGAAAATTATTAAGACATTAAAATTTTAAAACCCGCATATGCGGGTTTTTTATATAAATTAAAATCCAAAAGCCTTAGCTTGTTGGAAAAGAATAGCGATAATTCCAAGCATGTACATGATTGTGAATAGGAACAACATAAGTAAGATACATGCCCCTTCGAAACGAAATTTAATTACATCTACAAAATTTAAACCTTTAAAGGTTTTCAAAATATCGCTTGTTTTATTATCTTCTTTTTCAGAATGTTTCATTAATCGTATACGGTCAAACTTTTCACTCTGACGCCATAAATAATCTCGATAATCATTACGTAAAATTGTGGCATTGCTTAGTGCCATATACATAGACCAAGTTAAGAGGAGAAGACCAACAATATATAAACCAAAAAACTCATAATATACTAACCCTGGTTTTGTATCTGCTCGGTATAAAAATAATAAACCTGTACCACCGATAAAGATTTGAGAAGCAATATTTCTAGAAAATGATTGCAGTTCTTTATTCATTAAATTATCAAAAAGCATATTTCACCATTGTTTATAGTTGTGATTGTTAAGATAAATGAGTCATCTTTTAAAACAAGTTTTAAACAGGTTTGGAACGTCAATTCATGTCGTTATTGTAGTGTTCGGATAAAATTCTACTTAAAAAAAACGAATAAATATGCCAAAGTAAGCACCATTCTAAAATGATGATTTTGGTTACTTTTTAACATGACTCAAGTACAGCTCCAAGAACTGCAAAAACAACTTTGGAATATTGCCAACACCTTACGTGGCAAAATGGGTGCAGATGAATTTCGTGACTATATTTTAGGACTGATTTTCTATAAATATTTGTCTGAAAAAGTGTTAAATAGTGCTAATGCCGAGCTTGCTGATGAAGGGATTGAATTCCCAGATTTAGATGCTAGTAACGAAGAACATCAGGAATTTTTAGAAGCCCTTAAACAAGAAAGTTTAGAAAATATGGGCTACTTTCTTGAGCCAAATCAGTTGTTTCATAGCATCGCTGAGCGTGCAAAGAAAGAAGAATTTATTTTAGATGACCTAATTCAGACATTAAAAAGTATTGAACAAAGCACGCAAGATGCTGAATCGGCAGATGACTTTGCTCATTTATTCGAAGACCTCGATTTAACTTCTACTAAGTTAGGTAACAACACCAACGACCGTAATGAGTTGATTGCCAAAGTAATCATTCATTTAGACGCCATTGATTTTGATATTTCTAATACAGAGTCGGATGTATTAGGTGATGCTTACGAATATTTAATTGGTGAGTTTGCTTCTGGTGCAGGTAAGAAAGCAGGGGAGTTTTATACTCCACAAATGGTTTCGACCTTACTTGCTCGTATTGTCACACAAGGCAAAGAGCGTCTACGTAGTGTGTATGACCCAACATGTGGTTCAGGTTCTTTATTGTTACGTGTAAAGCGTGAAGTCGGAAATCATGTCGATGCGATTTATGGTCAAGAGATGAATCGCACCACATACAACTTGGCACGTATGAACATGATTTTGCATGATGTTCATTTTTCTAAGTTTGATATTCGCCAAGAAGACACCTTAAAAAAACCTCAGCATTTAGATAAAAAGTTCGACGCGATTGTTGCGAATCCTCCATTTTCAGCGAAATGGTCGGCAGATCCATTGTTTATGAATGATGAGCGCTTTAAGTCTTATGGCAAACTTGCGCCAAGTTCTAAAGCTGATATGGCTTTTGTTCAGCACATGCTGTACCAGCTGGATGAGCACGGCACAATGGCAGTAGTACTTCCACACGGTGTGTTGTTCCGTGGTTCAAGTGAGGGGCATATTCGTCAGTTTATGATCGAGCAGATGAATGTGATTGATACCATTATTGGCTTACCTGCTAATATTTTTTATGGCACCTCTATTCCGACTTGTATTTTGGTACTCAAGAAAAACCGTGAGCATAAAGACAATATTTTGTTTATCGATGCTAGTAATGAGTTTGAAAAGCAGAAAAATCAAAACAAGTTATTGCCTGAGCATTTGGACAATATTATTGGGGCTTATGAAAACCGCCAAAATATTGATAAATATGCGCATGTCGCAACCTTACAAGAAGTTAAAGATAATGACTTTAATCTGAATATTCCGCGTTATGTCGATACCTTTGAAGCTGAGGATGAGATTGATTTAGATGCGATTGCGCAAGCTCTGCAAGCTTTAGAAGTAGAAAGTCAAAAAACTGATGTAGTGATTAATGATTTCTGTAAAGAACTGGGGATTGCTTCGCCATTTAAGGAGGTGGTGAAGTAATGGTTACTCCGAAGTTACGATTTAAAGAGTTTAATGAAGATTGGTCAAAGTCTTCTATCATAGAGTTATCTAAAGAAAAAGATCTTAATAATGGTGTTTTTAATGATCAGAATAAGGTCGGGAAAGGATATAAGTTAATCAATGTTTTAGATATGTATATTGAAAGAGATATTGATGAAGCTAGACTTTCATTATTAGATTTAGACGCTAAAGAGTTTGAGCGAAATAAAGTTAAATATGGTGATATTTTCTTTACACGATCTTCTTTGGTTAAAGAAGGTATTGCTTTTTCAAACGTATATTTAGGCAATTCCAATGATGTTACTTATGATGGTCATTTAATTAAATTAAGTCCTGATTTAGAAAGGATAGATCCATTATTTTTAAATTTTTCTTTGAAAACGGCGAATGTTCGTAAGCAGTTAATTCAAGGTGGTAAAACTGCAACGATGACTACGATTGGCCAAAAAGAGATTGGAAGTTGTCAATTAGATATTCCATCCAAAAAAGAACAAACTAAAATCGCCTCGTTCCTTTGCACCATCGATGAAAAGATTGCTCAACTCACGCAAAAGCATGAGCTTCTCAGCCAATATAAACAAGGCATGATGCAAAAACTGTTTAGTCAGCAGATTCGTTTTAAAGCGGATGATGGGAGTGAGTTTGGGGAGTGGGAGGAAATTAAATTAGGTGATATCGCTTCAAAAGTAGGAAGTGGTAGTACTCCACGGGGTGGAGCAGAAGCATATACAGAAGATGGTATTATTTTTATACGAAGTCAAAATGTAAATAACAACCAGCTTTTACTCGATGATGTTGTTTATATACCTGAACAGACACATAAAAAAATGTCAGGAAGTAAAGTTGTGGCGAATGATATTTTATTAAATATCACGGGTGCTTCAATTGGGCGTAGCTGTGTAGTTCCAATGAATTTTACTGAAGCAAATGTTAATCAGCATGTTTGCATTATTAGAACACCTAATGATAATCCAAGGTTTATTCAATCTTTTTTAGCATCTAAAGATGGTCAAAACTTAATCGATTCACATCAAACAGGCAGTGGTAGAGAAGGTTTAAATTTTCAATCTATTCGATCATTTACTTTAAATAGACCTTGCCTAGAAGAACAAACCCAAATCGCTAATTTCTTATCTGCCATTGACAAAAAAATAGAGAAGGTCACTCAGCAAATCGAAGAAACTAAACAGTGGAAAAAAGGTTTGTTGCAGCAGATGTTTGTGTAAATATAAAAGGTAGCGACCATGAAAAAATTATTGAAAAAAGTGACTTTACTTTCAACATTTCTTTTTATGAGTAATTTAAGTTTTGCCGATACATTTAACTTTGAAAAAATAGATATTAATCAAATTACTCTCAATGAGATCATGAAAAATGTCTATAAGATGAAAGATGGCGAATACCAAATTTCCAATAAGCCTAATCAAGTCTTAGTGAAAGGTAATCCACAAGTTTTATTGACGATGTGGCCTACAACTGAGTATCAAAATATTCAGGGTAAAATACGCTATGAGGTAGTTTTAGAAATTAATGAATTAGTGAATGGAAAACCTAAAAAATACGAAGAATGTGCCCAAAATGTCGATGCTTTTACTTTTGCAAAAGATATAGATCAGGGTAAATATACTTTAGTGGGAATGTCACTACAAAGTTCAGTCTGTACGTTTAAAGATAATTAAGTATTAAGATATAGAGCTTTTCAAATATAAAACTAATAGATTTAGAGTGAACTAAATACATGCAGATTTATCGTACCCAAGACCAGAGGCTTGTTGAGTTAACAGAAACTCCTTTTCGCTTAGAAAAAGAAATTCAAACAGTTTTTGAGAGCAACCTTTACGAGTTTACAGGTCTAGAGTTTATTAAATCTGAGTTTACGATTAAAAGTAACCGTATTGATACGCTCGCTTTTGACCCTGAAAGTAAAGCATTTGTCATTATTGAATACAAACGTGACCGCAATTATAGCGTGATAGATCAAGGTGTTTCTTACTTAAATCTAATGCTTGAATATAAAGCAGATTTTATTGTCGAATATAATGAAAGTCAGGCTAAAAATTTAAAGCGACAAGATGTAGATTGGTCACAAAGTCGAATTATTTTTGTCTCACCAAGTTTTACTGATTTTCAAAAGCAATCGACTAACTTTAAAGATTTAGGTATCGAGCTTTGGGAAATTAAACGTTATGAAGGGGGAATTATTTCAATTAATCCAATGCAAAAAACCAAATCTGCGCCATCAATTAAACAAGTTCAAACAGAAAGCTTTAAAGAGATAACAACGATTTCAAAAGAAATCAAACAGTACGATGAAGATTATCATCTAGCAGATAAATCAGATGATATTAAAGAACTTTATGAACAGTTTAGAGATTCAATTTTAGGCTTAACTACAGATTTAGAGGTCTATCCTAAAAAAATGTATATCGCATTCCGTAAAGGAAAACGAAACTATGTTTATATGAGTATAGGCACAAAACAAATCCGTATTTGGTTAAATATGCCTTTTGAATCATTGGATGACCCGAAGAAGATTGCAAGAGATGTAAGTAATATCGGGCATTGGGGAAATGGAGATTGTGAAATCGTTGTTTCAAATACTGAAAATCTAGAATATATTTTGAGCCTTATTAAGCAACTCTTAAAGTAGAAAACTTTATCTTAAAAACTATTTTATATTTTTGTCTTATGGAACAGCAGTTTAATAAATGCTATTTTATTATACGGTAATCGGTATAAATCAGTAATTAATAAACAAAGTTAAGAGATTGAATAGTGTCTACACAAAAAGAGCTGGAACTAGAAGCTTTACTTATACAACAACTAGAAACTTTAGGTTATGAACGTGTCCAGCTTCGTAATGAAACAACGCTATTAGAAAATCTTAAAAGAAAAATTCAGCAGCTTAATAAAATTGAAAAACCATTTTCAGATTCAGAGTGGAAGCAAATCTGGCATTACTTGAGTAATGAAACCACAGTATTTAAAAAAGCAGAGCTATTACGCAATCGCTGTCCCGTCAAATTCGAGGATGGGTCTGTAAGACATGTACATTTTATTAGTGAAGATGTTCAAGAAAATAGTTTTCAGGTATCGAACCAAGTTGTAGCGGATCACCGAGATTTAAACGGACGCACTAGCCGTTTTGACGTTACATTATTAATTAATGGCTTTCCATTAGTACAAATTGAGATTAAAAAATCTGGGGTAGAACTTAAAAAAGCCTTTGAGCAAACATTAGAATATGCCAAAACAGCCTATAAATCAGGCGAGGGTTTATTTGGCTTTATTCAATTTTTTGTGATTAGCAATGGTGTAAATTGCTTGTACTATGCAAATGGTACACAAAGTATTGAGTTTGCTTTCCCATGGACTGATGAAAACAATAAAAAAGTTAATGATTTAGGTAAATTCACTAATACTTTTTTAGACCCGAAACATCTGACCAAAATGTTGATGCAATATATTGTTATGCATCAGTCAACTCAAAGTTTAATGATTTTACGTCCATATCAGATTTATGCCGTAGAAAAGATTATTGAACATGTTAAAACTTCACCAGACAATGCTTATATTTGGCACACCACAGGTTCGGGCAAAACACTGACTTCATTTAAAGCCAGCCAGTTACTCATTAAACAGCCAGAAATACAGCGAGTTATCTTTGTAGTCGACCGTAAAGATTTAGATGGTCAAACCGCAGAAGAGTTTAATAAGTTTCGTGAAAACAGTGTAGATAGTACAACCAATACAGCAAACTTAGTTAAACAACTACGTTCTTTAGATAACCGTTTAGTCGTGACAACCATTCAGAAATTGAACAATGCAATTTCAAATGACCGTTATGAAGATGAAATGGCTTTTCTAAAAGATCAAAAAGTTATTTTTATTTTTGATGAATGTCATCGTAGCCAGTTTGGTGAAACGCATCAAAAAATTAAAAAGTTCTTTAAAAATGCGCAAATGTTTGGTTTTACAGGAACACCAATTTTTGAAAAAAATGGCCACACCATAAGTGGGGAAAAATTTACCACTGAATATTTATTTCCAAAGCTATTACATAAATATGTGATTGTAGATGCCATTAACGATGGCAATGTCTTACCGTTTAACATCGATTATTTAGGACGTTTCGTACATAAAAATCCAGAAGCACAAGAAGAAAAAATAGAATCAATTAATAAAAGAGAACTTTTTGAAAATGAACGCCGAATTGAAAAAATTGTACGTGAAGTAATTGCAACACATGCTAGCAAAACTAATCAGCGTGAATTTAATGCAATGTTTTGTGTATCTTCAGTTCCAGCACTCATTCAATATTACGATAAATTTGAAAAAGTGCAGGCTGAGCTACTAGAAAAAGCACAACAGAATAATGAGCTTTATCAACCTCTCAATATCGCAACTATATTTTCTTATGCACAATCTTCAGCGCAGCAAGCTAGTGAAGCTGATGATGATTTTATTGCAGAGGAAGAAGTTGATGCGCCTAAACAAGTTGATGAGTTTGCAGAGAAGAAATTAACCCAATATATCGCAAATTATAATCAAACCTTTAATACTAACTATAGTCTTGGTTCAGGATTTTACGATTATTATCAAAATATTAGTAGTCGAGTTAAGGCCTACGGTACAGATAAAAATAAAGGTAAAGAAATTGATATCTTACTGGTCGTAAACATGTTTTTGACGGGGTTTGATTCAAAACGGCTTAATACTCTTTATGTTGATAAAAATTTAAAACATCATGGTTTAATTCAAGCTTTTTCACGTACCAATCGAGTCTATGGTCAGACAAAGCCTTTTGGAAATATCGTGTGCTTCCGAAATCTTAAACAAGCGACTGATGATGCATTGATTATGTTTTCTGATAAAGAAGCAAAGAATGTTGTCGTTGTTAGCCCTTATGAGCAAGTAATAAAACTCTATGAATCAGCAGTAAATAATTTATTAAACATTACACCTACATGCCAGTCTGTTGATGACTTATATGGCGAAAGTGAAAAAGAATCGTTTGTGTATGCCTTCCGTGATGTAATGAGGCTAAATAATCGTTTAAAAATGTATTCAGAGTACGATCAAGATGCTACTTCTTTTACAAAACAAGATTTTGAAAATTATTCATCAAAATATAAAGATCTAGCTTTTAGCTACCAAATGAGACCGAACTTAGCTGAAAAAACTTCAGTACTAGATGAGGTCGATTTCCAGCTCGATTTATTGTTTAGTGATCGAGTGAATGTAGATTACATTTTAAAATTACTTAAACTTATTATTAATTCTAAAAATCAGGAACAGAAAGACAGTAGAGTCAAACAGCTTAAGGATTTATTGAATAATAATATTTCTTTATACGATAAGCGTGATTTGATTGAAAAATTTATCAATGAGCAAATTCCTAAAATGGTAACAGGGGAAACTGTACAAGAAGCCTTTGCCGCATTTTGGGATATGGAAAAACATCGTGCCTATGATATTTTCTGTAATGAAGAGCAGCTAAAAAAAGATGAGTTCAATAGAGTTGTAGATAATTTTGAATTTACAGAACGGTTACCGCTCATTCATGAAATTAAAGAACTACCGATAAAAAAACCACCATTAGGAAGAAAGCGAGCAATATATTATGCGGACTTACATACCAAGACGAATGGATTGTTAAGTCGCTTTGATTTGAAAATATAAATCTTTCTAATTGTCTAACATGTTTAACTTTTATAAAAAGGATACAGGTTGTGTTTATAGTTGAAATTATAAATGCTGGGGTTAAGAAGAAAGCAAAAATAAATAAAATGTTTTTAGATAAGGGGCCTTTCTGTATTTACTATATTCATGATGAATATGGTTTTCCTAAGCCTATTGCTCGATGTGACCAAATAGAAGAAGTCGAAGTCATAAGAGATTTAACTACAAAAAAGGCGACAACAAAAGGTTATGAATTTTCAGAAACAACGACCTCCACTTCAGATTTAATAACTCGAACCTTGCTTGGAGGAGCATTGAAGGGCACAACTGGAGAAATAATAGGAGGTGTGACAGCAGCTAAAAAAACTCAAACTGTGCAAGTGAGTCAAAGTACAGAAGAAATAGATAAGCATCTATTACAGCTAAAAGTTAAATTTTTGGATGGAAATACTTTAATAATTAATACGGATAAACCAGAGGTCATGGAGTTACTATTTTCTTATGTTGGTGTTCAGCCTGTTGATGAGAGTGAAATACAAGAGCTAAGAAAATTATCTTTACAACAAAGAGATAAAGAAAAGTTAAGAGATTTTAAATTTGCCAACGATCAAGAATCTTATGAACAAGCAAATCAAATAGCTACTGAAAAGCTTGCTCAATTTAAGCATGCTAGCCAGCAATCTGTACTATGGCAGAGCTTAGTTATATCTTTTTTAATTTCTTTTATCGTTGCTTTTCTACTCAAAAACTTTGTAGGTTTGCTAGTCTCTTTTATAGTTTTCCTAATTTTAGGTTTAGTTATCTCAAAGGTTATTTATACCAAACTTAATTTTCATAATGAAAGTAAAAAAGCTAAATACCATGCTTTATTTGAAGAAGAAGTGTTTAAGCAAATTACTTCAATAAGAGATAAAAAGTAGAAGCTAACGAGTGTATGGTTGCTTATTTTTAACATTTATTATTCAGTTAAGAATTATTTCCCCAAGACCCCGTGCAGTAACAGAACTTTAATTTTTTGTGCTAATTTAAAGTAAGACACCATTGCTGTACTCTTACTTTATCTTTGAGCGGATTACATCCCACTAAAATTCTCAAAAAAACCACTTATGATAAGTGGTTTTTTATTCTTAAATTTTTCAACAACAAGAGTAAATAAAAAGTTAATAACAATCTTAAAAAGATTTTTTTACTTAGTAGCAACTAGATAGTAAAGCATACTACCCATTCCATTTTTTCCTTTACTGAGGACTTTAAACTTACCTGTCAAATGACCAGTTTCTGTATTCCATTGTACGTATGGAGCACATTTATCAATAGTCGTCTCTGCATTCGGGTTATTAATCTTGTCGCATTCTATGTAAGCGTCATATTTCACTTTACCAAGAGGAGCTATATCAAAAGTTGGACTTACTGAGCGGTAACCATAAGTAATAAAATCAAAATCATCTGGGTCTTGTATGTGTAAATCTAGTTGAACAATCTTGTTGTGATTCTTCTTAAGGAATTTAGCAAAGTTCACGTCTTTTTTAGGTATTCCTTTATAGCTGGGAATAGGGGTCGCATAGATATTAAAGCCCACTGACATGAGTGTACTAATAAGGAGAAGTTTTCTGAGGTTAATAATTTTCATGGACAATTCCTGATGTATTTTTCTTAATAGCAGAACTTTATAGGTGAATTTAGTAAGTACTAAAACTAATAATATACTGCGCATTACAATAAAGTAAGTAAGAGCTCTTGTGAGCTCTTTTTTATTTAATAGGATACGGATTTTTCATGCTTGCTAGTCATCCAATAATTATCTATTCCTTAACTTTTATCCTTTCATTTTGAAATTTTTTTAAAAAGTTATAAGCATCAGATATTTTATTGGCTTTATGAAGACTAATTAATGCTATACAACCCGATAGAATTGGCCAAGCAATCAAATTAAATGTTAGTAAAAACTTAATATTATTAATAGATTGATTTAATATTTCTAAATAATGATGTAAGAATAACAATGGGATCACTGCTAGAACGCCGCATAAAAAATACATACATAAAAACAATATGTTCTTCGTCATCGTATATCTATTTTTTAATTCAACGATTTCGTTGTTATCATCAATAATTGGTTCTATGTATCTTCGAACATCGATATATCTTTCAACCCAAAGTTCCATATCTACATATCTATAAAAATACCGTGTTTCTAGAAAATTGATATTCTTTTTCATTATCAATTTTTGTGCAATGCGATCTTTTACTAATTGTGATTCAGTGGAGATCAAAATTGCATCAAACTCTTTAGCAGCTTCAATACTTTCGCTAAACTCCAATCTTGGATGTTTTTTTAAATTATGCCGTGATGAAATGTAGGCAACAATTAAAGGAACTAAGGCCCCCAACACAGCAGTAATAGCAGTAAGACTAATCATTTGCTTTATCTATTATTTAATTTAGAGTGTTATATAACATTTTGTTTATTTTATAAAAATATTCCAATATTATTTATTTTAAAAAATTAATTTATCAGTATTCAAATCCTCATGTAAGCAGGCCCCCGTGCCACAACAGAACTTTAATTTTTTGCGCTGATTTAAAGTTATCCACCGTTGCGACACAGAGATAAAGGAGCTAAGCCAAACGCTTAGCCCATGTCGTTTTTATCGCACCGCCGCATGACGCTAAAAAAAGTAGGGGCAAAGTCCTGTGGGAGAGCAGGACTTTGCAAACTGACATGTTCTAGACGTTGCATGAGCTGAGGCGAATACACTTGTTCGAGCCGTTGGTAAATACAGTCGCAACTGGCTTGGGTATGCCCACCAGACAGGCAAATTTTTTCAAACTCCTGCTGCGTGTGAAGATCACAACCCGAAACGCTGTAATCGCCAACAATGAGGCCTAAAACCAAAATAGTTTTATAAAATTTCATATTATTCTCGTGATGATTTGGGGATATCTCAATGAGAAAAAATAAACCGCTATATTTTAAGTTTTAAAATCATTTTTAAAGGCAATAGTTAACCCGCCTATAAAAGCAATAAAATAAAATGACTTAAATTTTAAAATAAAAATAATTTATAAATTTGAAAATTTAGATAATAGAAAACCCAAATTTTAAATAAATAAAAAGTTTATAAGGGAGAGGGGATAAGTTTATATAGTGGCATGGTCAACTCCTTAGAATGTATGGAGTCCTACCACCGAAAATCACCGTCAATTGATTAGGGTGGTAGAACGAGAAGGGGTTGACAGACTGGGTATACAGACCAGCACGCGCGAGCGCGTCCCCCTCCCGTCCTACCGCAACGGTAAGGGGGAGGTGCAGGTTGCGCACAAGTGTCATACTCAGGAAGTATGAACCTGATACGCTGTATACTCGGTCTGTCAAAACCGACTGGCAATGTAGGCCAGCGGGACCATAATAATCATAAGTTTTTAATAGGTCAATTCAATTTAAATAAAATATTATAAAAATTTTAAATATAAATTTATATTTTAATTAAACTCAAAAGTTAATCGTTTTAAATCGTAAAATTAATAAAAATAATAAAGCTAAACTAAACGTTTAGCCTGCTCTTAAAATGTATAACGGTAATTAATAAATACACGGTGCTGGTCCCAATCTTTCCGAGACATACCATTTATTTTTTCACCTAGGTTTGCATTTTCAAACTTTGATTCATAATGCAAAAATGAATAACGCACATCTAAGTTTTTTACCCACGGTAAGGCATAACTCACTGTAAAGTCAAAGTAACGCTCTTTACCTTCAATATCACTGCTGATGTTACTTGGGTGAGCGCCAAAGCCATAAATATACTTCGCCTCGGTTTTTAAACCTTTCACATAGTCTTTCCAGTTATATTTCAATCGAAGGGCAACGGCAGTTTCATCGTTATTGCTAAAGTCAGGGCCAATGGTCGCAGAAGTCGGAAACGGGTTAGTGCCATGGTCTTGCGTCAAAACCGAGTTACGGTCGGAGTGCACGGCAAAGTTATCTTCTATCCAAAAACCATCAAACTTTGAAACGGCAATGCCGCCTTCAATATTATTCTTGGCCACATTTACATCTATAAAATAACCATTCCCACGGTTGTTAATGTTTTGACCTTTGACACAGTCCAGCTCGGTTTCGGCACCACATTTAAATAGCTTGCCATCATCACGCGAGAAAAAAGCACCTGTGTTAAATGTCCACACAAGGCCATGCAGGGCCAATTTATATTGAGCAATCGCCCCGTACTTTTTTAAATAATCTTTGCTATTTAAATATTCGGCATTCACGCTCCAGTTTTTGTACTGATATTTGGCACCGAGCAAACCGACATAGTCAATGCGTTCGTCATTTTCAGTCACCAGTTTTTCAAAACTATCCATGCTGCGCGGTTTCCAGCGGTCATAGTAAGCCAGGTAAGTTTGTAGCTGATCATTCAGTTGAAACTGACCACTCGCACCCGAAAAAGTGTCGGGCACTGCGCGGTTATTGGTGCTTTTAAGCAAGAGTGAGTCTTGCAACTGGCGGCCTAATTTAATTTCGCCTTTATCACCGAGCTTTGCTTTGATATAGAGCTGTCCTAAAGTCGCAAAGTTTTGGTCGAGCTTGCCGTTATTTTCGACTTCTAAAAGCTGAGCGCTCGGTTTGCCAGAGTCAAATAACTTGGTGACTGCATAGAGTGAACCATCTACCCCAAGCCATTCCCAAAAGTAAGGTGACTGATAATTTAACTCAAGCCCTAAGGCACTTTGTTCATATTCACTCGACGAAGGCGAAGGGTTAGCAAGCGTGGGGTGGGCAGTGCCTTCATCGTTCCAGTAACGGGTGTTAAGTTTTAATTCTAACTTGCCAAATTCTTGAGAAAGCTCTGCATAAGCGTTGCTCACGCTGCCTAAACCAATACAGCCCCATAGCAAATATTTATTCATTTTAAATTCCTTTTTTAAGCATAAATAAGCCCTTTGCCTAACGCTTAGGTTAGGCAAGCTTTTTATGAAATGGATGAATTAAGGAGAGAGTTTTTCGAGCACTTGGCCTTTGGTTTCAATGGCAAACAAGAAGGTCACAAGCCCACCAATGAGCGCCACGACAGCCAGTACACTAAACACATATTGAATGCCATAGCCACCAACCACGAGGCCCACCATAACTGGTCCAATTGCAGAGCCGGCACGTAACCAAGCGGTACTAAAACCAATGCCCATCGCACGTAGGCGAGTTGGGTAAAGTTCGGCAGCGTAAAGGTATAAAGAGAATGAAATAGTTTGCAAAATGGCATAGCTCAGCGTCGCTAAAATCACAACTTGCATGGCCGATTTTGCACCTAAAACCGAGAGACTCATGAGTGGAATAATTGCCAAGAAAAACGCTGCACTGTACCAAGGACGACGACCGACTTTGTCGATCATTAAGGCACAGATAATAGAGGCAATCACACCCACGCCCGAGGTAATCCAGCCATAACCTAAACTGGTTTGCAGCGACAAGCCAAAGTGTTGTTTGTAAAGAGATGGCAGCCAAGTCACCATGGCATTGTTCACCATATACACGCAAAACCACATGCCCCACAGGGTAAAGGTACGTTTGCGGTAAATGCCACGGAACAGCTCGCGCCAGTCGGTTTTTGCCATGCCTTGCGGGTTAATTTCTTTCACCACAGGTTCAGGCAAAGTTTTACCGCTTTTAATGGCACCGTCTTCAAAGCTTTTGACGACTTGATCGGCTTCTTTAAAATGGCCTTTTGAAGCCAACCAGCGTGGTGACTCAGGCAAGAAAAACCGTAAAGGAATGACTAAGATTGATGGAATTAAGCCCACAATAAACATGACTTTCCAGCCGTAAATTGGCATGAGGAAAAATGCTGCCATGCCTGCAAACATCAGACCGAGTGGGAACAAAACTTCATAGAGCAAGAAAAACTTACCGCGCTTTTCTGCACCAATAAACTCGTTAATATAGGCACTCGCAACAGGTACTTCGCCACCTGTACCAACACCTTGTAAGAAACGGAAAATTAACAGTGACATTCCGCTCCATGCAAACAGACAAGAAATGTCCATTGCCACAAACAGTAAAATGGTAAAAGACAGCACTTTTAAACGACCGACTTTTTCGGCAAGAGAACCAAAAAAGATCGCACCGACCAGTTGCCCGACATAGCCCGCAGCAATGATCGCACCGACATAGGCAGGCGTTAGGTGCCATTCGGTTATGAGTTGGGGTAAAGCAAAGGCAATCGCAAGAACAGTATAAGCGTCAAAAAAGGTCGCGATCCCGATGGTAATTCGCATAAATTGCAATCGTCCGGTGACGGGTAGTCGTTCGAGTCTTGCAATAATTTCCGCATTTTTTTGATGATGACTAATTTGTTCTACATCCGCTAGATTTGTCATCTTATATCTCCTTATCACTACATTCCTCGTAGTTTTGTTGTTCTATTTCGCACTACCTGTTCACCACAGTTTGCATGCTTTTTATTATTGTTTTTAAGAGACATGCCCGATGTTTGGCCTCAGGCAGCGTACAGGAAAAAAAGGCTAGCGTATATGCTAGCCCGAATGGAATTTAAGCAACGGCTTGGGTTAAATCGACCTTGCCAATTCCGGCTTGACGCATCGCATCATGAATTTCTTGCTCCGCACCATCAGCGAGTGGAAGCAGAGGCGAACGCACAGTGGCATGGTCCAAAATGCCGCGAGCAACCAATGCATGTTTAAGCGCGACTGTGCCTTCCATGTGTGAACCGCGGTGATAAACATTGCGAGTCACTGGTAATAATTGGTCGTGAATCGCACGAGCTTTAGCATAATCTTTGGCTTTACCTGCTTTAATCATTTCAATTAACAGTTCAGGGGCAATGTTACCGTAGCCAACCAAAGCGCCGTCTACATCAAACATGGTGTGAAGCAAATATTCATCGTGGCACGTCAACACCTGTAAGTCTGGGCGTTCACGGCGAATAATCGGAATTTCAACATCCCAGCGGCGCATGTTACGCACACCATTTTTCATGGCAAACACACCTGGCTGTGCAGAAATATCGAGTAGAGTCTCTAGGTCGTAAGTGGCCTTCGTTGCATCTGGATATTGGAATAAAATCGATGGCAAACCACTTTCTTCATAAATCGCTTTATAGCGGTCTTGTGGCGCACCTTTTTGATAGCCAAAACGCAACCAGCCGTGTGAAGGGTAAATCAAACCTGCCGAAGCACCCGCACTCACTGCACGTTTTGCTTCTTCTGCTGCAACCGAAGTACCTTCGAGCGTAATCCCTGCGATTACCGGAATTTTGTCATCTACCGATTTAACAAAGCTTTCGATGACCTGCATTTGTTCTTTTTGCGACAAGAATGTTCCTTCACCTGCATGCCCAAGAACAACCAAGCCTTTCACACCATCAATACTGCCTAACCATGAACCTAAACGTTGAATTGCATCATGGTCTACTTGTCCGTCACGGGTAAAAGGAGTCACAGGTGCTGGGGTTAATCCACGTAAATCTAAACTCATAATCGTACTTCCTATACAGTGTAATTAAATATTCTCTGGTTCTTAATCTGACTTAAATCGTGTTGTAGAGAACATGATTGGAGTATAGAAATAGGTGAGCTATGTAGGAATTACCAATTCTTGAATTTCAGTTATACTGAAAATGTATGGCTCAAAATGCTGCCTCATTACGATTTAGGAAGAATCGATGAATTATGAATTATGGAAAATATTTTTAGACGCAGTGGAACTCGGTAGCTTAAGTAAAGTCGCCATGCTGCATAATACCAACCAACCGCAAATCAGTCGGCAAATGAACGAGCTTGAAGCGCAGTGTGGCGGACGTTTGTTTAACCGAACTGGAAGGGGCGTCGAACTCACCGATTTAGGCCAGCATTTACTTCCTAAAATTCGTTCATGGCTAAATGTGACCGATCAACTCAATAATGAAATTTTGCACTCGACCGATACCCCGATTGGTACGGTTCGTATTGCCAGTTTGCCGTCTACTGCACATCCATTGTTATCGACTCTGTATAAAGTGCTTCAAGAGAAATATCCTCTAATTAAACTTTCAGTGCGTGAAGGGCAAGGGGTGCATTTAGAAAAATGGCTTGAAGATGGTAGTGTCGATTTAGCCATACTTTATCGCTTTAACCCGACGCCTAAACAAGGCGATGTTTACCTTACCCAAGCCGATACCTATTTGGTCGGCTGTGAAGGAGATGAGTTAACTCGTGAAAATGAAGTCGACTTTAAAATGATAAGTCAGTTACCGCTGGTCACGTTTTGCAGGCCAAGTAACTGGCGCAATTTTTTAGACCACATGGCTTATGAAAATGGGGTAGAGCTAAATATTGTGTTTGAAGCCGACTCGATTAGTTTACAAACCCATTTGGTTTCCGAGTCTCGCATGTATACCATGCTGGGGCCGCAAGCGTTAAAAAAGGCCAGCCAATACACTCCCATTCAAGCTGCAAAAATTATTAACCCCGCGCTCAAGCGTTATATTTCTTTGTCTATTTCTAAACATGGCTATTTAACGCCTGCGTGTAAGGCGGTGATGGAAGAAATTAGGAATTTGGCCGATTTGCTTTAAAAAACTTGTAACTTCATGACTCGTACTGTTGCATGGCGCGCATCATAATTGTTGCTATTTTGAAGACAGTGTTGCGACATTAAACAGTCTATGTTTTTACATGCTTTTTTGTTTTGATAAATACTTTAGCTTTGATTTGTTTTTAAATATTTAAAACATCTTTGTACTGAATTTAATGACTTTAAATTAACAGGATGCTGCTTATGCCAGAGACCTCAATTCAACAAGAAACACAAAGCACATGGGCGCTATGTCGAGATCCTGTTTTACTGACTATGGTCGGTGGGGCAATTGATACCATTGGCTTTATTGCGTTATTTGGTTTTTTTACTGCGCACGTAACGGGTAACTTGGTACTGGCAGGAGCGGCTTTAGTGAAGGGCGGTACAGGTGTCTGGATTAAACTTGCGGCTATTCCATTGTTTATTTTGACGGTGGTGATTACCAAACTTTTAATTGACCGAAGTCAAGCTAAACACAAAACGCTGTCTTATTTATTTTTATTTGAGGCTATTTTTCTCTTTGCCTTTATGGTTGCTGGGCTTTATTTCGAGCCATTTAAAAATGCCGATGCGATTACGGTTGCAATCACAGGTGGTCTCGGTTTAATTGCCTTAGCTATTCGTAATACTTCAAGTAAAACACTCATTAAAAATATTAGCCCAAGTACCATGATGACAGGCAACACCACCCAGCTTGGGATTGATATTGCCAACTTGCTTAAAAATAATAATCAGGCCAATCGGATAAGTCTGTTTAAAAGTGCCAGTATTGTCATTGGCTTTGTTATAGGCGCTTTGATGGGGGCGGTACTGTATGTCTATTTTGACTTTTGGAGTGTAGCGCCGTTTATTTTACCTATCCTTTATTTTTCTTATTTGGCTTCACAGCAGAAGTTTAAACAAGCTTAAACAGTGCGATTGAAAGAGCCTGAATTTAAATAAATTCGGGCTTTTATTTTTTCAATAAAGCAAAATCGAAGTTGAGCTGAAATTGTTCGGGCACTGCTTTACGGGCATAATGATGAGTGGGGAAATACATTCGCGAAAGGAATGCACAATGACAAAATCCAGCCATTATCTAGTGCTTACTATAATGGGACTGCTGAGCGGTTGTCAGGTCATTCATTTAAAAGAAAGTAATTTAAGCAGTGCTTTAAAAAGTAAAAATGAAAGTATTTTGACTGACAATACTTTAAGTCATCAAACCCAAAACTTGCTGTATTTGGTCAAAGAAAATGAAAAGTCGTGTCTGCAAAATTTTAATGTCTGTTTAAAGAAAATTCAGGGATTGTCTGAAAATAGCAGCCGAGAAGAACGCTATGCTGCGCTGAGTGAAATTTACTTGGCAAAAGCTTTAGATGTTGGGCGTAGTAACCAGTGTAATGTCACTTTTAAAAGTAACAGTTGTGTTGAGCAAGAGCTGTCGTTGTTTGATAAAAGCTTGCGCTATAGCTATGTCTATTTGTTTGATTCTGAAGAGTCACCTTTTGATCGGGTATTTGACCATCGACAAAATCAGGTACGTATTTTTTATAACGTGGCTTTATCAAAGCTCATGACCACGTATTTTAATCATTTAAATACGCTTCATTTTCCACCTTTACTAAAAGCAGATGGGCATGAGTACCAAGTCAACTTTGATCATGCCGTAGATGTACAAAACATTGAAGTCGATACCTTTCGCTCTAGCTATAACATGAACTTTTCAGGGTTTAATACCGTCAACCGTAAGGATGGGTTAGGCGCTGAATTTATTGTGGGGCGTAAGGAGCATGATGTAAATCATGGCTTTATTTTAGACCCCGACGCTTTTTATGCTCACCAGAGTAATCCCAATATTCATTTACCACGCTTCTTTCCGGTCACGGCCATCGCTTACCCAAAACAAAAGGCCACAGCCGATCAGGTCATTGATGGGGCAGAGTTAGAAATTGCCATGTTTGACCCATACCGACAGGACCGCGTAAAAGTTGAAGGCGTGGACTATCCGCTCACTGCCAACTATTCGGCACCTTATGGGCTATGGTTATCGAAATATAATTTAGGTGCAGCAGGTTATTGGTCTTTAATTAATAAAGAAGCCAATTTAATCATGCCACATTTATATATGCTGGAACCTTTTAATCCCAATAAAAAAATTATTGTATTTATTCATGGCTTGGCAAGTAGCCCAGAGGCGTGGGTAAGCCTAACCAATGACATTATGGGTGATGCCGAATTAAGACAAAACTACCAGGTTTGGCAGGTGTTTTATTCAACCAATATGCCGATTTTTGAAAGTCGTTTTCAGATTTATTCTTTGTTGAATCAGGCTTTTCAAAACGTCGCCAAAGACAGTTACGCTGCGCATGATGCAGTGTTGGTTGGGCATAGTATGGGTGGAGTGATTAGCCGTTTATTGGTAAGCGATGCTGATGTTTCAGAGCAAGCCATGCAAAAAATGAATGAAGCACAGCTAAAGCGTTTAAAAGAAAATCCGGTTATTCGAGAACGTTTTCAGTTCAAAGATTTGCCCTATTTTAAGCGGGTTGTTTTTGTTTCGGCGCCGCATCATGGTACTGACTACGCTGACCGATGGTTTACCCAAATTGCTCGCCGTATTATTCGGTTACCCGCCGACTTTTTTATTGCGGTTGAAATGAGAGATGAGAAAAATACAAAACTCAGAAAAGGTTTAATTGAAAACGGAGCAAGTAATTTAAGTCGTTCTTCTAACTTTATGCAGTTGACCCAAGCCATTCAGCCATCGTCCAATGTGGTCTATCACTCGATTATGGGCAACATAAATGGCACCACAGATAAGTCAAAAATGAGTGATGGGATTGTGCCTTATCAAAGTTCACATTTGGGTGGGGAGCAGTCGGAGCTGATTATTAAAGGTGGGCATTCGATTCAAACTAGCCCTGAGGCAATTTTAGAATTACGCCGTATTTTAAGATTGCATTTAAAGCAGTCACAGCCTTCAAAATAGAATTTTTTGTTTTTAGAAAACCACTGCTGAAATAGCTCAACAGTGGTTGAAATAATTAATTGAGCTGGTTTTGTTTTAGCGATTTTTTATGCTCAAAGTAGCTGATTGAAAAAATAACCAAGCCAACCAAATACAACACACCAGATAACAACAGTAAGTCTAAGCCTGCTGCATAGAGCAACCAAAGTGCATAGATTGAAGCGACACTTGCAATGGCAATATGCGGCGTGCGTTTGTGGCGAATCGATTCTTTAAGATAAAACGCCGATACCAGAAAATAAGGCAGTAAAATCATCACCGATGAAATCAGTAAAAGCTGAGTGTAGTTTTTATTGAAAAAATACACGGCAATCAGAGAACCTTGCACCACAATAGTAGTGAGCCAAAGTGATGAAATCGGCACATTATTTTGGTTATTCTTTAAAAATAGTTTCGGGAATGCGCCATTTTTTGCAGCTAGATATGGAATTTCGGTCGCAAATAACGTCCAGCTTAAATAAGACGAAGAAACTGAAATAATAAGCCCAATGGTAATAATGATGGTACCCGGCAAACCGATGAGTTGCTGCAAAATGGTCGCCATAGAGGGGTTATGCATGCCAGCAAGGGCTTCACGGCTCACCACACCATAAGCCAATACTGTAACCATGACGTAAAAACTTAATGCCAGTAACACACCTAAAATGGTCGCTTTGCCAATGTCATGACGGTTTTTGGCACGTGATGATAAAACCACCGCACCTTCAATACCGGTAAATACCCAAAGGGTAATGAGCATTAGATCTTTTACTTGCTGCCAAAGGGGAACTTTTAAAGAGAAGTCATTTAAGTTGAGTTTGAACAAATCAAACTTAAAGGCAATAAAGGTAAAGAAGATAAAGACCACCATTGGAATAATTTTGGCAATGGTCGCCAGTAAATTCACAATGGCTGCTTCCTTAATACCTCGGCTTACTAACCAATGTACCAGCCATACAAAAATGCTTGAGCCAATCAGAGAGTAGAGTGTATTACCTTCACCAAAAATAACGTGGTCTTTGCTGTCGGTAAACATGCCAACACCTGAAAAGGCAATCACTACATAACCGACAATACCAATGGTGGTACACAACCAATAGCCCCACGCCGAGCAAAACCCGATGAGGTCTCCAAAGCCTTCGCGTGCATAGTTATAAATACCACCGTCTAGGTCTGGTCGTTGACGGGTTAAATGCAACAATGAGAGAGCCAAGAAAATAATGCCGACTCCGGTAATGAGCCATGCAACAAGAAGGGCAGAGCCGTTGGCAACTTGAGCCATATTTTGGGGAAGGCTAAATACGCCTGACCCCACCATAGAGCTAAATACCAGCGCTGTAAGAGACAATAATCCGATTTTGGCAGCAGACATGGTATTTATTCTTTAAAAAATTGAGAAAGTTCGGCAATGTGTTCTGGTCCAATACCGCAGCAACCGCCCACTAAACTTGCACCTGCTTGCTGCCATTGTTTGGCAAAAGCAAGATAAGCAGGCGCATCTAAGTCTTTACGAATTTCATCTAAGCCATCGTTGGCAGTAGCACTTTCGTCCTGTGGTGGAAAAGCGTTGGCATAAGCACCAATTTGTACAGACTCAGGAATAAGCCCTTTAATTTCATTAATCGCTTGTAAGATCACTTCAGGTTGGCAGCAGTTAAACAATACTGCTTTAGCATTTGACTGCTTTATAAAGTCAGCCACTTGTTGCATGTTTTCGCCAGAACGAAGTAACGCTTGTTCTTGTTTAATTTCATCTTGCAGCGTAAATGACACCCAATAGTCTTTATCATCTTGTGGCAATAACGCGTGTACTGTTTCAACTTCTTTTAAGCAAGATTGAGTTTCAGCGAGCCAGAAATCTACCTCTGGTGCCAATGTGTTAATGATTGGCTCAGCAAGGTTTTTAGCCTGTTCTGGCTGGAACAAGTCGGCGCGGTAAGAACCAAATAACGGTGGTAGGCAGCCTGCGATTTTGACATTTTTGCCGCTTTCTTTAACTGCATTTTTTGCTTGTTCGATGGCAACTTTAATTAAACGTACGCCGTCAGTTTCAAAGCGTTCTTGCCCAATATGAAATGGCACAACTGCATAGTTATTGGTGGTAATGACTTCTGCACCAGCGTTGATAAAGTCAAGGTGGACTTCTTTTACTGTTTCAGGTGCTTCAATAAGTGCAAGAGCAGACCACTCAGGTTGACGAAATGGAGCGCCACGGCGGGCCAATTCACGGCCTAAACCGCCATCTAAAATTTTCATAAATATAACGTAAAGGGAGAAAAATAATTCAGCTAATCTAGCGTGTAGATGAATGCTATTCAATCGCGAATATGCTCGTTATATTTCTAAATAAATTAGATTGTTATGAATATTTTTTCTTAAAAGGAATTCTGTAAATGCTGTTCAGTTTTACTGATGAACTTCATGTGAAAATGAAAATAGATTTTCATGAAGTATACAGACTAAAAATAGTCTTATAGCGCACCGTATTGCTGCCAGCTTTCACCACTATGCTGTGTTTTATAATAGGCTTGAAGTTGTTCGAGCTGCGTAAAATGTACGCCTGACCACACTAATAAACTAATGAATATGAGTACTTTAGATAAACTGCGAACTTTACTTAGGCGAGTAAAAGCCAACACAACAAAAAATAAGGCAGGTAAAAATATAAAGAACTGAATAGGGGAGAAAAATAGATGAGCCGTGCTGAAATATAACGCGACTGCGCTCATGAGCACATTTAAAACAGCACATAGTTTTTGATATTTACCGAGCTTAAATGCATAAGCCGTTATGGCAAGTAACACGGCTGAGCTGACATAAATAGCTGTACCGCCAATCATCCACATATAAAACCCGCTTAACAAAAGATAAGCCAGTAGCAAAACAAGTACGAGCTTAAAACAAAACGTTAAGAGGCGAGGTGATGAGTTTAAAGGCGTCATAGCTAGTCTAAATATCTCAACAGAAGTCTAAAAAAACAAAAGGACGAATCGAAATTCATCCTTTTGATATTTTACTTATACATCATCAAACTTAGTTTGCTTTTGCAACAGGGGCAGCAGCAGTTTCATCGTTTGCAGCTTTGAACGGAGATGTATAGTTCAAGCCAAGCGTAGAACTTGTGTACTGACGAACTTTGTCGAGTAGCACAGGGTCTTTGCTTAAGTCTTGTTTATAAGAAACCACAATTTCATGAAGCTTCTGGTTCCACTTACCTTCTGTTTGCTCTGGGAAAGCTTTTTCAAGCAAGTTAAGCATGATGTATGGAGAAGTTGAAGCACCCGGAGATGCACCTAACAATGCAGTTACAGCACCATCTTTAGAGGCAAAGATTTCTGTACCGAATTGAAGTGTTGCAGGTTTACCCGGTTCTTTTTTGATGATCTGAACACGTTGACCACCTTGGCTTAAGCGCCAGTCTTCAGCTTTCGCATCTGGGTAGTATTTACGAAGTTCGTTTAGGCGGTCCTTGTCTGACATCATTACTTGGCTCACCAAGTATTTAACAAGATCAAGGTTTTCTAAACCAACAGTCGTCATTGGTAAAACGTTGTTTTTGTTGGTTGATGCAAGCAAGTCAAGCTGAGAACCATTTTTCAGGAACTTGTTTGAATACGTTGCAAATGGGCCAAACAAAACATATTTTTTACCGTCGATATAACGTGTATCAATATGTGGTACAGACATTGGAGGCGCACCAAGTTCAGCACGGCCATATACTTTCGCAGTGTGCTGAGAAGTAATTGCAGGGTTGTCAGTAATTAAGAACTCACCACCTACAGGGAAGCCAGCATATTGTTTCGCTTCTGGTAAACCAGTAAGTTGCAATAATTTAACTGCTGCACCGCCTGCACCGATAAACACAAAACGTGTTTTAACGTGGTCTGTTTTACCAGTTTTCAAATCTTTGAAAGACACAGTCCAAGTTTTGTCATCATTTTGGCTGATGCCAGTCACTTCAGTTGAAGTCTGCAATTTGAAGTTTGGATTTTGGCTTAAGTGTTTCACTAACTGATTCGTGATTGAACCGTAGTTTACATCTGAACCAACTTCCATACGCGTCGCTGCAACTTTTTGAGTTGGATCACGATCGTTCATCACTAAAGGTGCCCATTGTTTAATTACAGCTGCGTCTTCAGTAAATTTCATACCTTTGAAAAGCGGGCTTTGAATCATGGCAGCATAACGTTTTTCTAAGAACTGAACGTTATCGCCCCAAACAAAAGCAATGTGTGGAACTGGGTTAATGAATGTTTTCGGTTCAGCTAAAACACCTTGTTTTACCTGATATGACCAGAACTGTTTAGCGACTTCAAACTGAGAAGCAACTTTTTCAGCTTTGGCAATTTCCATCTTACCGTTTTTCTCTTCGGTATAGTTCATTTCCATAAAGCCAGAGTGGCCTGTTCCGGCATTGTTAAAGCCGTTTGAACTTTCTTGAGCAACTTGGTCAAGACGTTCATACATACGAATTTGCCAATTCGGTTCAAGCTCAGTGAAATAAGTACCGAGAGTGGCACTCATGATGCCGCCGCCAACAAGAACGGCATCAACAACTGGCTCATCTTTTGCAGTTTGTACCTGTTTTGACGCAATTGGTCTAAACAAGAAAACAATACCTGCAATTAAAATAAGAATGATTAATACCAGAAGGTATTTCAAAAACTTTTTCATGCAAGGGGAACCTTAAAATAAGTTATTTGAGTCACTTAAGGTGTGAGGAAACCTAGACAGCGTATCCAGACAAAACGGATATAAATGCGAAAATAAAATTCTCCAAAACAGAGAACTTTGAAAAAAGAAAAATTACTTGGGATTATCGCAAACACTCTATATTTTAGACTAATTTTGCATTGACAAGACAATTTTTATAATAAATGGGTTCTATTAAAATCATAAATATGATTTATATTTGATCAAATTAGGCTTTTATAAGATTGTTTTTAGATTTTATTTTAATTTAAATAATTGAAATTTAATAAATAAAATAATATTGATTAAACTTGAATCACTTAATAGTAATTTGCCTATAAAAATAAATTAATTTTTATTTCATACCCGATTTATGTAAATGTTCACCTTATAGTCGCTTATTTTTTGTCATACATAGTTCTTATTAATGCTTGTGGGGTATGGATTAAATTTAGGGCATATTCCTGTATAAGAAATATGCCCTAAATAGTTTTATGAAGCTACATAAAAAGGTGCAGTTGAACGTGGTAATGCTTCACGTCCACGAATTTGGTCTGCAATTTTCTCAGCTATCATAATGGTGGTTGCATTTAAGTTACCGGTAATAATGAGCGGCATAATTGAGGCATCAACCACACGCAAACCATTCATACCGTGTACGCGGCCTTGACCATCTACAACAGCCATTTCGTCTTCACCCATCTTACAGCTACAAGACGGGTGGTAAGCTGTTTCTGCATGGTTGCGAACAAAGTCATCAAGCTCTGCATCTGTCTGCAAATGTTTGCCCGGACTAATTTCATCACCACGATATGGATCAAGCGCAGGTTGCTGCATGATTTCACGCGTAATACGGATTGCATCACGGAACTCACGCCAGTCTTGTTCAGTCGACATGTAGTTAAACAAGATACTTGGGTGCGCAAATGGGTCTTTCGATTTAAGTTTGATACGACCGCGTGAAGGCGAACGCATTGAACCCACGTGTGCTTGGAAGCCATGTTCTTTTACAGCATTACTACCGTTGTAGTTAATAGCTACTGGTAAGAAATGGTATTGAATGTTTGGCCACTTAAACTCATCCGAACTACGGATAAATCCACCCGCTTCAAACTGGTTGCTTGCACCAATACCTGTACCATTGAATAACCACTCGGCACCAATGGCAGGTTGGTTATACCATTTTAAAGCCGGGTATAAAGAAACGGGTTGCTTACATTTATACTGTAAGTACATTTCCAAGTGATCTTGCAAGTTTTCACCCACACCCGGCAAATCATGAACCACATCAATGTCCATTGATTTTAAGAAGGTACTTTGACCTACACCTGAGCGCTGTAAAATTTGCGGTGACGCAATTGCGCCTGCACAAAGTAATACTTCGCGTTTAACCAATGCGCGTTGCAGGTTGTTTTGGTCGGCACCAATAATGTATTCAACACCAATCGCTTGCTTTTGATTAAACAAGATTTTGTTGGTCGTTGCATGAGTCAAAATAGTCAGGTTTGGACGGCCTTTCGCCATATCCAAATAACCACGTGCGGTACTTGAACGACGGCCTTTAGGCGTAACCGTACGGTCCATTGGACCAAAACCTTCTTGTTGGTAACCGTTTAAGTCGTCAGTACGTGGGTAACCTGCCTGTACACCTGCTTCAACCATAGCATGGAACAGCACGTTGTTGCCATTTTTTGGTGTAGCCACTGATACAGGACCGCTATCACCATGATAGTCATTGCCACCAATGTCACGAGTTTCGGCTTTTTTGTAGTAAGGCAAACAATCGGCATAAGTCCAGTTTTCAAGGCCTTTATGGGTCGCCCATTGTTCTAAATCCATTGCGTTACCGCGGATATAGCACATACCATTAATTAAAGATGAGCCACCTAAGCCTTTACCACGACCACATTCCATACGACGGTTATTCATATGTGGCTCTGGGTCAGTTAAATAAGCCCAGTTATAGCGACGACCTTGAAGAGGGTAGGCCAAAGCTGCCGGCATTTGTGTACGGAAATCCAAGCGATAATCTGGTCCACCTGCTTCTAGCAGTAAAACGGTGGTATCTTTGTCTTCAGTAAGACGCGCAGCGAGTACATTTCCGGCAGATCCTGCGCCAATAATAATGTAATCATATTCTTTAATATTCATAACTATCCTTTTTTTACTAACAGTTTGCCTGAGCAATCTATAAAGACTGCTCGGCATATGTGATTTAGGTTGAAGGTTTTAGTGCGATTGAGGCATTAAAAAATGCTTTGATAATCGCCAAGTTCAACTTGAATAGATTTGATACGGGTATAGTGCCCAAGCGTGGTTAAGCCATTTTCGCGGCCCACACCAGATTGCTTGTAGCCACCGACTGGCATTTCGGCAGGTGATTCGCCCCAGGTGTTAATCCAGCAAATACCAGCTTCAATTTGGTGAATAATGCGATGAGCGCGGCTAATATCTTGAGTAACCACACCGGCAGCTAAACCAAAGGTCGTGTCGTTGGCACGCTGAATCACTTCTTCTTCGGTTTCATAGCTTAAGATGCTCATAACCGGTCCAAAAATTTCTTCTTGAACAATCGCCATTTGGTCAGTGCAGTCGCTAAATACCGTTGGTAGTACATAAGCGCCTTTGGCAAGTTCGCCCTCAGTTGCGCGGCCACCACCGATTAACACTTTAGCGCCTTGTTGTTTGCCTGACTCAATGAAAGACAACACTTTTTCCATATGAGGGAAGCTCGTGAGCGGACCGAAGTTTGTGTCTTCAGCCATTGGGTCGCCAATGCGAATACGTTTTACGCGCTCTACAACGGCTTTTTCAAAATCGGCTAAACGTGATTTTGGAACAAATACACGGGTACCGTTGGTACATACTTGACCTGAGCTAAAGAAGTTCGCCATAACCGCAATATCTGCTGCACGGTTAAGGTCAGCATCTTCACAAATAATGAGTGGTGACTTACCACCAAGCTCCATAGTCACTTCTTTAAGGGTAGAGCCAGCAGCGCTTGCCATCACTTTTTTGCCAGTTTCTACGCCACCCGTGAATGAGATTTTTTCAATCACAGGATGTTCAGTGAGCCATTGACCAATTTCACGACCAGCACCTTGTACTACGTTAAATACGCCGTCTGGTAAGCCAGCTTCTGTATAGATTTCTGCAAGTTTTAATGCAGTAAGTGGCGTTGTTTCGCTTGGCTTGAAAATCATGGCATTGCCAGCAGCAAGGGCAGGGGCAGATTTCCATAAAGCGATTTGGATTGGATAGTTCCAGGCACCAATACCTGCAACCACGCCTAAAGGTTCACGGCGTGTATAAAAGAAACTTGATTCGCGAAGTGGGACTTGTTCGCCCTGAATAGCTGTTGCAAGTCCGGCGTAGTATTCGAGTACATCTGCACCAGTCACAATATCGACGGTAGATGTTTCGCTATAGGCTTTACCGGTGTCGAGTGTTTCAAGACGGGCAAGCTCATCATTACGTTCACGGAGAATATCGACAGCGCGACGTAAAATACGTGAACGCTCCATAGCGGTCATGGCTGCCCAGATTTTTTGTCCTTGTTGGGCACTTTTTACAGCAGCTTCAATGTCTTGTTCAGATGCCTGTTGAAGAGTCGCGATTGTCTCGCCGTTGGCAGGGTTAATACTATTAAATGTTTTACCACTGGTTGCTTCAACGTAGCGTCCATGGATATACAGTTGATAAACTTGTACATCACTCATTTTGTCTCTCCTGCAAAGGCTTGTTCGCAAATTGCAATTGCGTTTTTACATAATCGTAAGCAATGGAACGGGCCAGCTCGCTATCAAATTCATTGTGACGGCTTAAACTGCCACGTAGCCATAATCCATCAATCAATGCTGCCAGACCTCTTGCGGCAACACTGGCCTGTTGTTCATCCATTAACTTGAGAAAATAAAACTTCAAGTTGGAATACAGGCGTTGATCATTAATCTTTTGCAAACGGCTCAGGTCCGGTACATGCATACTTGCAGACCAAAAGTCTAACCAGACCCGCATTGCTTTTTCATTTACCTGACTAATGTCAAAGTTAGAGTCAATAATTGCCTTAATCTGGCTTTCCGGATGCGAATCTGCTTCTGCTCTGTATTGTTCGGTTTTCCGACGCAAAACATTGAGCATTTCTTGCATACAGGTATTTATTAACCCTTGTTTGTCGCCAAAATAATGGCTGACAATACCGGTCGACAACTCGGCTTTTTTTGCAATTTGTGCAATGGTGGTATTGGATAACCCCACTTCATAAATTACGTCGAGTGCAGCGTTCATAATCTCTTCACGGCGCACATGCTCTGGTTTTACTCTGCGTTTTGTCATGATTTTCCACATCAGCACTTTTAGGGGTGCTTTAAATTCAGCATGTTAACTTGCAGAGCATCATAGCACTTTTTTTATCATACTTGTTATTGATTGAACGTTCAATCAATAACAAGTATGATGTGTAAAAATCAATGAATTTTTGAATCTGACTTCGGGGAAGAAGAGGTAGAATCAGAAGTTCTTACGGATAGGATGATGCGCATAAGTCCAGTACTTATCACGTTATTTTGGAAAAAATACACCGATTGCAAGGAGCAATAAGATGGTGTTGAAAAGTGATGGATATTCTTCAGACCATATTCGGTTAAATCGTTTTGTATTTTGGAGTTCGGCAGTCAGTATCGGCATTTTTGGCCTATTATTTGTACTGTTTCCAGAAAAAAGTCAGTTTTGGCTGACCTATGTGCAAGAGCAGGTAAACCACTTTTTTGGGTGGTATTACATGTTGGTCATTGTGCTGTGTTTAGGCTTTGTGGCTTGGCTTGCCTTCTCAAAAGTAGGGCAAATTCCTTTAGGAAAAGACTACGACAAACCTGAGTTTGGCTATTTGGCTTGGACCTCTATGTTGTTTTCAGCAGGTATTGGTATCGCGCTACTTTATTATGGTGTTGCTGAACCTGTTGACCATTTTCTAAGACCACCAGAAGGTGAGGCAGGTACTGTTCAGGCCGCCCGTAATGCTATGACCTATAGCTTTTTGCACTGGGGGATTCATGGCTGGGTACTTTATGCCTTGCTAGGTGTGACATTAGGTTATTTTGCCTTTAGACAAGATTTACCCCTCGCACTACGCTCGGCGCTCTATCCAATTTTTGGAGAGCGAGTACATGGTCTAGTTGGCGATTTTGTTGATGGCTTTGGTATTTTAGCAACTGTCATTTCATTAGTGACCAACTTAGGTATTGGTGCTTTGGTGTTAGTTTCAGGTATTTGTTATTTAATTCCTGAAATACCGCATAGCTCTGCAACTTTAATCACTGCAGTTTTAATCATGATGTTTGTGGCGACAGTCACTACAGTGATCGGGATTGAAAAAGGCTTAGCATGGTTATCGCGTATTAATTTACGTTTACTCTATGCTTTGCTTTTATTTGTATTTTTAACCGGACCGACTAACCATTTGTTAAATGGTCTTGTACAAAATACGGGCGATTACCTTAATAATTTTATGGGTAAAAGTTTTGATATGTATTTATACAATCAAAAAGCCAGTGGCTGGTTGGGTTCATGGACTGTGTTTTATTGGGCATGGTGGATTGCTTGGGCGCCTTTTGTAGGAATGTTTATTGCCCGCATTTCCAAAGGCCGAACTATTCGAGAAGTGGTTTTAGGTGTATGCCTCATTCCATTAGGTTTCACCTTGGCTTGGATCTCGATTTTTGGAAATACTGCAATTCATTTTATTCTTAACCAGAAACAGAAAGTTTTAGGTGATATGGTTTTAAGTGACCCTGCGTTGTCATTATTCAAATTACTCGAATATCTCCCGTTTAATCCTTATATTGCCGGGATTGTTGTTGTAATTTGTTTCGTTTTATTTTTGACACCGGTTGGGTCTGGTACACTAATGATCGCCAATTTGTCCTCGAAAGGGGGCACCAGTGATAGTGATTCACCGATCTGGTTACGCATCTTTTGGTCCGTGGTCATTACCATTGTAAGTATCGGCTTATTATTAGCAGGTAGTTTTAACTCCATGCAAAGTGCAGTGGTGTTATGTGGTTTACCATTTTCTGTGATTATTTTGCTTTATATGTTTGGCCTAGCCAAAGCCCTAAAGCAAGATGATTTTGACCCGAATGTTGCGAAAAAGCAGTTAGCTATTTCAAAAGACATTTCTATTCCATCGAATTGTGACCAGAACAAAGTGACCGAGGTTTTATAACCTTGGTTCATCACATTTATTTATATTTTTTGCGTTCAAAGCAGTCTTTTCATTATTGTTAAATAGTGAAAAGACTAAATTGAATATTTTATTTTTCTTCTATTCCTTGAGGATTGTATGGCAACAGATAATCCAAGAGCAGTTGATGATTTAACATTATCTAAATCTAAAAAAGACCCGCTTAACCGTGTGGTTTTTTATATTTCAGCTCTAATCATTTTAATCTTTTCTCTCGTTACTTTTTTATTTAACGATTTCGCAAATCGAACCATTAATACCGTTCTTGCGTGGGTAACGTCAACCTTTGGCTGGTACTATTTACTGGCTGCAACGCTGTATATGGTGTTTGTCATTTTCATTGCCTGCTCACGGTATGGTGAGATTAAACTTGGCCCTAAACACTCAAAGCCTGAGTTTAGTTTACTGAGTTGGTCTGCCATGCTGTTTTCGGCAGGTATTGGTATCGATTTAATGTTCTTCTCGGTGGCTGAGCCATTATCTCATTATATGCAGCCACCTGTTGGCGTAGGCCAGACCTATGAAGCGGCACGCCAAAGTATGGTGTGGACGCTGTTTCACTATGGTTTGACCGGATGGTGTATGTATGCCTTGATTGGTATGGCACTTGGTTATTTCAGTTATCGCTATAACTTACCGCTTACCATTCGTTCTGCACTTTACCCAATTTTTGGGAACAGAATTAATGGGGCAATTGGCCATAGTGTAGATACTGCCGCCGTCATCGGGACAATTTTTGGTATTGCGACCACCTGTGGGATTGGCGTGGTACAGCTGAATTATGGTTTACATGTTTTATTAGGACTGCCAGAGAATATCTGGATGCAGTTTGCACTGATTGCCATTGCGGTCGGTATTAGTATTATTTCAGTGACATCGGGGGTGAATAAAGGCCTTCGGATTTTATCTGAAATCAACATTTATGTATCGATTGGTCTTTTACTGTTTATTTTGTTCTTGGGCAATACCGAGTTTTTACTCAATGCGCTGGTACAAAATATTGGTGATTATTTAACTCGCTTCCCAACCTTGGCTCTTCAAAGTTTTGCTTTTGAGCAACCTAAAGATTGGATGAGCAGTTGGACTTTGTTCTTCTGGGCATGGTGGATTGCTTGGTCGCCATTTGTAGGGCTGTTTTTGGCCCGCATTTCTAGAGGCCGTACCATTCGTGAGTTTGTGTGCGGGACTTTAATTATTCCTCTGTTATTTACCTTAACGTGGTTATCCATTTTTGGTAATAGCGCATTGCACAGCGTTATTTTTGAAGGCAACCAGACTTTGGCTGCAACGGTATTATCTAATCCGGCACATGGTTTTTATGACCTGTTAGCGCAGTACCCGGGCTTTACCTTTATTGCTTCAGTCGCAACAGTAACAGGTCTTTTGTTCTATGTGACTTCTGCCGATTCGGGGGCATTGGTTTTAGGTAACTTCACGACCAAGCTTACTCATATTGATAATGATGCGCCGCGTTGGTTAAGTGTGTTTTGGGCAATTGCCATTGGCTTATTAACGCTTGCTATGCTGATGACCAACGGGATTACCGCTTTGCAAAATGCAACCATCATTATGGGACTGCCGTTTAGTTTCGTGATGTTCTTAGTGATGGCTGGTCTTTATAAGTCGCTCAGGCTTGAAGACTATAGGCATGCCAGCCGCAGTATGAACGCAGCACCTGTGGTGGGTAACGTCGATATCCTCAATTGGAAACAGCGTTTGACTCGGGTTATGCATCATCCGGGAACCTCTGAAACCAGACGTATGCTCGATACCGTTTGCAAACCTGCTGTTCAGGCCGTAGCTGACGAACTCATTAAGCAAGGTATGAACGTAGATGTGCAGCAAACCCCACTTGAAGATGAAGAGGCACTATATCACCTCGATATCACCATTCATTTGGAAGAAGAGCAAAACTTCGTGTATCAGATTTGGCCTGTCCGTTATAGCGCGCCTAACTTTAGTCAGCGTGTAAAACGAGGCAAACAGTTCTATTACCGTCTCGAAACTTATCTTTATGAAGGTTCTCAAGACAACGACCTTGTTGGTTACAGTAAAGAACAGGTCATTAATGATATTTTAGATAAATATGAACGACATATGACGTTCTTGCATATTAATCGTATTAGCCCTGGGAACCGTCCATTATTCCCAGATCCGCAAGCTTAAGGGGAATATGCATGGTCTCACCATATCTGCATTCTTTTGCTTTATTTTTCTCTTTGCTCAATCCTTTTTTAATGAGCATTTATATGATTGGCCTGATCCGCCATTCAGAAACCAAGGTGTTTAACAAAGCCTTAATTCAGGGGAGCTTGATTGCTTATATCGTCTTTATGCTGTTTGCATGGGGCGGTGAAGCAATCTTTAGTAAATACCTGAATGTACGCTTTGAGGCTTTCCAGATTTTTGGTGGCCTTATCTTTTTGGTGATTGGCTATCGCTACGTGTTTCAGGGGGCCGACACCATTGGTGAAATGCGCGGTGCTCCTGAGCATTTAGCTGGAACCATCGCGATGCCTTTTATGATCGGGCCGGGTACCATTAGTGCGGCTGTGGTGACAGGTATTGAAATGTCGATTGGTGCTGCGGCACTTGTGATCGGATTTACCATGTTTTTAACATGCAGTATTTTGATTTTGATGAAATTTTCACATGATCATTTACGCTACAAACATGCAAAATACATCGATCGCTATTTTGATATAGTCGGGCGTTTATCTGCTTTATTAATCGGTACGATTGCTGTTGATATGATTATTAATGGTATTACCGGACTGATCCATAAAGTATAGTCAGGCTCATATAAAACGATGCTATGTCATTTAAAATGGAACAAAATGGCATAGCATCTTTTGATTACTTTTGGCTGCTTCTCAAATTTTTATTTAAGAAAAACTAAAAAATAATTAAAAATAATAGTTTAAAAAATATTCGTTCAAAAAAAGAATTAACAATATTAAAAAATACGATGCTATGTTGTGGATTTAAGCATGTTTTTTTTGTGAATTATCAACCATAATGTTTTCTGAGCTTGTTTGAGACAGAGTTGAGTCATGCCTACATTAGATGAAATGACAACCGTAACTGATGATCAGTCAGAATTAACCATGTCAGTTTTAATGACGCCGGATATGGCAAATTTTTCAGGTAATGTTCATGGTGGAACAATTCTAAAGCTGCTAGACCAAGTGGCCTATGCTTGTGCAAGTCGTTATTCAGGCAGCTACGTCGTAACGTTGTCTGTAGATAAAGTGAATTTTAAAGAACCGATTTATGTGGGCGAACTCGTTACATTTTTAGCGAGTGTGAACCATGTGGGTCGTACTTCAATGGAAGTGGGTATTCGTGTAGAAGCACAGAATATTCAAAAGCGTACCGTGCGCCACACCAATAGCTGTTATTTCACGATGGTATCGGTTGATGAGAATGGTAAACCTCGTGAAGTGCCTCAATTAAAACTCGATACAGAGTGGAAACGCTGTCGATTTGAAGCGGCAGAACACCGCAAGGTATTACGCCTACAAGAAAATCATAATCCTTCTTGTAGCATGTATAAAAAAACTTCTTAAAAAGAAAAACGACTAAAATAAAAAAGATCGAACCGCAGCATGGTTCGATCTTTTTTTTTATTCACTGAAATTCAACTTCCTGTTTCGTTTCAGCAAAATTATCTCTGAGCTTGGAGGAGAGTACAGAGATAATTATTGAGCAGCAGGAGCAGCTTCAGAAGCAGAACCTACCGCTTCAGATGCAGCATTTGCAGTGTTTGCTTGTTCTTGAGTTGAAACTACAACTTTATCTTCTGCTGGAGCATGAACTTTATCATGTTTAGAAGCAGCAAAAGTTGAAGCAGCAGTTAAAGCTAGGGTAGTAGCGAGTAAAGTTTTAGCTAATTTCATTTTATGGCATCCTTAAATTCATTAAAAAATAAATCAAACCTAATCGTTCAACCTAACGGAGATAAAACATGTATGGCTGAATGACTAAGCTAGGACACATGCTAAGCCGAGCTTTGGATTACATCAATTAACTTAACAATCTATTACGCCTATCTTAACAATATGAAATATACGGGCCGTTTATGTGCGTCTACTGTAAAATTAAAGCGCTAGTTGAACGCTAAAAATGTGAAAGAATATTTCTTGTTGAGTAAAAAAAAGCCAAATTGTTTACGTAAACAAAACACTCTGGCATGAATTATGAATGCCTATAAATAGAATATTCCGTTTAATTCTTTTTTATCTAAAGTTAATTTAAATAATTGATGAGATTTATGTCACATAAAGGTTGTTTTAGCCGGATAATTGAAAACTATAGCTTCAAAATGAAAAAACATTTTCATAGTAGTTAAACAGTGATATACCTTTTTTAGTTTTTAAACCTTGTTGATTTGAGCCACCTGTGAAAATTTTTGCCCAAAAAACTGTTCCTACCCATATTATTTCAGGGTTTTTAGGAGCAGGGAAAACGACGTTATTGCAGCATTTGTTAAGTCAGAAACCCAAAAATGAAGTGTGGGCGGTCTTAATGAATGAGTTTGGGGAAATTGGAGTTGATCAACAACTCCTACCACAAGATCAGGGCTATGCAGTAAAGGAATTATTGGGCGGCTGTTTATGCTGTAGTAGTCAACTCCCAATGCATATTGCTTTGGCTCGCTTGTTAAGTGAACAAAAGCCAGACCGACTTTTTATTGAACCTACTGGGCTTGGGCACCCTTCGCAATTATTTGATCAGTTAACCGAACCGCATTGGCAAAACAGCTTGGCTATGCGTGCATTGGTTACAGTTGTCGATGGTAGCCGTTTGCATGACACCAATTGGGTTAAACAAAATCTGTATGAAGATCAGTTAAAGGCTGCACAAATTGTGGTGGTCTCTCATGCTGACACCATGACTTTTGAAGATGAACAGGCACTGGTTGAGCTTAAAGAAGAATACCAACCTTATCAGCAGCAATGGCTAAAGACCGAACATGGTCAACTTGAACTGGCGCAAATTGATATGCCTGCTCGTTTAACTGCACGCTCTATACAACCTTTACTGAAGCTTCAAAAACAAATGACCGAAGCTGAAGTTGCTAAAGAAATTCATCAATTGCCATATCACTATGTTGAGTCGGCACAAGGTTATATTGTGGCGGGTTGGAAATTACCTAAACGTTGGAAATTTGAATTTTATGCTCTGCTCGATGTGTTATGTGCACAGAAAGACTGGCTACGTATTAAAGGAATTTTTAATACAGATCAGGGATGGAAGACCTTTAACTTTAATCCTGAACAGTTTAACTATAAGTCTGGTGAAGAAGGGATTGATAATCGTATTGAAATGATTAGTCAACATGACCACGACTGGCTGGCATTTGAATCTGAATTATTAGACTGCAGAATTGCTGAATAGAGAACATTGAAAAGATACTTCAATGTTCTCCATAAAAAATTCAATTTTTTATATCAAGTACTTGTTTTGCTTGTGCATGGTCGATGTCTTTTTCCCAATGGGCAATGACTACGGTCGCAACACAGTTACCAATGAGGTTGGTACAGGCACGGATAATCCCGATAAACCAGTCTACAGACAGTAAAAGTACTAAACCAATTGCAGGTAAGCTTGGAATGACTGAAAGTGTTGCAGCAAGAATCACTAAGGCAGATCCCGGAATACCGTGTGCGCCTTTAGAGGTAATGAGCGAAACCAGCAAAATAGCCAACAAGTCATGCATAGAAAGATCGATATTGCAGGCCTGTGCAATAAAGATCACCCCTAGAGTTAAGTAAATTGAAAAGCCATCTAAATTAAAAGAATAACCGGTTGGGATGACCAGACCGACTGTTGAATCTTTAATGCCTAGGTTTTTAAGCTTTTTCATGACTTGAGGAAGTACCGAGTCAGAAGAGGCGGTCCCTAATACAATCGCGAGCTCATCTTTAAAATAGCCCACAAACTTGAAAATGTTCAGGTCGGTAAGCTTTAGAATTGAACCTAAAACAATCACAACAAATAAAATGCAGGTTGCATAAAAGAGTAAAACCAGATAACCGAGTTGCAGGAGTGAGTCTGATCCAAATTTTGCAGTGGTATAGGCAACTGAACCGAATACACCAATTGGAGCGAGACGAATAATCAGTCCCATAATTTTAAAGAAAACTTCAGAAAAAGCTTCAAGTGCCTGACGTACCAGCTCTGCTAAATGTTTAGGAATTAAAAGGAGAGAAACACCAAACAAAATCGCGATGAGTAAAATCTGTAAAATATCACCGTTGGCAAAAGCAGCCGTAAATGTTTTAGGAATAATATTAAGCAGAAAGTCCGAACCCGTATGCATGTCGTGAGCACGGTCGGTATAGGTACTTAAATCTTTAGCATCTAAATGGCTAATATCAATATTCATGCCGACGCCCGGTTTAAAGACATAAGCAACAATAATTCCCAAAATTAAAGCATTACTGGTGACTACTTCAAAATAAAGAATGGTTTTTGCACCGACTTTGCCCATTTTTTTAATATCGTTTGCACCATAGATTCCCAGTACTACTACACAGAATACAATTGGAGCAATCAACATTTTAATGAGAGAAATAAAACCATCACCAAGAGGTTTTAAAGCTAGGGAGAAATCATGAAAAGCAAGACCCACTGCAATACCAAGGAAGAGAGCGCAGAGGACTTGTAGAAATAAACTACGTTTAATTTTTTGCCACATAAGTCATCAAATCAAAAGAGAGGAATACAACCCTTTAAAGCAAAAAGCCCGCCAACTTTGAAAGTACTCGGCTGTTTTGGAATAAGATGCAAATGAAGCATGAAAGAAGTTTTGTATTACTGAGTTTTTTCTATAAATTTTTAATTAAAATCGAGTATTCTTAGCGCCAAATTTTTGGACATCTCAACTATGGCGCTTAAAGCAACAATTTATAAGGCAGACTTGAATATTGCCAATATGGATGACCATATTTATGGCGATTATCAATTGACCCTTGCCTTACATCCTTCAGAAACTTTAGAACGATTAATGGTTCGTGTTATGGCATTTGCACGCTTTGCCAGTGATAGTCTTGAATTCACTAAAGACCTTTTTGAAACCGATGAGCCAGCACTTTGGCAAAAAGACCTAACAGGGCAGTTAGAAACCTGGATTGAAGTTGGTTTACCATCTGAAGATAAAGTCAGAAAAGCCAGTGCTCGTTGTAAAACTGTGGCAATTGTTGCCTATGGTTCCCAAGTCGAAGACTGGTGGAAGAGAAACAGTAAAATTAAAACACTGGGTAATGTTCAAGTATGGCAAATCGCGCCTGAAAGTACAGCAGAGTTAGAACAACTTTGTGAACGTACCATGCAGCTACAGTTAAATGTTATGGATAACGAATGGACTTTGTTAAGTGACAAGGGCCAAGCAAATGTGGTGTGGACACAATTACAGTAAAACTGAAAAGCGCAACAAATTTTACAACTTCACTTGCTAGACTAAAGATTGAGTCTGAGCTGTGAAATTAAATGAAACGGAAATGTTATGATCACTGAATTAGAAATTATCGATTTAAAAGTAGGCGAAGGTAAAGAAGCGGTTAAAGGCGCCTTGATTACCACTCACTATACAGGGTGGTTAGAAGATGGTACTAAATTTGACTCTTCTATTGATCGCGGAAATTATTTCGAATGTGTCATTGGTACAGGCCGTGTGATTAAAGGTTGGGATCAAGGCATCATGGGAATGAAAGTTGGTGGTAAACGTAAACTTATTGTTCCTGCGCATTTGGCTTATGGCGAACGCAAAATGGGTAAAATTATTCCGGCAAACTCAAACTTGATTTTTGAAATTGAATTGTTTGATGTAAAAACTCGTGATGAATGAAAACAAAATTTTACCGTTTGATTTTTTTATATAAGCTTTAAATATGAATATATTCGTTATTTATATTTTAGCTTTTTGAATATTTAAGATTATTTTCAGTTTATTTCATTATAAAGGTGAACTGAAAAACTGTTCTTTTGGGGCAGTTTGAGCTTAAGAACTAAATAAATAAGAGTTTTAGTTCTTAAGTTTAAATTTCACATAAATAATCTATATTGCTATTGAGACGCTATTTCATGATTACCCGTTTTGCATCTCCTTTGTTGAATCTAACGCTTGGCTTAGCTTTAGCAGGCTTGTCAGGTATGGCACTAGCTAAGCCTCCTAAAATAGATGCTTCAGAACTTACTGTTATTGGCTATCATGAAATTACCGATACTAAAAATGCCTTAATTCCTCAATATGCAGTGACCACAAAACAATTTGGTGAGCATATCGATTGGCTGCAAAAAAATGGTTTCCATTTTATTACTGTAGATCAGTTGATTCGTGCTCATCAGGGCAAAGCTGCACTGCCGACCAAGCCAGTTTTATTAACTGTAGATGATGGTTATCAGTCTTTTTATCAAAATGCCTATCCAGTTATTAAGGCTAAAAAAATCCCGGTAGTGCTTGCTGTTGTTGGTTCATGGCTAGAGCCAAAAGCAAATCAAAAAGTAGATTTTTCTGGCGAAGAAATTTCACGTGATAAAATCTTGAGCTGGCCTGAACTTAAAGAAATGCAAGACAGCGGTTTTGTTGAAATTGCAAGCCACAGCTATCATTTACACCGTGGTATTACTGGTAACCCACAAGGCAACTCTGAACCTGCGGCGACAACTCGTTTTTATGACGTAAAAACTAAAACGTATGAAAATGACAGCCAATATCAGACCCGAATTTATAATGATTTAAAAAAGAATAATCAGTTGCTTAAAGAACATGGTATACGTTCACCACGTATTATGGTGTGGCCATATGGTCGCTATAATATGCAAACTGTTCAAATTGCTAAAAAGCTTGGTATGCCAATTACTATCACACTTGATGATGGGGCAGATCATGCAAAACAGTCTCTACAAAATATGAGTCGTATTTTGGTAGAGGGTGGAATGAGCACGAATGATTTAGCTCAAGAAATTAAAAATCGTGAGTTAAATTTAACGGATAATAATCGTCCGCAAAAAATCATGCATGTGGATCTCGACTATATTTATGATCCAGACCCGCAACAGCAAGAGCGCAATTTAGGTAATTTACTCGACCGTATTAATGCAATGGGTGTAAATACAGTTTATTTGCAGGCTTTCTCTGATGCAGATGCGAATGGTTCTGCCGATATGGTATACTTCCCAAATCGACATATTCCTATGCGTGCTGATTTATTCAACCGTGTTGCATGGCAAATTCAAACACGTACTCCTGTAAGCCGTATTTATGCGTGGATGCCATTATTGGCATGGGAACTACCAAAAACTGATCCAGTATCAAAAGACTTGGTTGTGACCCAACAGGATAAGACGAGTGGACACCTCAATATGGGATACATTCGTTTAAGTCCTTTTTCACCAGAAGCGCGTCAAACTATCCGTGAAATATATGAAGATTTAGCAAAATCATCGTCTTTTAATGGAATTTTATTCCATGACGATGTGACCTTGTCTGATTATGAAGATGCAAGTCCAGATGCTTTAAAAGCTTATGCAAAACAAGGTTTACCAACAGACTTGGCAAAAATTCGTGCGAATGACGAAGATTTGCAAAAGTGGACTGCATTTAAAACAAGATATTTAGATGATTTTGCGATGCAGCTTGTTGATGAGGTTCGTCAATATGAACCGTTCCTGTTAACAGCACGTAATTTATATGCGCAAGTGGCTTTAAAACCATATGCGGAAAATTGGTACTCTCAGTCACTTGAAGAGTCACTAAACCGTTATGATTTTACTGCTATTATGGCGATGCCTTATATGGAGCAAGTGAAAAATCCAGATCAATTCTATAAAGATATGGTTGATCGCGTGAAAAAATATCCAAATGGCATTAAGAAAACAGTTTTTGAGCTACAGGCAACAAACTGGCGTAATAACGAAAAGGTACCTTCAACTGAAATGGCTGCGACGATTCATTCTCTCTATGAACAAGGTGCAATGCATGTTGCATACTATCCAGATGACCCAATTAAAGATCATCCGGACGTGAACGTGATGCATAAAGCATTTGCTGAAAAGTCATCTCGTCTTGTGCCATAGACGAGGCTGAAACATGACAATCTTTGCTGCAATATGGTCGCATGCCCTAAAATTCGTTTTTTATTATCCATTGTTTATGTCATATCTATGGATGATTGGTGCGATCATTTTCTATTGGAAGGAACGTAAGGCTCCACCTTATGATCAACCCGCTCCATTAGAAAGCTATCCGAAAGTTGCTGTACTCATCCCTTGCTTTAACGAAGGTGATAATGCAGAGGAAACCATTAGCCATGCTTTAAAATTGGATTATCCAAATTTTGAAGTCATTGCGATTAATGATGGTAGTTCGGATAATACGGGTGAAGTGCTCGATCGTTTAGCTGAACAATACGAAAAACTTCGTGTTGTTCACCTTGCACAAAACCAAGGAAAAGCGATGGGACTACAGGCGGGTAGCCTGATGACCGATGCCGAATTTTTAATTGGTATCGATGGTGATGCTTTGCTTGACCCACATGCAGCAAAATGGATGATTCGTCATTTTCTTCAGAACCCAACGGTTGCAGCTGTAACTGGAAACCCACGTATACGTACGCGTTCAACTTTGTTAGGCCGTATTCAAGTCGGTGAGTTTTCTTCGATTGTGGGAATGATTAAACGTGCACAGCGTACATTTGGTCGTTTATTTACAGTGTCTGGTGTAATTACAGCTTTCCGTAAAAGTGCTGTTCATCAAGTCGATTATTGGTCACCAAATATGTTGACTGAAGACATCGACATTACTTGGAAGTTGCAGCGTGCAGGCTGGGACATTCGTTTTGAACCGAATGCCTTGGTTTGGATTCTGATGCCTGAAACTTTAAATGGTTTATGGAAACAGCGTTTACGTTGGGCAATGGGTGGAGCACAGGTTTTAATTAAAAACATTGATGTGTTCACCAAACCAAAATTGAATTTTTTATGGCCTCTAATGTTTGAGCTTTGCTTAACTTTAGTATGGTCATATTTAATGCTGGCAATGGCTTTATTGTGGTTGGTACATTTTATTTTACCAATCCCTGCTTTAGCCGTTGTGAGTTCCCCATTTTTACCGTATGGTAGCGGTATTTTATTGGGGGCAACCTGTCTAATTCAGTTTGCTTTAAGCAAATGGATGGATAGTCGCTATGAACCGCATCTAGGAAAAAATTATTTCTGGATGATCTGGTATCCATTGGTCTTTTGGCTAATCACCATTTCGGCAACCATTGTGGCATTTCCAAAGGTCTTACGACGTGGAGATGAGAAACGAGCACGTTGGGTGAGCCCGGATCGGGGCATTCGTTAGATGAAATGCAAGAGTCATGAGATTTTAAAGATCGTGCTGTATTGATGTCTGGGGAAAAACCGCAGCACTTCGTTAGGTAAAGAGAAATGAAGACAAATTCGTTGATTATTGATTTACGTCGTCAACTACCATGGCACAAACGCTATGTTTCTACAACAAGCACAGCCATGATGTGGGGCGGTTGGTTGTTGTTGTGGCGTCCGTTTGTATTTATTTGGGTATTGGCAGAGCTCCAAAAAACTCATTTAGTACATCGTTTGTTTAGTGCTTTTGGTGTAGGAATTGAACATGGCATTACTGCTCTGATTGCTTGTGCAATTGGCTTGCTGCTCTGGAGTCATGTGTTGCCTGAACGCCGTGTTGGAGGGAGTGCACTTAACATGAAACAGACAGATGATTATGCACGTTACTTTGATTTGCCAGAACAAGAAATTGAACAGGGCCGTAGCCAAAAAATTACGGTCGTTCACCATGATGAATTTGGTAAAATCGTTAGAGTTGAATAAATCTAATAAATAAAAGAAAGCCCACTTCATGTGGGCTTTCTTTTTTGCATATTTACTCTTAGTGAGTCATAAATTTTAGACCCCGAAGCCTAGTGTTTAAATCGATTTTATTTACCTCTAAACACTGGTGGTCTTTTTTGAAGCATGGCGAAAACACCTTCTTGAACATCTTCTGTGGTGAGTAAAGGTTGTAGATGATTTTGCAATTGATGAAAAGCAACCTCGTAACCTTCATTAATAGCTTCACGTGCAGAGGCAAGAGTGGCTTTTACGGCAAGGGGGGCTGCTTGAGCAATATGTTCAGCGAGTTCTATGGCACGTTTAAGCTCTGTACCTTCTGGACATATTTCTGTAATGAGGTTCATGTCAAAAGCTGCTTTGGCATCAAAAGAGTCACCCGTAAGCAAATATCTCATGGCTTTGGCCCAACCCGCGGCTTGAGTGAAACGTGCAGTTGCTCCGCCAAAAGGTAAGATACCACGTTGAACCTCCATTTGAGCAAACTGAGTATTTTCACTTGCAATCGCAATATCTGCGTTAAGAAATAGTTCTATGCCAGCGGTATAGCAATAACCCTGTACTGCCACAATCAAAGGTTTACTCAGTTTTCGGCCTACTGTGCCCCACGGGTTAATTTCATTTTCACTAAAATCAAAAACACCTGTAGCAAGCTTAGGTTGTAACTCAACCAAATCTAAACCCGCCGTAAAATGGTCTCCATGAGCAAAAACAATCGCACAGCGCAGGGCGTCATTATTTTCATATTCGGTGAGCGCTAGTGATAAGTCTTTAATCATGTGACTATCAAAGGCATTACGTTTTGCTGCGCGATCTAAGCCAATTAAAAAAATATGTCCGCGAGTTTCACGGCTGACTTTTCCTTCTTGATTTGACATATTTTCAAGCTCTTTTATTTGTCTTTAATTATCTTTTAAACAATCATTTAAAAACTAGCAAATAGAAATTGTTAGTGACTTGATCAGTATTTCTTTTGTGTATGTATTGAAGTAAATCAATTTCATACGAAAAGACAGATCCTAAGATAATGTCAATTTTCATGATTTATTTAAATTAGCAGTTTGCTTAGTCTCATATTTTTCTCATAATACGCTGTTAAATTGATCTCAATAAGCAGCTTCTCTTATGTCACCTCTAGAAATTTTTGCAGTCTTAATTAGCCTCATTGGTGTCGGGTTAACGGTAATCCGTAATATGTGGTGCTGGCTGTTTAATTTCTTCGCCTTTGTTTTATACGCTTATTTGTTTTATGAATTTAAGCTTTATGGTGAAACGATTTTGCAGTTCTTTTTTATGGCTGTAAATTTTTATGGTTTTTACTATTGGCTCAAAGGAAAGCAGCAAGATCATGACATTCGTATAGAACCAATAGCTCCTAAGGTTGCAATTTTTCAAATGATCATTGCCGCGGTAGGTGGCTTGCTCTTTGGTCTGATACTTAAAAACTTTACCGATGCAGCGGTGCCGATGCTCGACTCACAGCTTGCCGCATTTAGTTTGCTTGCCACTTACTGGACCAGCCGAAAGCATATTGCGACATGGATACTTTGGGTATTTGTCGACATTATTTATGTGGGAATGTTTATTTATAAAGATCTATTTTTAACTTCTGCCTTATATGCAGCCTTTGTATTAATGGCAGCTTATGGTTGGTATCAATGGGAAAAGGTTAAAAGAAAGCAGAACTTGGGTGCTGGGCAGCTTTAATTGGGAGAATAACCATGTTGTTGAGTTTAGAGGCTTATAAGCAACAACAGTTTGATCAAATTGCTGAAAAAATTATGGCTGAGCCTGCAAAATATATAGATTTTAATTCAGTGTCAGATTTCTATAAGGTTGCTTGGCTCAAGGACTTTCCCCAAGGGACCCAAGTCTCTGCGACAGGTTTAGATGATGGGGCTGAAGAGTTTTATGCAGTAGTACAGTTTAAACAGCAATACTTAAAGTTTGATATTAAAGAAAATCATTCAACACTGAGTTTTCAGGATATGAATGGTGAAACTTTTAAGTGTAATTTTTAATTGATGAAATCAAAGCACAAAAAAAGCGACTTAACGTCGCTTTTTTTAATAGATAAATTTTGAAATTTTATCTGCCGTTGCGATGACCAGAGCGGCAATATCTTCTTTAAAGGTCTTTTCATCATAAGTGGTAATTGGGCAACTTACCGAAAGGACAGCCACCATTTTTCCATTTGATTGTTTGAAAATAGGGGCAGCACAAGCAGCCATATCATGGTTGTAATGACCCCAGCTCACCATCGACTTTTGAGTTTTTACATAATTCAATTTTTGCAATAACGCTTTTAAACTGGTTGGGGTCAGTTCTGAGTAACTATCCCAGTCATTGAAATTACGATAGCGTTGTCGTACTTCTGCTTCTGGTAAATCTGACAATAACATTTGACCAATAACTGTCGCATGGGCAGGCCAGCGAGTGCCTAAACTAATATTGCTAGTAAACGTACCCATAGATTGAACGTTATTTACAAAAACAATATGTGTACCTTCTAAAACAGTCAAATGTACGGCAAGTTTGGTCTGGTCACGTAGTTCTTTCATTAAAGGAGTCGATAAATCAAGTAATGAAAGCTTTGATAAACTGTTAAAACCAAGCTCCATAACTTTTGAATCAAGCGCATACGTTTTTTGTGAAGCTTTTCTTAAGTAACCGCAAGCTTCAAGTGTGTAGATAAGCCGAAATGCACTAGAACGGTTCACTTCCAAAATTTCGGCAATTTCTGTAATCGTCATTTCTTGTGCTTGTTGATTAAATGCTTGCAAGATGGCTAAACCACGCACAAGCCCTGGTACTAAATACCGATCATCATTTTTTGTTGTTTCTGATTCTTGAGAATCTTCTTCAATCTCTAGGCTCATTCGTGTTGTTTTCCTATAAATAAAACAGGGTTCGAATTAGGGCATTATGCTTTATTTTAGAACAATTGTAATTATAAAGATTACATAAAACAATTTTTATATTTAAAACAATGTTTCTATTCTTAAACGTAACAAATTATTTAAAATTTATTAGTTAATTGATTTAAATAATTATTTTTACTTTGACAAAAAATAACCAAGAGGATTATGCTTAGCTTGTGTTTTGAAAATCAAATTATGTTTTGTATATAAAACAAAATGAGGACGCAAGGTATGAGTTGGATCTCAGTTTGTCAGCAGGGTGACGTTAGCGAAGATGAGCCGAAAGCCGTCGAAGTTGAAGGGAAAAAAATTGGTGTTTTTTTTGTCGATGAAAATTACTTCGCTATCGAAAATGTTTGCCCTCATGCGTATGCCTTATTAACGGAAGGATTTATCGAAGATCAAACTGTGGAATGTCCATTGCACGAAGCAATTTTTGACATTCAGACAGGTGAGCTAAAAAGTGGACCCGGGTGTAGAAACCTATGTACGTACCCAGTTCGTGTTGAAGGACAGGATATTCAAATTCAACTCTAGTCCTCACATGTACAAGGAAGCAGAACAATGAAGACATTTAATGAAAAGTTGGCAAGCTGGATTCATGCAACGCCGGCAACCGAAGCAGGTATCAACAATATTCAAGTTCCAGGTCAATCTGAATTGTTGGTTTGGCAAACACGTTATAAAGAACCGACTCTCTACGAACAAGACTTTGTAAAGAACTTGATTCAGGCATTTTCTGCGGGCGCAACAGAATTAGATGAGGTTGTTTCTGCACTTAATCAGCAAGGTTTCCGTTGTGAATCTGGTGATGAATGGACTTCTGAGAGCTTTACAGAAGAAATGCAACGTTTAGGTTATTGATTCAGGGAAGAATAAAATGAACGCAATCGTATCAACTTCACAAAGCGCTGAAGAATATTTAGAACTTGGTTTACGTGACCAATGGCATCCGGTTTTAGCAAGTTGGGAAGTCGCTGCTAATCCGGTTGGGATTACCCGTTTAGGTGAAAACATTGTGGTTTGGCGTGATGCCGAAGGTCAGGTTCATGCGCTTGAAGATCGCTGTCCACACCGCGGTGCTCGTCTTTCACTCGGCTGGAACTTGGGTGATCGAGTTGCTTGCTGGTATCACGGTGTTGAAGTTCGTGCCGATGGTGTAGTTGCCGATGTACCAGCCGTTCATGAATGTCCAATGACTGGAACCAAATGTTTAAAGAGCTATCCGGTCATTGAACAGCATGGTGCTATCTTCATCTGGTTTGGTATCGATGCAAATGAACAACCCGCAGCGCTTGAGTTTCCAGAGCAACTTGCAAGCGAAGAGTGGAGTTCATTCCTTTGCCAAGCAGATTGGAAAGTAAACCATCAATATGCCATTGATAACGTCATGGATCCAATGCACGGTACATATTTGCACTGTACGTCACACTCAATGGCAGAAGGTGAACGTACCGCAGAGATGAAACACCGCACAACTGAAAATGGTTTTGTTTTTGAAAAAGAAGGCCAAACAGGTGTGAACTTTGACTGGGTTGAGTACGGTTCGACAGGTGCAAGTTGGTTACGTCTTTCCATTCCATACCGTAAACAATTTGGTCCGGGTGGTGAATTCTGGATTGTGGGTTATGCAACACCAATTGATGCCAACAATACCCGTGTATTTTTCTGGCGCTGTCGTAAAGTGAGTGGTTGGCAACGTAATGTATGGCGCTTCTTATATCGCAATCACTTAGAACAATTGCATTGGGATGTATTGGAACAAGACCGCATTATTTTAGAAAACCTTGCGCCAAATGCACGTGCACGAGAATTCTTATATCAACACGATGTTGGGCTTGCACGTTTACGCCGTTTAATGAAAAAAGAAGCTGAGAAGCAATTAAAGAAAATTGCTGCGCTAAATGCATCAAACCGTATTGAGATGCAGGAAGAAGCTCATGGCTAATGTAGCGTTGTTGCAAGGCAAAAAAGTTTTAGTGACTGGTGCTGCACGTGGTTTAGGGCGAGATTTCGCTCAAGCCATTGCTGAGGCGGGCGCTGAAGTTGTAATGGCAGATATTTTATCTGACCTCGTGCAACAAGAAGCACAAGCCTTGCAAAAACAAGGACTCAAGGTCCATGCAGTCACTGTTGACCTTGGCAATGCAGACTCTATTGAAAATGCTGTCGCAAAAAGCGTTGAACTGTTAAATGGTTTGGATGGTCTTGTGAACTGTGCAGCGCTTGCAACCAATGTCGGTGGAAAAAATATGATTGATTACGATCCTGAACTTTGGGATCGGGTCATGAATATTAATGTGAAAGGCACATGGTTAATTACAAAAGCGTGTATTCCACATTTAAAACAATCGACTGCTGGCAAGATTATTAATGTTGCGTCAGATACAGCACTTTGGGGTGCGCCGAACCTGATGGCTTATGTTGCAAGTAAAGGTGCAATTGTTGCTATGACACGTTCAATGGCAAGAGAGTTGGGGCAGTTCAATATCTGTGTCAACACCTTGTCTCCGGGGCTGACTCTGGTTGAAGCAACCGAGTATGTGCCACAGGAACGTCATGATTTATATGTCAACGGAAGAGCGATTCAACGCCAGCAACTTCCACAAGATTTAAATGGAACAGCATTGTATCTACTGTCGGATTTGTCCTCTTTTGTGACAGGTCAAAATATTCCGGTCAATGGCGGTTTTGTCTTTAACTAAGGAGTAGTCAAATGATTACAGGGATCGAGATTTTAAAGTTTGGAGTTGAAGATAGAGCCGCTTCAAACAAGTTTTTGGCAGATTTTGGTTTAAGCCAAAGTACTTCTGATATTGAAGGTGCAGATTTATACCAGACTCAAAACGGCAGCAAGATTTATCTATTTAATTGTGATGATAACCGTTTGCCGCCTGCTATTGAGCAAGGTTCAACTTTACGTGAAGTCACTTGGGGTGTTGATAGTCTTCAAGACCTTGAAGACTTGGCAGCTCGTTTGGCCGATGTAGACGGTTTTAAACGTACTGAAAATACAGTTCAGTGTCTTGACCCAAATGGCATGACCATTCGTTTTGAACAAAGTTTTGTTAAGGAAGTACCTGAACTTAAAACGGAAGGTATTAACCAATACGGCAATATTCAGCGTGTTAATGCAGCAAGTCCTGTTTATAAAAAAGGTCAACCTGTTGCGATTGGACATGTGGTGTTTTTCACACCGGATTTGGCAACTACTGAAAACTTCTATATTGAAAAAGTAGGCTTCCACTTATCTGATGCTTACAAAAATCGCGGTGCATTCTTACGTTGCCGCGGTGAAGGTTATCACCACGATTTATTCTTACTTAGCGTTCCAAATAAACCTGCTGGTCTAAATCACGTTGCATTTGTTGTTCGTGATATTCATGAGGTGATTGGAGGCGGATTACATATGAACCGTTCAGAGTGGTCAACCTTTATTGGACCAGGACGTCATCCAATTTCTTCTGCTTATTTCTGGTACGTCAACTCACCATTGGGTGGTGCATTTGAATATTACACCAACGATGATTATTTGACTGAAGAATGGCAGCCACGTGTAGAAGAACATCGTCTAGAGCTTTTCACTGAGTGGGCGATTGAAGGTGGTCTTGATGACAAAACCCGCCGTCAGGTAAAGCCTGTGTAACAGGTATTGCTTTACAAGGAAGAAAGGCTATGGAAAAGATTGTAATTGTAGGGGCGGGGCAAGCTGCAGGTTGGGCAGTCAGCACCTTACGTCAAAATGGTTATGTGGGTGAAATTCATGTGGTCTCAAATGAAGATCAGGTGTTTTATGAGCGTCCGCCTCTGTCTAAGCAAGTACTTTCAAAAGAAGCAACATATGAAAGTTTGAATCTGTTCTCCCCAGAACAGGTCCAAGAGTTCAACATTCAATGGCATAAACCAGAAATTGCAACAAAAGTCGATCGCGAGCAAAAGCAGGTTCATTTAGAAAGTGGGCAGGTTTTACCCTATGACAAATTGTTGATTGCAACAGGAAGCCGTGCCCGTGTACCCGTCAATACATGGCAGTTCATTCCTAATGTTGTGACTTTACGCAATGTACATGACTGTGAACGTCTGGCTGAAATTTTAAAGAATGCAAAAAATGTTGCTGTGATTGGCGGTGGTTGGATTGGTTTGGAAATCGCTGCAACTGCACGTAAGCAAGGGAAAGATGTTCATATTTTTGAATATGGCGACCGTTTGTGTGCAAGAAGTGTGAGTCCTGAAGTTTCTGCATTTTTAAAAAATATGCATGAGGCTCAAGGCACAAAAATTCATTTAGACAGCAAGAGCCTTCACTTGGTGGAAGCACCAGATCAAAAAGTTGAAGTGGTGAACCATCCTCAACATAGTCAGTTATTTGATTGTGTTGTAGTGGGTGCAGGTGCCGAGATTGCGAAAGAGTTAGGCGTGCACGCTGGGCTCGATGTGAAAGATGGCATTGTGGTGAATTGTTTTGGACAGACCTCAGATCAAGACATTTATGCCGCAGGTGATGTCGCGATTCATCCGGGTTTGGGATATTGCATTCAGTCTTGGGCAAATGCACAAAATCAGGCGATTGCAGCTGCGAAATCAATGCTCGGAATTGAAACTGAATATACCGATATTCCTTGGCTCTGGTCTGATCAATACCATTTTAATATCCAGATTTTAGGAACGTATCAACCTGAAAAAACTAAAGAAATGGTGATTCGCCAAGGCGGTGAAGATCAGGTGAGCTATTTATATCTAGACCATGAAAATCGCTTGCTGAATATGATAGCCATTAATGACTCGAAGTTAATCAAGCTGGCAAAGCGTTGGATGCAAGCCAACACCGTTTTAGATCCAAAATTATTAGCAGATGCTGAATTTAATGTCATGAAGTTAAAACCGTAAACATTAAATCTGGTTCTCATTACCAAATCGAAGGAATGACACATGAGTAATGAAGAAAAAAGTGGATTAAAGCATTGGGTGCCTGCTTTTGTCCTTATGGTGTGTGTAGTACTGGCCTTTTTCGACAAGATCAGTATTGCGGTTTTATTTTCAGACCCACATTTTCAAAGCTCGATGGGAATTGCTGAAGATAAAGCCAAGCTCGGATGGCTCATGACAAGCTTTTTACTTGCTTATGGGTTTTCATCAGTCTTTCTAAGCTTTTTAGGCGACATTTTTAACCCAAAGAAAATGCTGTTCTGGAGTGTGACCTCTTGGGGTTTACTCATGCTTTGCATGGGCTTTACCACCAGCTACTCAGGCATGTTGATTTTACGGGTTTTACTTGGTTTGGCAGAAGGTCCGCTATTTGCTTTGGCATACACCATTGTTAAACAGACTTACACAGACCGTCAGCAGGCACGTGCCTCAACCATGTTCTTACTGGGTACACCGATTGGTGCATTCCTTGGTTTCCCGATCACTGCAAATGTTTTAGCTCATCACGACTGGCACACCACTTTTTTTGTGATGGCTGGTTTAACACTGATCGCCATTTTTAGCATTGTTTTTGGTTTACGTAACTTACAGCTCAAGAAAACTGTCGAAATTGAGGGCGAGAGTAAACGCACCAACTTCAAGGGTCACATTGCCAATACTAAATTGCTGCTCAGCAACAGCGCATTCTGGTTGGTTTGCCTCTTTAACATTGCATTGATGACTTATTTGTGGGGCTTAAACAGTTGGGTTCCTTCTTATCTTATGCAAGACAAAGGATTCAATCTCAAAGAGTTTGGGATGTATTCAAGCTTTCCATTCATTGCCATGTTAATTGGCGAAGTGGTGGGTGCGTTTTTATCTGACAAATTAGGCCGCCGCGCTATTCAGGTATTTAGCGGTTTATTACTCGCGGGCATCTTCATGTATGTGATGGTCATTATGACCCAGCCATTATTGATTATTGCTGCCATGTCTTTAAGTGCGATGGCGTGGGGCTTTGGAGTAGCTGCGGTATTTGCTCTGCTTGCCCGAGTAACTACCTCAAATGTAGGGGCGACTGCGGGTGGAATATTTAACGGTTTAGGCAATTTTGCAAGTGCAATTGCGCCTGTTCTTATCGGTTACATCGTGATGCAAACACATAGTTTTAATTTGGGAATTACCTTCTTGGCTGCAGTCGCTGTCATTGGGTCGTTGTTCTTGGTTCCTCTTTTAAAACGTTATTAATTCACTGTATAGGAGTTTAAAAAATGACTACACAACAATTCGAATCGTGGAAACAGCCGGAAGGCGCTTCTTTAGAAGATTGGTTAAACACACGTATTGCTCGCTTTGAGACTCGTAAATATGACTTTGAGGCTTTGAAGTTCCAAGCCGATTACGACCCGAAATATCGTCGTGCTCAAATGCGTTATATGGGTACGGGTGCAACTGGTGTTGCAAATGACAGCAACACTGTACCTGCAGAGAACTTTACGTTTTCGACTATGGTGCTACCACCACAGTGTGAAGGTCCTTTGCACATTCACCACGATGTTGAAGAAGTTTTCTTTATGCTCCGCGGCGAAATTGATTTGTTTATTGAGCACAACGGCGAGAAATTCCAGACCCGTTTAAAAGAGCGTGACCTGATTTCAATTCCACCGGGGATCTACCGTGGTTTGTTTAACCCAGGTCAAGAAGATGCCTTGATGTGCGTGATGTTGGGAACAGGTAAACCAACAATTCCTAATTATCCACCAGAGCATCCATTGTCTCAAATCAAACGTTAATTGTTTGATGAAGTGAATGAAGGAAAAGAATTGAAAATGATGACACTCATTGAAAAGTTAGCAGAATTTCCGGTGAAAACGGTCAATGTTCAAGGCCAGCAGCAAGCCTATCGGGAAGCTGGTCAGGGCGAATACCTTGTGCTGTTGCATGGCATTAGTTCAGGTTCTGCTTCATGGGTAAACCAACTTGAAGTGCTGTCTCATCATTTTCATGTCATTGCCTGGGATGCACCGGGCTATGGCAAATCAGATGAACTTTTAACGGATCAACCGAATGCAACCGACTACGCAAAGCGTTTGGCAGCGTTATTCCATGTTTTAAAAATTGAAAAAGCGATTGTGGTCGGACACTCATTAGGCGCCTTACAGGCGAGTGCATTTGCTGCACTTTACCCAGAGCGAGTGGAACACTTGGTTGTTGCTAACTTAGCTCAAGGCTACCAACGTCACGATGAACAAACACAAATTCAGGTTTTTGAAAAAAGACCAAAAATGTTGAAAGAACTCGGCGCTAAAGGTATGGCCCAAAGCCGTGGACCTCATTTGATTTATAAACAAGAGCCGCAAGCCTTAGCTTTAGTTTCAGAAGTGATGCAACAGTTGACCCTACAGGGTTTCACACATGCATCGTACTTATTGGCATATGACGAAATACGTAATTACTTAACCGATTTAAAAGTCCCATGCACAGTGATTGCAGGGCAGCAAGATCAAATCACTCCTGCGTTAGGTATACAAGAGCTTGCTCAGGAATTGCAGTTGGAACAGCGCTTCGTCATAGAAGATGCAGGACATTTAAGTTATGTCGACCAACCGCAAGCATTTAACCAAATTATGTTGACGATTCAGGAACAATCGTAAGAGAGATTAAGGATTATGAGCTTCCAAGTTGAAGGAAAAGTTGCAGTTGTTACCGGTGGCTCATCTGGGATTGGGCTGGCTGCTGTTGAAATACTGGTTGCAGAGGGTGCAAAAGTTGCGTGGTGTGGTCGCGATGAAGAACGTTTAAATGCTTCTAAGCACTATATTTTAGAAAAATTTCCACATGCCAATATTTTTACCAAAGCATGTAATGTGTTGAAAAAAGAAGAAGTTCAGCAATTTGCCAAAGAGGTCAAACTCAATTTGGGCAACGTGGATATGCTCATTAACAATGCTGGGCAAGGTCGTGTTTCAAATTTTGAAAACACGCAAGATGAAGACTGGATGAAAGAAATTGAGCTGAAATATTTCAGTGTTTTACATCCGGTACGTGCTTTTCTTGACGACTTAAAACAGTCGGCAAATGCCTCAATTACCAATGTGAACTCGTTACTGGCATTGCAACCAGAACCGCACATGATTGCGACTTCATCTGCACGCGCTGCACTGTTGAATTTAACCCATTCTTTGGCACATGAATTTACTCAATATGGCATTCGTGTGAACTCGATTTTACTCGGTATGGTCGAATCTGCGCAGTGGAAACGCCGTTATGAGACCCGTTCAGATTTAAATCTGTCATGGGAAGAGTGGACCGGCAATATCGCAAAAAACCGTGGTATCCCAATGCAGCGTTTAGGCCGCCCGGAAGAGCCTGCACGTGCTTTAGTTTTCTTGGCATCACCATTGGCATCTTACACCACAGGTTCGGCAATAGATGTCTCAGGTGGTTTTAACAAACATTTATAAATATCAGGTGCTGTCATGAAAAAGTTGATGATGATTGGTTTTGGCGCAATGGCAGCAGAAGTGTATGCCCATTTGCCTCAAGATCTGCAACTTAAATGGATTGTCGTGCCATCTCGCAGTATTGAAAAAGTTCAATCACAAGTCACGTCTGACATTCAGGTGATTTCAGATATTGAGCAATGTGATGGTACGCCAGACTATGTCATTGAGGTGGCAGGTCAAGCAGCCGTGAAAGAGCATGCTCAAAAAGTTTTAGCGAAAGGCTGGACCATTGGTCTGATTTCGGTGGGTACTTTGGCTGATAGCGAGTTTTTAATTCAGCTTAAACAAACTGCTGAAAAAAATGATGCCCATCTGCATTTACTGGCAGGGGCTATCGCAGGTATTGACGGTATTTCTGCGGCCAAAGAAGGTGGTTTGCAAAAAGTCACTTATAAAGGCTGTAAAAGTCCAAAAAGCTGGAAGGGCAGTTATGCAGAGCAATTGGTCGATTTAGACCATGTTTCAGAACCTACGGTCTTTTTTACTGGAACTGCCCGTGAAGCTGCCATGAAATTTCCTGCCAACGCCAATGTTGCAGCAACCATTGCACTTGCAGGGCTTGGAATGGATGAAACCATGGTTGAGTTAACTGTTGATCCAACCATCAACAAAAATAAACACACCATTGTAGCAGAAGGTGGCTTTGGGCAAATGACCATTGAACTGGTGGGAGTACCGCTGCCAAGTAACCCGAAAACATCAACTTTGGCTGCGCTTAGCGTGATTCGTGCTTGTCGCAACAGTGTAGAAGCAATACAGATTTAAGAAGGATTTGATCATGGCAAAGGAAATTTATATTGCGGGTGAATGGCGTTTAGGCCGTGGTGCAGTCATTCAAAGCCTGTTTCCGGCAGATCAGTCGGTTAACGCTGAGCTTTCAACAGCAACGCTTGAAGATGTAAATGAAGCAATTGAAAAAGCAGATCAGGCGTGGCGTGAACCGAGCTGGAAAAACAGTTTGCCGCATGAGCGCGCACGTATTCTCTACAAAGTTGCAGACATTATTGAAGCGCGTGTAGATGAGTTAGCGAAATTACAAACACGTGATAATGGTAAGCCTTTAACCGAAACTCGTGGCTTGGTGATGAGCGCGGCGGCAACTGCACGTTATGTTGCTGCGGCATGTGAAACATTGAACGATGAGCTCACCACTCAACGTGCTCCAGACTTTATGACCATGAGCGTGCATGAACCAGTGGGTGTTGTGGCAGCAATTACCCCTTGGAACTCTCCAATTGCGAGTGAAGTTCAAAAGCTTGCTCCAGCTTTGGCAGCAGGAAATGCCGTGGTGTTAAAACCAGCAGAAGCAACTTCACTCATTGCTTTAGAGCTTGCCAAAATTTTTGAAGAAGCAGGTTTACCAAAAGGCTTACTTAGTGTGCTAGTTGGTCGTGGTTCTATCATTGGTGACGCAATTGCTCAGCACCCGCTGGTTCGTAAAATCTCTTTTACGGGTGGAACAACCACGGGGCGACATTTGGCACACATTGCCGCTGACAAACTGATTACCACTTCACTTGAGTTGGGTGGTAAGTCACCAACCATCGTTTTGCCGGATGCAGACGTTGAATTGGCTGCTAAAGGTGTGGCGTACGGAATTTTTAGCTCGGCAGGCCAAGCGTGTATCGCAGGTTCTCGCTTGTTTATTCATAGCAGTCTTTACGATCAGTTTTTAACGCGTTTAGTTGAAATTACCAAAGGCTTACGTGTGGGCCATCCAGAACAAGCTGGTGTGCATTTAGGGCCACTGGTCAATGACAAACATTTGCAGTCAGTTGACCGCTATGTGCAACTTGCCAAAAGCGAAGGTGGTCAGGTTCTGATTGGTGGTGAGGCACTTACGACTGGTGACTATGCGAAAGGAAGCTATTACTTACCCACCATTATCACGGGCTTAAATAACAGTGCTCAAACCTGTCAGGAAGAAATTTTTGGTCCTGTTTTAGTCGTTATGAAATATGACAACGAGCAAGATTTAATTGCCCAAGCCAATGATAGTTGTTTTGGTCTTGCCGCAGGTATCTGGACTGAAAGCTATCGCAAAGCTTGGCGAATTGCACGTGCTTTAGAAGTGGGAACGGTATGGATTAATACCTACAAAAAATTCTCGATTAGTGCGCCGTTTGGTGGCTTTAAAGACAGTGGGATTGGGCGCGAAAAAGGCCGTTTGGGCATTTTATCGTACATGCAACAAAAGAGTATCTATATGGGGCTGAATGAACAGCCTAACCCTTGGTGCGATTAATAAATTCAAGGACTGAAAACAAATTTTGAGGAACAGACATGACTGAACGTGTAAATGTAGGCGAAGCAATCGCAAGAGTATTAGAAGCGCACCAAGTTGATAGTATTTATGGTGTTATTTCCATCCACAATTTACCTATTGCCGATGCAGTAGGGCGCCGTGAAAAAATGCGCTTTGTCGCAGCGCGTGGTGAAGCGGGTGCAGTCACCATGGCAGATGCACACTCACGTTTTAAAGGCTTAGGTGTAGCGCTGACCAGTACGGGTGCTGGGGCAGGTAATGCGGTGGGTTCACTGATTGAAGCAATGAATGCGGGTAGTCCTGTATTGCATTTAACTGGTCAAGTTGAGCGTGAATATCTCGACCGTGATGCAAGCTTTATTCATGAAACTAAAGACCAACTTACATTCTTACGAGCATCAAGCAAAGCGGCGTTTCGTATTACCAGTCCAGACAATGCTGTTGGCGTGATTCGTGAGGCTATTCGTGTCGCAACCACTGTTCCAATGGGACCAGTAAGTGTTGAGCTACCCATTGATGTACAAGCAGCAGAGATTGATTTGCCACTTAACTTAGGACCAGTCAAAGCACTTGAGTTGCCACAGGCAGAGCAAGCTGAAATCGATCTTCTGGTAAACGAAATTAAAAAAGCAAAACGTCCGATTTTCTGGATTGGCGGTGGAACTTTAAATAGCGTTGCAGAAGTGAAAGCAATTGCAGATTTAGGTATTCCGGTTGTTTCATCGACTCATGCTCGTGGGGTGTTGCCAGATGATCATCCACGTAGTTTAGGTGCGTTCCATAACTCGGCAGGTGTTGAGCAATTATTAAAAGATGCTGACCTGATGGTGGTAGTGGGTTCTCGTTTACGTAGTAATGAAACCAAAACTTATTCGGTTGAATTCCCTGAAAACATTATTCAGGTAGATGCCAACCCAGTGGCTCAGCAACGTAATTACAAAATCCGCAACTTCATTTGTGGCGATGCCAAAGATGTCTTAACACGTGTGTTAGAACAACTTCAAGGTACTTCAAAAGTTGATGCCGATTACGATACTGCTGTAGTGGCGGCTAAACAAGCTGCAATTGATGCGCTGCGTAAGCAAATCGATCAGTACGCTTTAATTTGTGATCACTTACGTGCAGCTTTACCGCAAGACGGTATTTTTGTACGTGACATCACCATGTCGGGTAGTACATGGGGCAGTCGTTTATTCCCAGTACAAGCGCCAAACCAAAACATCCACTCACTTGCGGGTGCAATTGGGTTAGGCCTTGCAACAGCAATCGGTGCTTCAGTTGCTAACCCTGACAAAAAAGTAATTGGTTTAGTCGGCGATGGCGGCTTAATGCTTGGTATTGGTGAAATTGCAACTATGGTGCAAGAAAACACCAATATGGTCCTAATGATTATGAATGACGGTGGTTATGGCGTAATGCGTGGCATTCAAAATAACTACTTTGGTGGTCGCCAGTATTTCAATGAACTGCATACTCCAGACTATAAACTTCTTGGCGAATCAATGGGTGTGAAAAGCTGGAAAGTCGGTAGTGCAGAAGAGTTTAAAACGGTTATTCAAGAGGCTGTCGCTTTTGAAGGGCCAACCGTAATCGAACTCGATATGAACTCGATTGGACCATTAAACTTCGCGGGTCCACCGCAAAAGAAACTGTATTAACCAGTTTGGATGGTTTAGTACATATGCGATGGGAGCTGCTAAGCCATCCTTTTTTTAGATAAATTTTTTTGTCTAAAAAACAATAAAAACGAAGTTTTACAGGTAAAACAAATAAAGTTCCAGCAGGACGCTGGAACTCAATCAAGGATGTAGAGATGAAAAAGACTTCATTGATCATGGCATTCATTGCGCAGCTTACGATGGGGGTAAGCGTCAATGCATTTGCAAAAGACTCATTGCTTGAATGGAAAAGTGATGACGGCACCGACTCATTAAAGTTAGGTGGGGTGGTTCGGTTAAATCAGCGCTATGAAGATTGGGAAGGCCCAAACCGCGGTTTCGGTAAGCTCTATTTTGATATTTTCAGAGTCGATTTAAAAGGTAAGTTTGATGATGCTTACATCAACGCCAGCTATCTATTTCAAGATCAGCAGAAAACATCTATTGAAAAGGCATACGTTGGCTATAACTTAAATGCCAATAACAGCATTGAAGCAGGTCTGGTTTATAAACCTTTTACAATTTATCCCTATCCGCAAAATGGCTGGACCTATCACATTCCATTCTTTTTAGGGTATGGAAATAACATTGCGCCGGGACTTAACTGGAATTATCACGACAAAGATTGGGATGTAAAACTCGGTTATTACCCGCAAATGTTAGAGACCAACTTGCGTTATTCACCTGAGAGTGCAACTTATGATGACTTGGCAGGAAATGCTTTTCCATCTCAAAAAGCCTATCAAAATGAAAAGCGTAATCAGATCAATACCCGCATTGTTCGCAAGTTAGAAACCGATTTTGGTAAACAGGAGTTTGGTGTTTCTGGCGCGATTGCACAGTTACATAACAAAGTGACCGATAAAGACGGCAAGTATTATGCAGTCGGTTTGCATACCGAAAACAACTACAATCGCTTTAATTTACAAAGCTCTGTCATTCACTATCAATATGATGCTAAAAACCCAGATGGTGTAAATAATGACATGACTTTAATGGGCAATAATGGCTTTACACCTGCTTATTTCATTGCTTCAGAAGGTACGATTGCCAGTTTAAACCTTGCTTATACGTTACCTGTCACTAATATGGGCAAGTTAAAAGCCATTAAGTTTTATAATGACTATAGTTATCTCGATAAAAAACGTGATGATTGGTCAGACTCGCAAATGAACACTACAGGCATGATGTTTATTGCTTCGCCATTTATGGTTTGGGCAGACTATACGTGGGGTAAAAACTCCAACATTATTGGTGGGTCGACCAACTCAACAGGGTATACCTCTGCCACTTCACCTAACAGTGATAAATGGCTATACCGTATTAACTTTAATATCGGGTTTACTTTCTAAAGTAAGCAATATTAAAAAACCACGCAATCGGCGTGGTTTTTTTATTTAATAAGTGAAAATTTTTAATACCTGTTTTTTTCAAACTTATTCCAAAACACAAAGGCAGTTACAAAGGCCAAAATTGTTAGCGCGAAAATATAATACATCGCACCAATATCACTATATTGGCTGAGCCAATGCACTAAAGGCAGTGTCATACCACCCACAATTGCATAAGACAAATTATAAGAAAACGAAATGCCAGAGAAGCGAACAGGCGCGGGGAACATTTTAACCATACTGCTCGACACCATACCGACAGTACCTGAGCATAGGCCCAGCAACATATATAAACCAAAAATGGTTGAATGTGCGGCATGACCTAAACTGTTATAAAAAACTGCTGCTGTCAGTGCCACAGCAAGCGCACCGGCCATCATGACTTTGCCACAGCCAAAACGGTCAGCAAAATAACCTGCCAAAATACAGCCGACCATTTGCATGATAATAGCTGCACTCTGCATTTCAAAAGTCTGCGCACGATCAAAACCAAATGAACCAATCAACAAATTTGGCATGGCTAAAATCACTACCACTACACAGCCCGTTAAAAACCATGTAAATAACATGCCAATCGCAACAGCTGTTTTATGCGTTTTTAAGACTTGTTTTACAGGCATTTCTTTTGAAATTTCTTTACGTGCCTGCATGGCTTTAAATACAGGTGTTTCTTTTAAATACGTTCTTAAATAAAGTGCAACGAGACCAAAAATACCACCTGTAATAAAAGGTATACGCCAAGCCCAATCATGGATTTGTCCTTCACTAAAATTCAGTGAAATCCATAAAGACATCAGTGCACCTAGTAAAATTCCTAAAGACAGCCCAGCTGTGAGTAACCCATTTGCCAGTCCGATTTTTCTTTCAGGGACGTGTTCCGTTATAAAGGTCCATGCAGCTGGAATTTCCCCCCCAATCGCAATCCCTTGCACCACACGCATAAGCAATAAAAGTAGCGGTGCCAAATATCCGATATTTTCAAAGGTGGGCAAAATCCCGATAAATAGGGTAGGCAGTGCCATCAGCAAAATTGAAAGTGAAAAGAGCTTCTTACGCCCGACCAAGTCACCAAAATGGGCCATGACAACCCCACCTAAAGGGCGGAAAAAGTAACCTGCTGCAAAAATGCCGTAAGTGTTGAGCATGGCCCAAAACGGACTAAGCGTGCTTGGAAAAAAGAGGTCGGAAATGATTTTTGCGTAAAATACATAAATCACAAAATCGTAAAACTCTAAAGCGCCACCGAGTGAAGAAAGGGCGAGGGTTCGTTTATCTTCTTTAGTGAGGTAGTTCGCGTCCTGCAAAGTTAATTCTTGATCCATTTTTTACTTAATTGTTGTAATTGAAGTTAGGATATTAATGGAAAAGTGAAATAAAAGTAAATGGAGGAAATTTGTTCTATAGGGATATGTGGATTTTACTTAGTAAGCTAAAAAAGCTTTAAAACAAAAAATGCTTTAGATGAAACAAAAACAGATGTCGGAATGACTTTTCTTTTGGCCTGTTCAGCGACACAATAAAACTTGTCATAGCCAGTTTAATGAGAGATTCAAAGGATGAGCGTAGTTTTACCTGTCGCGAAGCGTGGTGAAGATATTTTGAAATTGATCGCAGCTCCTGTTTCGGCAAATGAGCTAAACAGTAATTGGCTTTATCAACTTGCTGACGCTATGCATGCAACAATGCTTGAACGTAATGGGGTTGGGATTGCAGCACCGCAAGTGTATATCTCTAAACGCGTCATTATTGTGGCATCTCGACCAAATCCACGCTATCCGGATGCACCTGAAATGGATGCTGTGGTTATGGTAAATCCTGAAATTTTAGAGTTCTCAAACGAAGTTTGTTTAGGTGAAGAAGGCTGCTTAAGTGTGCCAGACGAACGTGGACAAGTTGAACGCGCAGAAATGGTTAAGGTGAAATACTTAACACTTCAGGGTGAGACGATTGAAAGCGTTTTTCATGGTTTTCCTGCTCGTATTGTTCAACATGAAATTGATCATTTAAATGGGATCTTGTTTGTAGAAAGAATAAGCTAACCATCTCTTTAAAGTTTTGAAAAACCTATAATGAGCTTGAAATGGAGAAGTTATAGGAATTACAATACTTATAGCGTGATATTTAAATCATTACAAAAGATATAATTTTAATATTATCAGCAGGTTGTGCTGAAATTTTGCGCGATGTTGTAAATCTCCTCATTTAAGGTTACTGACCATGAAAACCCCTCTCCCAGATTATTTGGCAAATGTTATAGAAGCCTGTGACGTCGATAACAGCGGTCATCTCGCCGATTATATTCCTGAGTTGGCAAATGCAAACCCAAATCGATTAGCTTTAGCAATGTCTACGGTAGATGGGGAAATTTATTCGGTCGGCGATGATGATGTTGAGTTCACCATACAATCGATTTCTAAACCTTTTGTATATGCCTACGTTTTGCAACAACTTGGCATTGATGCAGTACTCGCGAAAGTAGGGGTGGAGCCGTCAGGGGAAGCCTTTAATGAAATTTCATTGGGTAAAGATGGCCGACCAAAAAATCCGATGATCAACTCTGGCGCAATTACTGTACATTCCTTGATTCAGGTCAAACATGGTTTGCATAGCGCAGAAATTCTACGCCGTTTTATGAGTGAGCTTGCAGGCCGCGAATTAAGTTTTGATGAGTCTGTTTATGATTCGGAAGTCAAAACAGCCTACCGTAATCTTTCGATCGGTTATATGTTGCGAACGGTGGGGATTTTAGAAACTGACCCCGTCGATATTGTGAATGGGTACATTCGCCAATGTGCGATTATGGTTACAGTGAAAGATTTGGTACGCATGGGCAGTGTGCTTGCCAATGGTGGAGTCGACCCTAAAACTGGAAAGCGCTTACTAAATCGATCTGTGGTTAGACAAGTACTTAGTGTCATGATGAGCTGTGGTATGTATGATGCCGCGGGTGACTGGCTTTCAACTGTAGGTATTCCTGCTAAAAGTGGTGTAGCAGGGGGTATCTTGGGTGTGCTACCGGGTCAGGTCAGTATGGCTGCTTTTTCACCTCGACTAGATGAACATGGTCATAGTGTTCGCGGAATCGATATTTTAGAGCGATTATCTCGTGACATGGGGTTACACCTCATGGAAGGAACACCTTCTGCACAAACCATTGTACAAAGCCATTATCGCACTGGAAAAGATGCATCATTGAGTGTGTATGTGCTGCGTGGTGTGTTGAAGTTTACTGAAGCTGAAATGTTATTGCGTATTTTACAAGACGAGACAATTGATCAAAGCACAATCGTCATTGATTTAACCCAGATTTCACTTATCCACGATGTGGGTAAACGTATGTTTTTAGAAGGCTTAGATCGTTTAATTGATGATGGACATACACTTGTTCTAGTCGATCCAGAACAGCGCCTAGATCATGCGAGAACTGGTAAAGACAGAGAACTTCATGTTTATCACGATTTCGATGATTTGCTCGAAAAGCATGACCTACCTGCAAAAAAAAAGACTTATAGCGACATCGCGGCACTTCTAAATTGCTGAGGTGTTTTTCCTAGATGTCGCTTAAACATCGCACTGAACGCGCTGGGGTTTGTATACCCCAGTGACTCTGAAATTTGAGAAATAGATTCACCATTCGCGATTTTACTCAAGGCAAGCGCAATATGCATTTGTTGTATCCATGCCCGATAAGATAGCCCGGTTTCTTTCTGGAACATACGCATTAAAGTTCTAGAACTCGTGCCAATATCATCAGCCCAATCTGTTAAATCTTTTGAACTGTCAGGTATATGTAATAACTCTTGGCAAATTTTTAAGAGTCTTTTGTCTTTCGGCCACGGTATCTGGATAGGCAATAAATTGGCCCGATGTATTTCTTCAAAAATCAAAATTTGTAAAGAACGGGAAAGCTCTTGGGAGGTTGCTGTATTTGGAGTTTCCTCTCGTTCAATTTCATTTAAACGTATTAAAAGTTCATGCAACAGGTTACTCACCCGAATAATAAAGCAATGTTGTCCCATTAGAGCGGCTGCATTTACTTCAACCAATGCCGTATTTAACTTCACGTGACTCAGTGAAATCACACTGTGCTCTACATGTGCTGGAATCCATAACGCACACATGGGTGGCACAATCCACACATTATTCGGTGTGAAAACCTGAATAGTTCCAGTAGATGCATATAAAAACTGCGCACGTGTATGCGTATGGGTTGGGGTGATTTCTCGGTAAGAATGCTCGGAAGATAGCCCAATCACCAGTTCAGACAAATCGGACTGAATAAGAGAATCGGACATAAATTATCCTAGAAATTGTCATTTATACGATGATTATTGGAAGATAACTTTATAAGCGACAATTTACAATAAGCATCTCATTTAAAAATATTGGAGTTTTTCAGGTATGACGTCTTCAATACAATTGAAAGATGGTATTGCCAATACCGTTGCAAATGATCAGCCTCAAGGAATGATTATTAAAATTGTAGGCGCCGTGGCGGTTGCACATTTACTGAATGATTTAATTCAGGCGGTGTTACCAGCTATCTATCCAATGCTAAAAGCAAACTTTTCGCTGAGTTTTGCGGAGGTTGGCCTGATCTCGTTTGTATATCAAATTACAGGCTCGCTGCTACAGCCTTGGATTGGACTTTATACCGATAAACATCCAAAACCGTATCTTCTCCCACTCGGAATGGTAGTCACATTCTGCGGCATTATCTTGTTAGCCTTTTCGCCAAGTTTTGCCGTGTTGTTATGTGCATCTGCGCTTATTGGGGTAGGGTCTGCAACCTTTCATCCAGAAGCTTCACGGGTAGCACGAATGGCATCGGGCGGGCGCTTCGGTACAGCTCAGTCGACTTTCCAAGTGGGCGGAAACACAGGTACTGCGATTGGCCCATTATTAGCAGCGTTATTAATTGTTCCATTTGGGCAGCATGCAGTTGCGGGTTTGGTGATATTTGCACTTTTAGCAATTTGGGTTTTATTTGGCGTAAGCCGTTGGACCGTGAGTCATGCTAAAAGTCAGGTAGTTGCGCGTGCTACCCAAGCACATACTAAATTGCATGGCCGTAAGCTCATTATCGCCTTGGGCACAATTAGTTTGTTGATGTTTGCCAAATTTACCTACATTGCGAGCATCAGTAACTACTTTACCTTTTACTTAATTCAAAAGTTCCATATCAGCATTCAAACAGCTCAATTACACTTATTTGCCTTTTTGGCGGCTGTGGCAGTAGGTACATTTGCTGGTGGTCCAATTGGCGATAAGATTGGCCGTAAAGCTGTGATTTGGGTTTCATTTGTTGGTATGGCACCCTTTGCATTAATGATGCCGTATGCAAACTTGTTTTGGACAACGGTTTTCTCAATTATTGCTGGTTTGGTGTTGTCATCGGCTTTTGCAGCGATGGTGGTGTATGCGCAAGAAGCTGTTCCGGGCCGTGTGGGTATGATTGCGGGTTTAATGTTTGGTCTGATGTTTGGGGTAAGTGGTATTGCCGCAGCGGGGCTAGGGCATTTAGCGGATATTAACGGTATTGAATGGGTATTTGGTTTATGTTCATTGTTGCCATTACTTGGTTTTGCAACAGCACTTTTACCAAACACAAAAGTTAAATAAATGAAAAGACTCTCAGCCATATTCAACTGAGAGTCTTTTTTAAATAACGTTAGTTCCAATTAAAAAACTATTTTTGAATACCAAACTTAAATACGGTGACACTGTTATAAGTTTGATTTGGGTTTAAACGTGTAGACGGGAAAGCCGGTTGATTTGGGCTGTCTGGAAAGTGCTGCGTTTCTAATGCTAGCGCATCTGCTTGTCGGTAGAGTACGCCATTTGCACCAACAATATTTCCGAGTAAATGATTGGCTGTATACATTTGGACACTTGGTTCAGTGGTTAAGACTTGCATGGTCCGTTTAGATTTTGGGTCAACCACAATCGCTGCAAGATTGAGTTTCCCTTGAGACTTTTGATTAATTACCCAAGTTTGGTCATAGCCATATCCATAGGCGAGTTGCTGATTATTCGCTCGAATATCTTTCACAATTGCTTTAGGCTTCCGAAAGTCAAAAGGCGTACCTGTAACTGAAGCAATTTCACCTGTTGGTAAAGAGTTTTGATCGGTTACTAATATACGGTCTGCATTGAGTTGGACAATATGATCGAGCACACCATAAGGATTATTGCCAGCGCCTGATAAATTGAAATAACTATGGTTGGTGAGATTAACAACTGTCGGTTGATCAGTTTTGGCTTTATATTCAATCTTAAATTCATTTTGATCTGAAAGACTGTAGATTACTTCTACATCTAATTTTCCGGGAAAACCTTGATCACCATTTGGACTGGTTAACTTCAGAGAAGCTTTAACGGTTTCACCTTGAGAGACGAGAGGTTTAACTTGCCAAACACGTTTATCAAAACCAGGATTCCCGCTATGTAATGAGTTCGGGCCATTATTTTTTTCGAGGTTATACGTTTTTCCATCTAAGCTAAATTTAGCATTACCAATCCGGTTCGCATAACGACCAATCAAACCACCAAAATGAATGCCTTCCTTGGTATCAGTGACTTCATAGCCTTTTAAGTCATCAAAGCCCAAAACAATATTATTTTGTTTGCCTTGTGCATCGGGAGTCAAAATCTGGGTAATTACACCACCGAAACTGATAAAAGATACCGAGACACCGTTGTTATTGCTCATGGTATAGAGTTCAACTTTTTGACCGTCTTGAGTCGTGCCATATGGCTTTACATTTAAGGTTGCTGCATTTGCCAGTTGTGCAAAGCTGTAAATCGTAACACCTAAAATTGCTAGTTTTTTCATGCTTATACTCTATTTTTTAATAGTTAGATTGCATGAATATAAGATTGATTTTTCGTCTTTTTAAAGAGGTTTTTATTATATATAGTGTTAATAATAATCGATCACTTAATGTTAAGTATTGAACAAACTAGCACTAATCCTATTAGTAAAACTCAACAATAAGCTATTTTTATGAATCATCCCAATTCAATTTTAAAATTTTCACTTGGTCTAAAAAGTCTCTCGTTTGATGTAGACAGCCAACATATTCACCTTGAGCAGGGCTTAGGTTTTATTAATTCAAAAAGTATCAATAATGGTGTGATTGATGAACTTGCTATTGAAAAGATGATTTATTTTATTGAAGAAATCATAGAATCTCAGCTTCTCAGAAATCTCAATATAAATGGTGTAGCCGTTACGGCTGATACCGCCATGACACAACTCAGTGAGTTATTTTTTAGTGCTAAAAAGCAAATCAGCCGTATTGAGCTTGAGCATGGATTTAATGATTTTATTGAGCGTTTGAGTTACTACACGAATCAAGTAGCCTCAGATCATCTTTATGTTTTTACCTACTTTGTATTTGTTCGAGAGATCATGCATCACTTAAGGGTTGAGGAAGTTCAGATCCGATAAATTTCAGTAACTCCAATAAATAAAAAAATCCCCTCACTAGAGGGGATTTTTTTATTATTACTTAAACTTAAACAATCGAGTCGTCTAAATTAGGCGCTAACCAACGCTTCGCTTCATCTAGTGTCCAACCTTTACGTTTTGCATAATCTTCAAGTTGGTCTTGAGAGATTTTGCCCACGTTAAAGTATTCACTTTGTGGATGAGAATAATAGAAACCACTCACCGAAGATGGTGGCATCATTGCAAAGTGTTCAGTCAGTTTAGTACCAATTTTATCTGTAGAGCCTAACCAATCAAATAACACTGCCTTTTCAGAGTGCTCAGGGCAAGCAGGGTAACCTGGTGCAGGGCGAATACCGACATATTTCTCTTTAATCAGTTCTTCATTGCTGAGCTGTTCATCAGCTTTATAGCCCCAGAACTCTTTACGAATGCGTTCATGTAAGTGTTCGGCAAAAGCTTCTGCAAAACGGTCGGCTAGTGACTGAACTAAAATTGCAGAGTAATCATCACCTTTGGCTTTGTATTCATTTGCCAGTTCTTCTGCACCAAAAATCGATACAGTGAATCCGCCTAAGTAGTCCTGCTGCTCACGGTCATTACGAATGTAATCTGCCAAAGACAAGTTTGGTTTACCTGTCACTTTGTCAGATTGCTGGCGTAAGTGCTCAAAAGTATGCGTAACATTTTGACCCGCTTCATCAAATACGCTGACGGTGTCAGCGTCAGTGCGCTGTGCAGGGAACATACCGAATACAGCACGGGCATCAAAACGATTGTTGTCGATAATATCTTTTAACATTGCTTGAGCTTGGTTGTACAAATCTGTTGCAGCTTCGCCGACCACTTCATCTTCTAAAATTTTCGGGAATTTACCTGCCAAGCTCCAAGAAATAAAGAATGGTGTCCAGTCAAAATAATCCACGAGTGTTGCAAGCGGATAATTCTTTAAAACTTGTGTTCCTAAAAGATTTGGTTTTGTTGGCACGTAGCTTTCATCAATTTTAAAACCATTTTCAACCGACTCTTTATAAGTCAGTTTGGCCGCTTTTGGTTGTTTGTTGGCTAAACGTTCACGAATTTTGGCATATTCAGCACGGTGCTCTTCAATAAATGCACCTCGCATGTCTTTAGAAAGCAAGGTTGTAGCAACACCTACAGCACGTGAAGCATCGGCAACATAAATTACTGCATCATTCTGATACTGAGGGTCAATTTTTACTGCCGTGTGGGCTTTAGACGTCGTCGCACCACCAATCAATAAAGGAATGTTAAAGCCTTTGCGTTGCATTTCTTTCGCAACAAATACCATTTCATCTAAAGATGGAGTGATCAGACCAGACAAGCCAATGATGTCACATTTTTCATCAATTGCAGTTTGTAAGATCTTCTCGCAAGGGACCATTACACCAAGGTCAACAATGTCATAACCATTACAGCCAAGTACCACGCCTACAATATTCTTACCAATATCGTGTACATCGCCTTTTACCGTTGCCATTAGGACTTTACCTTTAGATTGTCCTTCAGACTTCTCAGCCTCAATGTATGGGTTGAGCCATGCTACAGCTTGTTTCATTACACGGGCAGATTTCACAACCTGTGGTAAGAACATTTTGCCTGAACCAAACAAGTCACCAACCACGTTCATACCGTCCATCAGCGATCCTTCAATCACATCTAAAGGACGTTTAGATTTTAAGCGAGCTTCTTCGGTGTCTTGGTCAATATAAGTGGTAATACCTTTAACCAATGCATATTCAAGACGTTTTTCAACCGACTCATTACGCCATTCAAGGTTCTCGGCTTCTTTGGCAGCACCGCCTTGTCCGCGGTATTTTTCTGCTACTTCAAGCAGTTTCTCAGTCGCAGCTTGACCAGATTCACCTTGGTTTTGGTTTAATATGACATCTTCAACAGCTTCTTTTAGCTCGGCTGGAATATCATCATAAATTGCCATTTGCCCAGCGTTCACAATACCCATGGTCATGCCTTGCTTAATGGCATGGTACAAGAACACCGAGTGAATGGCTTCACGAACAGGCTCGTTACCACGGAACGAGAACGAAACGTTCGATACACCACCAGAAATCATAGCGTGAGGTAAGTTCTGTTTAATCCAACCTGTCGCCTCGATAAAATCGACCGCGTAGTTGTTATGTTCCTCAATACCAGTTGCTACTGCGAACACGTTCGGGTCAAAAATAATATCTTCAGCAGGGAAGCCTACTTCATTCACTAAAATATCGTATGAACGCTTACAGATTTCGCGTTTACGTTCAGCAGTGTCAGCCTGTCCAGCTTCATCAAAAGCCATTACAATAATTGCGGCACCATATTGACGGCAGAGGCGGGCTTTTTCGACAAACTCGTCATAACCTTCTTTTAAAGAAATCGAGTTAACAACGGGTTTACCTTGTACGCATTTTAAGCCAGCTTCAATGATTTCCCATTTTGATGAGTCAATCATGATTGGCACACGTGAAATATCAGGTTCTGATGCTACAAGATTTAAGAAATGCACCATCGCATTTTGCGAATCGAGCATCCCTTCATCCATGTTAATGTCGATAATTTGCGCGCCAGCTTCCACTTGTTGCTGTGCAACCTCTAAAGCTTCTGCAAAGTTTTCTTCGCGAATGAGACGTAAGAATTTCTTAGAACCGGTAACGTTAGTACGTTCACCAACGTTTACAAAGAGAGAGTCATCATAAATATTAAATGGTTCTAAACCACTTAGGCGACAAGCAGGTACGGTTTCAGGTACTTGGCGAGGCGCAATGTCTTTAACTGCATTAGCAATAGCGCGGATATGATCTGGTGTAGTACCACAGCAACCACCAGTAATATTAATTAAACCGCTTTCGGCAAATTCTTTTAAGAAAGCTGCAGTTTGCTCAGGTGTTTCGTCATATCCACCAAATGCGTTTGGTAAGCCCGCATTGGGGTGTGCTGAAACGAAAGTATCTGCAACATCAGAAATAGTTTTTACGTGAGGACGCATGGCATCTGCACCAAGGGCACAGTTAAAACCAATTGAAAGCAAATCACCATGGCGCACAGAATTCCAGAAAGCTTCCGCAGTCTGACCTGTTAAAGTACGACCTGATGCATCGGTAATTGTCCCTGAAATCATAATTGGTAATTCACGACCAATTTGTTTAAAGACTTCTTTGACTGCAAAAATCGCTGCTTTACAGTTTAATGTATCGAATACGGTTTCAATCAAAATGATATCTACACCGCCTTCAATCAGTGCATGAGTCGCTTCAATGTAGTTTTCTTTTAACTCATCAAAGGTAATGTTACGAAAAGCAGGGTCATTTACATTCGGTGAAATTGAACAAGTACGCGATGTCGGTCCAAGTACACCAGCAACAAAACGTGGTTTTTCTGGAGTTGAATACTTTTCGCAAGCTGCTTTTGCTAAACGTGCTGCTTCACGGTTAATCTCTGGAACAAGATCTTCCATGTGATAGTCAGACATTGAAACACGCGTGCCATTAAAGCTGTTGGTTTCAATAATATCTGCACCAGCATCAAGATAAGCTTCATGAATGCCTTGAATAATTTGAGGTTGTGTCAAAACTAAAAGGTCATTATTACCCTTTAAGTCATGTGCCCAATCGGCAAAACGCTCACCACGGTAGTCGGCTTCTTCTAATTTATGGCGCTGGATCATAGTTCCCATAGCACCATCAATAATCAGAATGCGTTTAGCAAGAAGCGCTTTTAGGGTGGCAAGCGTAGACATAGAAAACCCCGATCTTTTATATGAATTTAAAAATGCGGCGCTATTGTAACAGAATAGCAGCACAAATGATGACCTACGAAGGTCATGAGACAATAAGTAAAAAAATAAAAAAGAGGGTGTTTTATGACAAAAACGAAAGAATTTTCATGAAATATTCATCAAATGATCATGATATTGAAATATTTCATGCTCAATATGCCGAAATATTACAGTTGTTCTGTATGAAAAATAGACATATAGGTCATTTTATTTATTTTTTTGCTGTAAAAATAAGCACAAAAGGAGCTCATAAATAATGAATTAAGTTATTGTATTTTAAAAATAAAATAAAAATTATCGGGGAAAGGTGCATCAAATGAGGTCAAAATATAAAAAATTGACTTCATCAGGCGGCTCTTTGTCATATAATTGTCATAATTTAATTTAAGAATACAGAGGATTTTATTATCCTCTTACCGTCTGCATGAATTCTAATCTACCCCCTGTTTCGGATTCAAAACTTGCGGCAAACCTGCAAGCAAAATCGACGAATGTACACGTCCCAACACCGAAATTTTTTATGCCGGTGTTTCTGACGATTATTGTTGCAACACTTATTTATATTGGGTTTCAGGTTAGTGCTGATTTAGCGCATGTTCCACCTTTGAGCCTTTATTCGGTTATTCTTTTATCTACTGCACTTTTCATTGCATTGGGCTTTGAATTTGTAAACGGTTTCCATGATACTGCTAATGCAGTTGCAACGGTCATTTATACAAATGCATTGCCTGCACCAGTTGCAGTCATGTGGGCTGGTTTTTGTAATTTTCTTGGGGTAATGGTCGCAAGTGGTGCTGTTGCTTATGGCATTATTGCATTGCTTCCTGTTGAACTTATCATGAACATGGGTAGCGGTGCTGGCTTTGCAATGGTTTTTGCATTGTTAATCGCTGCAATTCTTTGGAACCTTGGTACTTGGTTCTTAGGAATCCCAGCTTCTAGCTCTCACACCTTGATTGGTTCAATCTTGGGTGTGGGTATTATGAACCATCTATTGAGTGCATCGACTGGCGTAACGACCAGTGGTGTAGATATGGACCAGGTGATTAAAGTAGGTAAGGCATTATTATTTTCACCTTTAATTGGTTTTGCTTTTGCAGCAATCTTATTCTTGTTGGTTAAAACTATTTTCAAACGCCAATTAGAATTATTCCAGCCACCTGAAGGTAATAAGCCACCACCAGCAATCATTCGTGCAATTTTAATCTTTACCTGTACAGGTGTAAGTTTTGCACACGGTTCAAATGACGGCCAAAAAGGTATGGGTCTCATCATGCTCATTTTGGTTGGTTTAGTACCGTTAGCTTATTCAATAAATAAAAACCTAGATACACAACAGGTTCAATCATTCCATCAGCTTTCTTCTCAAACTGCTGTTTTGTTAAACCATAATCAGCAAGAATTGACTGATGAAAAAGCGCGTGAAGTTTTAACTAAATATATTCAAACCAAGCAACAGACACCTGAAGTTGTACCTGCATTGGCAAGTATGACTGATCATTTAGGTGCTCGTGTTTCTAGCTATAGCGACTTAAAAGATATTCCTGAAGCTGCGATTAGTGAAATTCGTAATGATATGTATTTAAGCACAACCACGTTTAAACGTTTGGACAAAGCAGATGCTTTACCAAAAATGGATGATTCACAGAAAAAGCTTGTGAAAGATTATCGCGGTAGCTTGGATTCATTCTTACAGTACATTCCAAACTGGGTGAAAGTTGCGGTTGCATTAGCGCTTGGTCTTGGCACTATGGTTGGTTGGAAACGTATTGTGGTGACTGTAGGTGAGCGTATTGGTAAGAACCATATGACTTATGGTCAAGGTATGTCTGCTGAGCTTATTGCAATGAGTACTATTGCAGCAGCAGATGGTTTAGGTATGCCAGTTTCAACTACTCATGTTTTAAACAGTGCTGTTGCGGGTACCATGGTTGCAAATAAATCAGGTCTAAACTTTAATACCATTAAGACAATTTTATCAGCTTGGATATTTACTTTACCTGCGACCATCTGTTTGTCAGGTGGTTTATATTGGTTGTTCTTAAAGTTCATTTAAGTTGTCTGCTTAAATCTAAAAAGCCACTATTATTAGTGGCTTTTTTATTGTCACATTAAAAAAAAGATCGCTTTTTTCAAATAAACTCAGTAAAGAATGAATGATTACTGCAAATACTTATTGCTAGGTGACTAGCTCAAAAATTGATGAAAGGATATAAAATGAAAACGGATCAACTCGATCAACTCAAACAACAATTCCCACTCATTCAAACATTACAAGATTACCAAGAAACATTTTGGTTTAATCCGAGCCGTTATCCTTTAAAAGAAGCTCTCGCGAAAGTAGCACTTACAGAGCAAGATGTAAAAGATGCCGAAGCAAGGCTAGAACGTTTTGCACCTTACTTAGCAAAAGTATTTCCAGAAACTCAAGCACTACATGGAAAAATTGAATCAGAACTAGTTGAAATTGCAGATATGCAACAAGCCTTATCTGTAGAAAAACAACAGAAGCTTACTGGAAAGCTTTGGCTTAAAAAAGATAGTCATTTACCTATTTCGGGTTCAATCAAGGCACGTGGTGGAATTTATGAAGTCTTGGCTCATGCTGAAAAGTTAGCAATTAAGGCAGGGCTTCTCAAGTTAGATGATGATTACAGTAAACTTGACCAAGATGCATTTCGAGCATTTTTTTCCAATTATCAAATTGCGGTAGGTTCTACAGGTAATCTTGGTTTATCGATCGGTATTATGAGCGCGAAGCTCGGTTTTAGAGTGACCGTGCATATGTCTGCTGATGCAAGACAGTGGAAGAAAGATAAACTACGTTCATTAGGTGTCAATGTTGTGGAATACGCCAGTGATTATGGTGTCGCTGTAGAGCAGGGACGTAAAGCAGCAGAACAAGATCCAAATTGTTTTTTTATTGATGATGAGAATTCGACGACTTTATTTTTAGGTTATGCAGTAGCAGGAATACGCTTAAAACAACAGTGTGAGCAAAAACAGATTAAAGTCGATGCAGAACACCCATTATTTGTTTATTTGCCATGTGGTGTCGGTGGTGGCCCTGGTGGAGTGAGTTTTGGGTTAAAACTCGCTTTTGGTGAGCATGTACATTGTATATTTGCAGAACCGACTCACTCTCCATGTATGTTACTAGGTGTTTATACAGGGCTGCATGATCAGATTTCAGTAAACGATATTGGTTTAGATAACATTACTGCTGCAGATGGATTGGCTGTTGGCCGTGCTTCTGGTTTTGTCGGCCGTGCTATGCAGCAGTTAATTGACGGTTACTACACCATTCATGATGAATGTTTATATGAGCTGATTGCGCTTTTAAATCAAACTGAGAATATTCAAGTTGAGCCCTCAGCAGCGGCAGGCATGATGGGGCCATATTATGTGCAAACTACTCGTGATTATTTGGCCTTGCATCAATTGTCAGCTGAAAAGTTACAGCATGCGGCACATGTGGTATGGGCGACTGGTGGTGGTATGGTTCCACCTGATGAAATGCAAAAGTATTTAACACATAGTCAAAACAAATAATTGCACAAAAAAGCCCAATTTTAGAATTGGGCTTTTAACTTCATTATTTTTTAGAAAATTTCTTAACTGGAAGCTTTTCGGCCGCAAAACCATAGATTGCAGCAAAAGGAAGGGCTGTACGGGCTAAATAAGCCACACGCCATAGACCGCCATGGTTGGCACCTTCCATCATCAACTCTAGAGGATGGTCAAGCACAGTTTCAGGATTTGCGACAGAAGATTCATTTCTTAAGTCATGGATCCAGAGTGCCGCCATAATGGCATTTGTGGTTTCTGGACTAAACGCTTCTACATCAAAAAGTTCCGCACCGTTAAAAGCGGCTTTAAGGAGTGGATTTTTTGTGACTGAATGAGTTGTCGTAGATGGAGCAATATTAATACTCACGCGTTGGCCTTGATGACGGGCAAGTGTTGCTCGCCATTGTTGAATACGTTTAGCTAATGCGTAGTTTGGCCCTTGTTCAACTACCAAGCAGTCTGCAATACCATAAGTTTTGCCATTTTCGCTGGTAATCAAGTCTTGATAAGGTGCTTGGAAAAAACGTTTGAGCGATAGTGTAGAGACACCTTTTGCAGCCATTTTTTGTAGTTGTGAACGAGATTTAAATTTCTCTTGAGCTGCCTCTGCAACTTCTTTAGGTACTGCGTAAACATCGGTTGGAGTACACATAAACATTAAGCTTGTATCGGCTTTATGTTCACTCACATATTGCATAATACTATCCATAGCCATTGAGACGCGGACATGTTTTTCACCATCTAGATAAGCAATAGCAGCTAAATCTAATTTTTGAGGAAATTGAACTAACCACTGTGCAATATCTGGTATTTGAGTCAGTAAATTGGCACCTAATTTATCTCTTAATTCAGAAGCTTTTGCTGTTGAGTCAACTGATTCAATTGTAGGTGCAATCAGCGTTGCGTTTCCTTGCTGAATTGTATTTAAAATTTTCCCCCAAACTCGTGGGTTCGGTAAATCAATTGCAACAATATTCGCTTTCCACTTTGCTAACCAAGGTAAAGGGCCAGCTTCTGAAGCTGCACCAAACAGAACCATGGTTCGATCAGATAAATCAAACCATTCTGGATGAGCGGCAGCTTCACGTAAAGCCTTGGCATGGCTTGGTTCAATAATACCTGCATTTTCCCATTTTTGAATTTGATCAAGTAAGCTTTGCCCGCTAAGTTTTTGGCCTTTATATGGAACATACCATTCTGGTGCAGCTTCACTTTCACCTTTAAATTTAACTGTATTTAAAGGCTTAGTGGTAGGGATGTGCAGAGCATCTTTTAAAAGATAGTGTTTACCATCGCGGAAATAGTCAAAAAGATGATGAGCCTTATGTAAGCCCTGTTTGGCGATGGTAATCGGGTTATTGCTATTAGAAAGCCCATGTTGAACAAGTGATTTAAAGTATCTTGGATAGTTTTTCCGCCAGTTTTTTTCAGTCAAAATCTGTTGAGCAGTTTTATTATCTACAATAGATAAAGCTTCTGACAAAATCTCTTGGCCTGTGCGAGAAGTACTTTGTTTTTTTGTTGAAGCGTGTATCGGAAATTGTAGACCTTCGTCTGGACTCTGGCTGGACATAAAATATCTCACTTGGACGGTAGTATTAATATACAGGTGTATACATTATCTATGCCAATTAAAAGAAACGAGTGGCAATAACTGACAAAATGAAAATTAAATTATTTTTGTGATGAAGGTGGTTTGAGTGAATTTTTATGATAATTTGATCTCATTTTAACTTCATTTTTTTTCACATTTCTAGAACATTTTTATAGACTTACGTTACATAAATGATTATTTTGTATAGAGCGAATTCATCAGATCTAAGCTGAAGATAAAATGTTCAAAATGTATCAATAAAAAAGATACGATGATGAGTAAAAAACTAGACTTTTTTATTAAACGATAAGAAAAGTCAAACGGAATAAGAAAGAATTGGGGTGAAACTAGATGGAAGACAACGTAAGATTGTCTTTTAAAAATCTTGGGGATATGGTGATTTTTTTACACCATAATTTTCTAGTTTCGCCCCATCTAATTTTGGGTGAAGCCCTATACATAAGCTGTAAATCATCTTTCTAAACAGTCAGATTAATTTGCTTATAGTCTATCTAAACTTTTAACAACGACCTTTCTTGGCCTGACCTGGTGGACAAAAATCTCCTGGATGATTGTGATAAGGCGAATCCGGATCAACTACTACACTGCCAGCAGGGGTATAAACTGCACAAGCCGATAGTGATAGTGTGAAAATTGCTGCTGCACAAACTAGAAATTTTTTCATCATATTGTTCTCTCTTTTTATCATTCTCCCTTTTACTATTTACTATAGAAATTATTAGATTGTTTTTCGATCTATTTTTGGTTAAGAAATATCAACACTCTAAACTAGTTTTTTTAGCGATTAAGGCGTACGTAAAATTGTACGAAAACCTACATGAGTAGCGGCTAAATCAAAATCTTGTGGGTAGCGACTACTATTACGGTAACGTGAACAGTAATTTTCAGCACACAAAAATGAGCCCCCTTTAATCACATATTGAGTGCTGCTCATTTCTTTTTGTCTTAAATCAGAATAATTACCCATATGTTGATCATGCGCACCTTGATAGGGAGAGGATGTCCATTCCCAAACATTTCCAATCATATCGAATAGCTTAAAGCCGTTGGATTTAAAACAGCCGACAGGAGCAACACCAGTAAAATGGTCGTGATTCAAATTTTCAAAAGGGAATGTGCCTTGCCAGTAATTTGCTTGTGGATGCTGATGTTCATCGGTAGGTGCTTGGTGTAAAGGTGTGTCAGTTTTTGAGTTTGCTTTAGCGGCGTATTCCCATTCTAATTCTGTTGGTAAATCACGTCCTAGCCAAACTGCATAATGTTCAGCATCATTTTTCGTCACGTACCTTACAGGTTCGTGAGGGGGAGGGAGAGCTCCATTTTTGCCATTTGGAGTTTTCCATGTATATCCTGATTTGAGTTGCCACCATTGTTGGGGATGACGTGGATCTGGAGTAAAAACAGCAGCCTGTTTTTGTTTTTCAGCATCGGTAATATAACCAGTTGCCTTCACAAAACTGGCGAATTGAGCAACAGTGACTTCAGTTTGATCAATCCAGAAACCTTTAACTTCCCGTTGTTTTTTCCCAAAGTTAAGTTCATCTGGATAAGCTTTTTCAGAACCAAAATTAAATTGTCCATCTGGTATGAATACCATACCTGCGGTTGTATTTTTAAGCCAGTTTGTAGGAAGCCCTGTATAGCTTTTACACTGTTCGATAGAACCCAAAGCAGCCGATGAGATGGCTTGCTTTGGTAAAACTGTTTTCAGGTCAGCTTTATGTTCAGACTTACTACAGCCTGTGATGAATAACAGGCTGAGTGTAGTACTCAAAAACAGTTTTAATTTCATTTGGCGTTATATTCCTGTACGCCATTTTGCTCAGTATATTTCTGATAAACCGCTAATAGCTCTTGAACTTTTGCAGGGTAAAGCTGCGCAACATTATGATTTTCACCACGATCAGTAGCAATGTTATAGAGTTCCCAAGAACCTGATCCTAATTCAGGGCGTCCTTGAAGTGCAATTTTCCATTCACCTTGTTTAGCATATTTACTACCGTGTAATTCATCGGCAAAGCTGAAATTAGCTGGACGGATAGTTTGTGATTTATTTTCAAGTACAGACTTCCAAGAGTAACCACTTGGTGTATTAATGGTTCGGCCTTTATATTGTCCTTGAGGTACCGGAATATGGGCATAATCTAATAATGTTGGAAAAACATCGAGTACAGATGCGAAGCTATGATTGGTTTCTTCAGCTTTTTTCTGATTTGGTAATTTCACAATAGCAGGAGCTGTAGTTGCACCTTCGCCAGCTGTATCTTTCCATAAATGGAAAGGTGCCGCGCTGACTTCAGCCCAACGTGGTCCAATATAGTGGTAAGAAGTAGGGGTGCCTACGTTTGCTACAGAGTTATCAAAACCAGATTCACTGCCATACCCACCACGAATGAAACCTTCTGCACCATTGTCAGAAACAAAGAAAATTAAAGTATTTTCATAAAGATTATTTTGTTTTAGGTATTGGATAATTCGGCCTACATTTGCATCAAGATTTTCTACCATACCTGCGTAGATTTCCATTTTACGGGCTTCAAGTGCTTTCTGCTCAGCTGTTAACTCCTCCCATTTTCCATATTTTTGTGGTGCATTTTGAGTGGCGATTGGTTCTGCTGCTTCAAAATTTGCTGGAATAATTCCAAGCTGTTTTTGACGTGCTATACGTGCTTTTCTAATGGCGTCATAACCGACATCGTAAACGCCACGATATTTTTCACGGTATTCTGCTGGAGCCTGTATAGGCCAGTGAGGTGCTGTATAGGCAGCATAAGCAAAGAATGGCTTACCGCTATTTTTACCTGACTCTAAATAGCTCAGCAATTTATCGGTAAAATAATTGGTCGAGAAAAAGTCATCAGGTAATGCTGAAATTGGAATAATTTGCCCATCTTCGGTATAGGTTGAATTTCGTTTAAACGCGCTTGGAGCTTGTTTAAAGTGATGGTCTAAACCTTGTAATAAGGTAAATGAATGATCAAAACCTTTGGCATGTGCATTGGTTTCAGGGGTTAGCCCCAAATGCCATTTACCACTAATATATGTCCGATAACCATTGTCTTTGAGCACCTGCGCAATTGATAAAGAGCGTTCATTTAAATAGCCTTCGTAACCTGGTTGGCCTTTTAAATGGTCTGGTGTAAGCTCTGCCATAGCACCTATGCCTGCTAGGTGATGATCAGTTCCTGAAATAAGCTGCGAGCGAGTAGGGGAACAAGTGGGTGCAGTATGATAGTCCGTTAAAAGTCGACCTTCTTGCGCCAAACTATCAATATTAGGCGTATGTATTTCACCACCAAATGCTCCTAAATCTGAATAGCCTAAGTCATCAGCCATAATAAATAAAATATTGGGCTGCTTTGGAGTACTTACCGTGGTTTCTTGTGAATCATTATCGTTACAGCCAGCTAAAGATAAGCTAAATAATGCAATTGAAAGACTAGATAAAAGAGCTTTGTACTTCATTGTATCATCTGAATTATTAAAAGAATTGGCTTGAGTTTAATCAGATGGTTTTTGCAATCAAAACAAGGAATTGATCAAAGAAAATCAGAAAAATATCTGAGAATTTATCGTGATAAATAAATGAGAAAAAAAGAAAAGCCCATATCGGGCTTTTCAAAAATATTAAGTTTAAAACGGTAAGCGGGTAAGTTGATCTAAGAAATGTGGAATCACTCGCGGTTCAATCAAAATAGTTACAATTACGCCGTAAGCTGCACCCCATAAATGGGCACTATGATTAATATGCGTATTGCCACGTTTACCTGCCCAAATACTATAAGCAACATAAAGAACTGCAAAAATAATAGCGGGTACTGGAATAAAAAATACAAAAATCAGTTTCCATGGCTGAAACAGGATATAGGCAAATAGAACAGCAGATACTGCCCCTGAAGCTCCAAGACTTGCCCAGTTTGCATCATTTTTATGTTGTAGATAGCTTGGTAAAATCGCAAAAATTAACCCGCCCAAATAGAACAAGACAAAGCCCATGTCGTAGAAATATTGGCGATAAAAACTTTCAATGATGCTGCCAAAGAAAAACAGGGTAATCATATTAAAGAGTAAATGAGTACCATCTGCGTGAATAAAGCCATGTGTGATGAAGCGATCAAATTGTCCACGTTGCATCGCAGGCGGCCAAAAGATTAGGCGGTTCATAACGTTTTGATTGCTAAAAGCAAGTAAAGAGATAATGACCGTAATAATAATAAGGGTAATGGTATGGTTAAACGGCAAATGCAACATAAGAAATATTTAAAAAATGATCGATACTGAGGTCAATAATGCCATTAAAAATACAACTTGAAACCCCGTTGTGTATAAATCCGACAAATTTAGTTGATTTTTTTTAAATCCACCTCATCTTCGGTTAATATAAAGGCATCAGCTTGAGGAATATTGTTATGTCGACTGAGAACACCAACACTGCTGTTGCAGAAGAAATTCCGAACCTTTTGATTACACCATCTGCACAAGAGTATTTGCACGAATTATTGGCGAAGCAAAATACTCCGGGAATTGGCGTTCGAATTTTTGTTGAACATCCGGGTACACCACGTGCAGAGTGCTGTATGGCATATAGTGCACCAGAAGAAGTGGTGCCAACGGACTATAAACAGGACTATCCTGATTTCCCTGCATACATTGATGCGCCGTCTATTCCATATCTTTTAGACGCTGTTATTGACTACAACAAAGATCGTTTCGGTGGTCAGCTAACTTTCCGTGCACCAAACTCTAAAGTGCCGCGTGTAGGGCCAGATGCATCAATTGAAGAGCGTATTACTTATGTACTTCAAGCGGAAATTAATCCAGGTCTTGCAGGACACGGCGGTAACTGTAGCTTAGTTGAAGTGCAAGATGATCCTGAACATGGCTTAACTGCTGTATTGAAGTTCGGTGGTGGTTGCCAAGGTTGTTCTGCAATTGATGTAACCTTGAAACAAGGTGTAGAAACAACATTAAGAGAACACATTCCTGAACTACAACGTGTGGTTGACCAAACAGACCATACACAAGCAGAAGGTGCTTATTTCAAATAATTAAATTATTTGAAAAGTGAAATAAAAAAGCTTCGCAATGAGGTTTTTTTATTACTTAATATAAATAATGATAATTATTATCAATATTATTTGTAATTTTATTTATCTTTGTTACAATGCGAAACAGAAAATGAGAGATGTTTAATAAATCAATATATTGGGAATACTTATGTCGAAGCGTATTATCCAGTCAGTGCTTTCTGTTTCAGTACTGGCAAGTATGATGTCTTTGGCTTTTGCTGCGCAAAGTGAGCAAGAACAAGCTGAACAAACATTAGAAAAGCCTGCTGAACCCGTGAAATTGGAAACAATTTTCGTAACAGCTGAAGAGCAAGTGAAGCAATCGCTCGGTGTATCGGTTATTACCAAAGAAGATTTAGAAAAACTACCAGTTCGTAATGATATTTCTGACTATGTACGTCGTATGCCAGGTGTCAACTTGACAGGCAATAGCGCAACAGGGCAGCGTGGTAATAATAGACAAATTGATATTCGTGGAATGGGTCCTGAAAACACACTTATTTTAGTGGACGGTAAACCAATTAACTCTCGTAACTCAGTCCGTTATGGCTGGAAAGGAGAGCGTGATACACGAGGCGACTCAAACTGGGTACCAGCAGAAGCAATCGAGTCGATCGAAGTTTTACGTGGACCAGCAGCAGCTCGTTATGGCTCAGGGGCTGCTGGTGGTGTGGTTAACATCATTACTAAAAAAGTAACTAATGAAACTCATGGTTCAGTAGAGTTCTATACTTCACAGCCTGAAGACTCCAAAGAAGGTTCATCAAATCGTGTTGGTTTTAATGTAAGTGGGCCATTAATTAAAGACGTTTTGTCTTATCGTTTATATGGTAATTACAATAAAACGGAAGCTGACGATGTTGATATTAATAAATCTATTGGCAGTACAGCAGCTGGCCGTGAAGGTGTTAAAAATAAAGATATTTCAGGCCGTTTAGCTTGGCAGGCAACAGACCAGCAAACTGTCTTGTTCGATGTTTCTTCTAGCAAACAAGGTAATATTTATTCTGGGGACTCTCAGTTAAATGCAAACGCAGAAGCAGATGCGATTCTTTCGCAGCTCATCGGTAAAGAAACCAATACCATGTATCGTGATAGCTATGCGGTAACGCACGAGGGCGATTGGTCTTGGGGTAAGAGTAAACTCGTTGCTCAATATGATAAAACGCATAACAAACGTCTACCTGAAGGTTTAGCGGGAAGTGTAGAAGGAAAAATTAATAACCTTGATGATAAAGCCACCTCACGTTTAGAAACTCTTCGCTTTAACGGTGAGGCTAATATTCCTTTTGAATACTATATACCCCAAGTATTAACTGTAGGTACGGAATGGGTTGAAGACAGATTTAAAGATAATGTCTCGACAAATCAAGGTAAAGACAGCAGTGGTTCAGGTTATGGCGATCAATTGGTGAAAGGTGATCGTAGTAAAATGGAATCACGTATTGCTTCTGCATATATTGAAGATAACCTGAAAGTTACAGACAGCACAGATGTTGTATTAGGCTTACGTTTTGATGACCATAGTAAATCTGGTTCTAACTGGAGTCCAAGCTTAAATATTACCCAAAGACTTAACGATTATTTCACTTTAAAAGGTGGGGTAGCAAAAGCTTATAAAGCACCAAATATGTATCAAAATGCCGAAGGGTATTTATTAAGTACAAATGGTAATGGTTGTCCAGCCAATATTGAGTCACGTTGTTTGTTACAAGGTAATGGCGACTTAAAACCTGAAACATCGGTAAACAAAGAGCTCGGTATTCAGTTTCAAAAAGATATCGTGAATGCGAGCTTAACTTGGTTCCGTAATGACTATAAAGATAAAATTGTAGCTGGTACAAATGTTGTCGGAACAGTTGATGGTTCAAGTACTAATGCAAATACAGGAGCTGTGACGAATACGAAGTGGAATATTCTGCGTTGGGAAAATACGCCTAAAGCTCTAATTCAAGGTTTTGAGGGAAGCTTAGGATTAGACTTTGGTGATATCCGCTGGACTAATAACTTTACTTATATGATGGACTCGAAAGATAAACAAACAGGGAACCCATTATCTTTAGTACCAAACTATACGATTAACTCAATTTTTGATTATGACATTACAGATCAGTTAGATGTGAATTTTGTGTTCACTCAATATGGTCGTCAAAAATCACGCCAGTTTGCCGAGAATAGACTCGAATCGGGTATTGGTTCAGGTGGAGCAAATTCTGCACTTAAGCCAAGTACTGTAAAAAGCTATAGTATTGCTGGAATTAATGTCGGTTATAAATTTTCAGACAATATAAGTACACGAGTTGGTGTGAGTAATTTGTTTGATAAACAAATTTTAAGAGACAGTAATTCTATTAGCCAAACTTATAATGAGCCAGGTCGAGCTTATTACGCTTCTTTAAAATATTCTTTCTAATCAATAAAAGTAACCAAGGCGCTTCAAGCGCCTTGGTTATTTAAAATATCTAAAGCTTTTTCAGAATAATAAAACTTCTCTAAATACACACGGGCACGGCGTCTTAAATGTCCTGTTGTAACGAGTTGTTGTAATACGGGTACAAGCAAGTCGGTGAGTTCATGCTTCACCAAACTTTCATCAATATTGAGGTCACGGAGTAATAAGTCAAAACTACGTTCCTGATTACGGACATACCAAGTATAGATACCATCGTGGACTTGCTGTTTTAGATAATCGGTTTGACGAATGTGGTCCCAGATTTCATGCCCTAGACCTACAGTTTTTGTTAAATCTTGAACTTCTACATAATTTTTTAAAACAGAAAGTGGCATAGTTTTAACTTTGTGCCAAACATTTGCCTGAAAATGGTAGAGCTTATCATTGTCAAAATGTTGGTTTAAAACACGCTCACTCATTTGGCTAAGTTTTAAAATATTCTTTTGCAAATAATGGTTAATGGTATCGTCCAGATTAGAATCGGTCACTGTTTCTAATACTGATTTACCCATTTTCATGAAGCGTCCTACACCTGGCACGCGTTTTGACATTGATTCATCTAAATAATCATGCATTGTTTGTTGAATCACCTGAGTCAAAAGAGCTGAAAAAGCTGGATTATTTACAATTGTTTTAATCAGTTTTTTACGATGCTCTTCTTTACTTGCAACGTACTGTGCAATGCGGTCAATCGTTAAAACAGGAATAACATCTTCAACTGTTGCCGTCTCATTTGCAGGATGAATCAGGGCGAAGCGAATATGGTCTGCAATTTGTTCGATCAGAAAATCAGAAGCAGGGGTATCTAAAATCTGCTTTTGAATGAGATGTTGAATCTGTTCAAAAGTCCAAAGGTGTTGTAATTGCCGACTCCCCAACCAATGGTAAAACTGTTCAAACTCTTGTTGAATCACCTGAGCCTGAACAAATTGCTCATCTAAAAAATCTAGATGAGCTTCAATAAGTTTTTCAATAATTGGTTGGGTAGACATAAGGTCTCACAAGTCCGGAGTTTTATTTAAGGTGTTGCCGTCTTTACTGACTGATTCGATTCTACTTTAAGTAAAAATGGTACGTATTGTTGAATAACCAGTTGTTCAGCTTCCAAAATCGGCATATGACCTACATTTTCTAAAATAACTGGCGGTTGTGCATTTTTTAAAAGCCGTTTTAGCTCGTTTGCTACTTCTACATTAATAATCTTATCTTGTTTGCCCCATAAAATAAGTGTAGGCGCATCGATCGTTTTGGTAAGTACAGCAAATGAATCTGGAGTATAGACTTTATTAAGTGCAATTAGTTGGTCGACTAGTTTTTGTGTTTGAGGTGCCTGATTAATCATCAATTTTTCTTGAGCTTGTAAGAACTCTTTAGGAATAAACGGAGGATTAAACATGGTTTGTTTTAACAAATAGTTAAAGTCACCTTTTTTAGAGACTAAAAGTTGTTTTAGATAGGTAGGATCTTTGAGATAAATTGTGTTGGCAGAACGGAAAATACCACCGCTATCAACTAAAAATAGACTTTTAGTTTCAAATGGATATTGTCCCGCATAAAGTAGGGCAATTGAGCCGCCAAGTGAGTGCCCCGCAATATGAATAGGCCCCTTCAAATTTGCAGCTTCAACAAAGCGGCGTAATTTTTCAGCAAGGTTCGGAACCGAATAATCGAAGTCTTGCGTAACGATAGTTTCGCCACTACCTGGTAAGTCCGGAATAATCACGTGGTAATTCGTAGTTAAGTAATGCGCCATGCGATTCCAATTGTCGCGGCTGCCACCTAAACCATGAATAAGTAACAAGGTCGGTTTTGTGGTTGAACCACCTTCACTATATGACCAAGTAATATCACCTACTTTTAATTTTTTACTTTGCAGTCCGGCCCAGCTACGTTCTTGCTGTAATATTGTTTGAAAACTGACATCAATATTATCGGCTGCCTGCGTTTGAGAAACACTAGTTACTGACAACAAACTACAAGCTAGAGTCAATGCAGTAGCAGTTTTTTTCATAGAGGCTTTAATTGGAGCGGACAGCCTTATCATACATTTCATCCTTGAAGCTTAAACGAGTTTGAAAAATTATTGAAAAACTTTGCCAATGAGTCATTTGCCAAACGTTTGGAATGAAGAAAATTATAGTCAATCTATAAACTAAAGTATGTCTATTTTTTCACTAAACAGTAGGGAATTGTGCGGTTATTCTTCTTATAAAACTCATTAAAGCTTTAAAAATATTTTCTTAGAAAAGGATTCATTTTTTGTCAGTGACATTCAAATTTTGACACATTAAAATGATTTCTAACCTTGAAAAAACAATGGAAATATAAAATGCCTACTGCGCAAGAAGTTTTAGATCGTTTGAAAGCAGGTAATCAACGATTTGTAAATGGAAATACTTCCCTTGCAAAAACCTTATCGCATCATGAACGCGCTGAAATGGCAAAGGATCAAAATCCGTTTGCAATTGTATTAGGCTGTTCAGATTCTCGTGTACCAGCAGAAATGGTATTTGATCAAGGTCTTGGTGACTTATTCGTAATCCGTGTTGCTGGTAATGTTGTTGCGCCTTCACAAGTTGGTAGTGTTGAGTTTGCGGCAGAACGTTATGATTGTCCGGTTGTAGTTGTATTAGGACATAGTCATTGCGGTGCGATTCAAGCGACTATTGATACGTTGATGAACCCTGATCATCCGCCATCATCTAACTTAATGTCGATTGTGAACCGTGTTCGTCCATCAGTTGAAATTTTAATGCAAACTGATCTGAAAAATGATTTGAAAAAACTTTCATGTCATGCAGTACGTTCAAACGTTTTTGCTTCGGTCAATCAATTACGTCATGGTTCGGCTGTGTTAGAGAACCTGATTGCAAAAGGCGAGTTGATTGTTGTTGGTGCTGAGTATTCACTAGAAACTGGTGAAGTTACTTTTTTTGACTTCTAATCAGTCTATAAAGATTTAAAACTAAAAGGTGCCTATAGGGCACCTTTTATGTATGGATAAGCTAAATTAAGTAATTTTGACTGCGCTTGGGCATTTGGATGAATCAAGTCATTTTGCATTAGTTGTTTTTGTCCAGCGACGCCATCAAGGAAAAACGGTAGCAGTTTCACCTGATATTTTTGGCTTACAGTTTTATAATTGGTTTCAAATGCTTTGCTATAAGCTGTGCCATAATTAGGCGGAATCTTCATACCAAAAAGAATAACCTGCGCCTTTTGTTGTTGGCTTAAATGGACGAGCTGCGACAGATTTTGTTGAATCATTTGTGGTGGTTGACCTCGTAAACCATCATTCCCACCTAATTCAATAACTACGACTTCGGGTTTATACGTTTGTAAAAGCTTAGGTAATCTGGCCAAAGCGCCACTTGTGGTTTCACCACTCATACTTGCATTGACCACTTTATGTTGTTTGGGATACTGTTGGTCTAGACGTTTTTGTAGTAATTGTACCCAACCTTGTTTAGGGTCTATTCCGTAACCGGCACTAATACTATCTCCTAAAATTAAAATAGTTTTGGCCGAGACCAACATAGGCAACATGCTCAATGCGATGAGCAAGAGACTTTTAGAACCAGACAAATAAGATTTATACATTTGTGTTTCGACCCGAATACTCAATATATAGGACTGTTCACATCATGCCACAACCTATCATTGCTGCCCATCAAGTTACACAAACTATTCAGATTAACCAAAATCAATTTACGATTTTAAAAAATATTGATTTAGAGATTTATGAAGGGGAGCAGGTAGCAATTACGGGACGTTCCGGTTCAGGAAAATCGACTTTACTGGGTATTTTAGCGACTTTAGACCAACCCTCTGAAGGTGAGGTATGGTTATGTGGTCAGGCGGTTCATGAGTTGACAGAAGAGCAACGTGCTCAGATCAGAATGCAGCATATTGGTTTTGTATTTCAGTCTTTCCAGCTTTTGCCGCAGTTAAGTGCACTTGAAAATGTGATGTTACCGCTTCGGTTACGTAAAAATTTTGATTATAAAATTGCTGAGCAGAAGGCCTTAGACTGGTTGCATCGGGTAGGTTTAAGTCGTCAAGCGGAACAAACGCCTAAAGTCTTATCTGGTGGTGAGCAGCAACGTGTGGCAATTGCACGGGCACTTATTGCAGAACCACAAATTATTTTTGCAGATGAACCTACTGGAAACCTAGATGGTCAAACAGCCCAAGAAATTGAACGGCTACTTTTTGATTTAAATAAAGAGCTCGGTACAACGCTTATTTTGGTCACACATGACCGTAATTTGGCTGGACTTTGCCAACGTCATGTTGAATTAAATGATGGCCGACTAAAGACAGTACAGGGTGGTTAGACTATGCGTAATCTACTTAAGCCACTTTTGCTACAAAGCTTTCGCACTGGAGGGTTATATTTACTCATTATTGCGCTTTTACTTGCGATTAGTGCAACCACGGCTCTTAAGTTTAGTAATGACCAAGTTAAAAATGCGGTTAGCCTACAAGCCTCGCAAATGTTAGCAGCTGATTTGGTTCTGTCGAATAATGAACCTCTAGACACTAAATGGCAAAAAAAGGCGAAACAGATTGGATTAAAGCAGACTCATGTGACTATGTTTAGTTCAATGGCACATACTCAAGATCAGTTTGTCATGGTCAATGTGAAAGCTATAGAACCTGCGTTCCCATTAAGAGGAAAACTTGAGATTGAGCCTAGTGCACAGAGTATTCAACCTGGTCAAGTGTGGCTAAGTCAAAGAGCAGCTGATTTACTTAAAGTTAAACTTGGCGATACGGTATCTATTGCAGATGCCCAATTTCGCTTTAGCGGCGTAATTATTCGGGATTCAAATCAAGAACTCGGTTTTTCAGGTTTTTCGCCCACAGTTATTATTCATCAAGCCGATATTGCTAAAACCCATGCAATTCAAACAGGCAGTAGAATCGATTATAGACTGTTAATGTCTGGTCAACCTAATCAAGTACAAAACTTTAGCAAGCAATTTAAACAACAACATAAAACTGTAAATGATCAGGAAGAAACCGCAGGTTTACGTTTACGCGATGCCAGTGAGTCAAATAGTAGATTATTACGCCCACTAGAAAACCTTGATACTTTCTTACAACTTGCCAATATTTTAACAATTTTATTGTGTGGTATTGCTATTGCTTTAACAAGCCAACGTTATGTTCAGCAAAACCAAGATCATATTGCTGTAATACGTTGCTTTGGTGCTAGCAAGTTTCAAATTTTATGGATCTATATTGGGCTACTTTGCGTAGTCAGCGTAATTTCAATTGTGATTGGTAGTCTATTAGGAATAATGATGGGCTATGGTTTACTTGAGCTCATGTTACAACTGATTCCACAACTGGAATTAAGTTTTTCTGTGGTTGGATTTTTACTTGGTCCCTTACCAATTGCCATTTTTACCAGTGTAATTGTGCTACTTGGGTTTATTTTGCCAAGCATTTGGGAATTGTTAAATACGCCACCTATTCGAGTTATTCGCGAACAGGCAAAATCCCGAAAATCATTATTCTTTATGTTTTTTGCAGGCATCACCAGTCTTGTTATTTTTAGCTTAGTTTTAAGTGAAAACTTAATGCTCAGCATTATAGTTTTGGCTACCATTATCGTTCTTTGTATTTTGCTATACACCGTTGTTTGGGGTGTGCTTCGTAGTTTAAAAAAGATGAAAACTCGTTTGTCTTTTTATATTCGTTCACCATCGCAAAGTGCCTTACAAATTACTGCTTTGGCTTTAGGGTTAAGTCTTATTACAGTGTTAAGCGTGCTCAGAACAGATTTACTAGAACGCTGGCAACAGCAGTTACCTGAGGGTACACCAAACCAGTTTGTATACGGGTTGCCTCCATTTGATTTAAAAGCTTTTGAGCAACAATTAAAACAAAATGGTTGGCAAAGCACACCGTTATATCCCAATGTTCGGGGGCGATTACTCGCAAAGAATGATATTCCTTTTTCTGAAGATGCGATCAAGCAAAATAATTCTTTAAGACGTGAATTAAATTTAACTCAGTCAAGTACATTACCAAATGACAATGTCATTACAAAGGGGCAGGCCACTTTTAATGCTGTAGGGCAAGTTTCGGTCGAGGCAAAAACTGCTGAAAGTCTAGGTATCCAGCTTGGCGATAAGCTTACTTTTAGCCTGCCAGACGGTACTTTACAGGCTAAAGTTGTGAATTTTAGAAATGTTGAATGGGAAAGTTTTAGCCCAAACTTCTTCTTTATATTTTCACCTAAAACTTTAGATGAAAATGCTGGTAGTTACTTGGGCAGTTTTTATGTGCCAAAACAAGATCAACCTAAAATGATCCATATGATTCAGCAATTTTCAAATACGGTTTTTATTGATGTTGACCGTATTTTGGATGAAGTAAAGCGCTTAATGAATGTCTTGGTTAAAATTGTGACTGTGCTTGCAGCTTTAGTTGGCTTTTCTGGGATACTCGTTTTAATTGCTTGTTTAAATCTATTAATGGATGAACGCCGTCGGGAAGTGGCTTTGTTACGTTCATTTGGTTTGTCGAAAAATAAAATGAAGCAAATGCTCAGTTTAGAAATCGGATTTTTAGGGCTGTTAGCAGGCATTGTTGCCTGCTGTTTTGCCGAGGTAATTAGTGCAATTGCAAGTTATAAAATGAAGATGGCTTTACAGTGGCATATTGAAATATGGTTAATTTTACCGCTTGCCATGATGTTACTTTGTGCTCTTATTGGTCGATATAGACTCGGTTATCTTTGTAATTTACCGCCACTACAAAGTTTACGAGAGTTGAACCAGATTTAAGTTAGGGCAGTATTTCTGGGTTCTGAATTAAAACTTCATGCCAAAGTGGAAGTAATGGTGAGTTAAGCTGATTACAGTAAATATAGAAACCGACAGTCATGAAAAGTCCTCCCACTAATCCTAAGAATTTTAGGAGGCTTTTAAATTGAGTGCGGTAGCTTAAATACCAAATGAGTGCGAGTAAGGCACCCATAATCATACCGCCGACATGTGCAGCATTATTAATACCTGTGGCAACCAGACCAAATATAAGGTTAATGGCCATAATCATTAATAATGCTTTTTTATCAAGTATGTAGGCTCGATGTGGCAAGGGTGGAAATAAAGAAAGAACGGTTAACGCTGCACCTAATCCCATCACAGCGCCCGATGCACCTGCACTTACGTGAGGAAGTAAGCTTTGATCAAAATGTTGTAGTAATTCATGTCCATTTTGAATATTGATATAACTACTCAAAAGACTACCAAACAAACCTGCAAGTAAATATAGACCAATAAAATATAAGCGACCAAATAAAGCTTCAGCGACATTACCAAAAATATATAGGGCCCACATGTTGAGCATAAGGTGAATAATACCAAAGTGAAAAAACATACTGGTAAATAAACGTTCTGGCTGTCCAGAGAAAGTAAGTGGTGTAAAATCTGCTCCCCAGCGAAGTGAATCTTTTATAGCTGGGTCACTTATGTCCACCCCAGATACAATTTGCCAGATGAACAAACCTACATTGATCGAGATCAGTAGGGCGGTCAGCCACCAAGCTTGTACATTGAGTTTACGATTAATGTGCGGAGGCTGAGTTTGAGTCATGCTATGCTTTTGTTATATATGAACATGCTTTACAGCTTAACATGAAAAAAGTTGAATACAGGAGATCAAGACGAACATGAAAGCTTTTATTGTTCGCGTGTTGTTAATTTTTATTGGGGCAATTCTCCTTATTCAGCTTTGGATCTTTTCAAGTTTGGTTTGGTGGCGTACACATGAAGTTGATACCACCATGTTTATGCGAATTGATTATTGGTCAGATACATCTCGGCCGATTGTTCATGAATGGCTCGACTATGATGATATTAGCGACAATTTCAAACATGCGATTTTGGCAGGCGAAGATGCAAAATTTATTCATCATCATGGCTTTGACTGGGATGGTATCCGTTTTGCTCTAGAGCGTAATAATGAAGAAGGTGAAGTTGTCGCAGGTGGTTCTACCGTGTCTCAACAACTTGCAAAGAACTTGTTCTTATATAATCAGCGCTCATTTATTCGTAAAGGCCAAGAAACGATAGCAACGTGGATGATGGAGCGCATGTGGTCAAAACGCCGAATTCTTGAGGTGTATATGAACTCGGTTGAATTTGGTAAACATTTATATGGGGTTGAAGCAGCTGCTCAATATTATTATGGTAAAAGTGCTAAAAGCTTAACACGCGAACAAGCAGCTTTTTTAGCAGCCTTATTGCCTGATCCGAAATATTATCAAGATCACCGCAATGATCGTAAACTACAATATCGAAAACGCGTAATTTTACGTTATATGAATAGCACCCCAATTCCTGAATAACACTGTCTTAAAGATGTGTTATTTTTTTAATTTTTATAAAATTGACATAATTTTGCAGCATACTGTTTTGCAGAGATTTTGGTTGGAAAGAGATAGATTTAGACATGAATACAGCGATTACAGCAACGACCCCAACAGAATATAGTTATAACGACCGTTATATTAATCGTGAGTTGTCTATTCTTGACTTTCATTTGCGTGTATTGGAACAGGCAGTCGACCCTTTACATCCTCTATTAGAGCGAATGAATTTCTTACTGATTTTTTCGCGTAATTTAGATGAGTTTTTTGAAATTCGTGTGGCGGGAGTCATGGAGCAATATGCTCTAGGTAATGAAAGTCGAAGTCCAGATGGCTTAACACCAAGACAAGTCTTACAAAAAATCTCTGAAACTGCTCATGCTGCAATTGAACGTCAATATCGTATTTTAAACGAAGAAATTTTACCTAAACTTCGTGAGGAAGATATTTGCTTCTTGCGTCGTGGGGAGTTAACACCAGCTCAATCGGCGTGGGTGAAAAAGTATTTTCAGGAACAGGTCGCACCTGTTTTGACACCAATTAGCTTAGATCCAGCCCATCCATTTCCACGCTTAGTCAATAAAAGCTTAAACTTTATTGTGACCTTAGAAGGTAAAGATGCGTTCGGGCGACAAATTGATTTGGCTGTTGTACCAGCCCCACGTTCATTGCCACGTGTTGTACGACTACCAGACGAACTAACGGGTGGCAAAGAGCATCATGTTATGTTGTCCGCAATTATTCATGAACACGTATCAGACTTGTTCCCTGGCATGACTGCAACTGGATGCTATCAATTCCGCGTAACTCGTAATGCGGACTTGGCGCTTAATGAAGACGTTGAAGATTTAGCTAAAGCTTTAAAAGGTGAATTAAGTTCACGTCGATTTGGTCGTGCAGTTCGTTTGGAAGTAACTCACAACTGTCCACAACATATTTATGAATATTTGCTTGAAGAATTCGACTTAAACGAAGAACAACTATACAAAGTTGATGGCCCTGTAAATCTAGCTCGTCTGGTTTCAAACTTTAAACGTCCTCATTTACGTTACGACTCACACACGCCAGTCGTACCGAAAGTGTTTAAAAAGACCGAGAGTATTTTCTCGGCTATGCAAAAGCAGGATATTTTACTGCATCATCCTTTTGAATCATTTGCTCCTGTTATTCAGTTACTCCGTGAAGCAGCACGTGACCCACAGGTGCTCGCAATTAAACAAACGCTTTACCGCAGTGGAGCGGACTCTGAAATTGTTCAAGTCTTGGCCGAAGCTGCACGTAATGGAAAAGAAGTAACAGCAGTCATTGAATTACGTGCCCGTTTTGATGAGGAATCAAATATTGAAGTGGCAAATGTACTTCAAGAAGCAGGGGCGGTAGTTGTTTACGGTATTGTGGGTTATAAAACACATGCCAAAATGATTATGGTGGTACGCCGTGAAAACAATAAACTGGTACGTTATGTTCATTTAGGAACAGGTAACTACCATGCTATGAATGCCCGTATCTATACCGATTATGGTCTCATGACGACCGATAAAGACTTGTGTGAAGATGTACACCGCATTTTCCAAGAGCTGACTGGTATGGGCAAAATGGCAAAACTGAAAAAGTTACTCCATGCTCCTTTTACTTTGCATGCTCAGCTCATCAATTTCATTGATGAAGAGATTGCCAATGCAAAGGCTGGTCGTAAAGCCCAAATTATTGTGAAAGTAAATGCATTAACTGAAGTTCAACTCATTAATAAATTATACGAAGCTTCTCAAGCTGGCGTGCAGGTAGATCTCATTATTCGTTCGATTTGTTGCTTACGTCCAGGTTTACCAAATTTATCGGAAAATATTCGTGTACGTTCGATTGTAGGACGTTTCCTTGAACATACACGTGTTTATTACTTTAGTAATAATGGTGATGCCCGCATTTATTGTTCAAGTGCTGACTGGATGGACCGTAACTTATTTAATCGTGTTGAAGCATGCTTCCCAATTGAAGATCCTGCGTTGAAAAAACGTATTTATCAGCAAGGTCTTCTTAATTATTTGCAAGATAACCAGCAAGCTTGGTTATTACAAGGGGATGGTACTTGGGTACGTGCGCAGCCTGCTGAAGGTGAAAAATTACATAATGCTCAAAGAGAATTATTAGAAACATTTAAATAAAACTTAATATTAAAAAGCCGACTTCGTGTCGGCTTTTTAATTATTTGAAATTCATAGTAATTTAATATGATTTCTTAAATGGTTGCAGGATATACGATAATAATTTGAAACACCGCAATATGTTTTAAAAATATGTGATTCTTTACATAAAACATTGAATTTTAAAAATATACAAATTACGTGAAATCTACTTTAATACGCGGCATTAAATATACTTAACTTTGGTAAGTGAATAATATGCAAGGCTTTATTAAAAGTTTATTTATTAGAATATTTTTAGGGGTAATGCCAGTGACTGCATATGCAGATCAAAAGTGCTATGGAGATATTATTGTTTTTCATAAATATGATGATCAAATGATATATCCCTACTTTATACAACCCTCTAAGGAAAAAAATAAGAAAAATGAAACACAAACTAAGGTAATAACGGTCCAGAAAAGAAAACCTACTCAAGATGAACTGGTAGCACAAAAGAAAGTTGAAGATACTCAATTAAAAAAAATAGATGAAAAGAAAAATCTTGAGAATAAAAAACAGCTTGATGCAGCAGTCGCTAAAGAAATTTTAGAAAATGGCGAAAAAAAATGGATGGTACAGGTAGCGTTGGCACCTAATCAAAATAAAGCAAATATGATCCAGTCACAATTGCAGGCGAAAGGATATAAGATTGTGACTAGCCCAACCACAAAAGGAATACGGGTTATGGTAGACCCCGCTAATGATTTTGCGATTGCACAAATTATTCGAGAAAAAATAATTTCAGATGAGAGTTTAGATTTAAAATCGGCTTGGGTTTTTAAATGGGCTTCTTTAACAGCACAGTAAAAGAAAAAGGAGTCTGAAGACTCCTTTTTTTATTCATGTAAATTTGTTGTGATCTTCTGCATGATTTGCAGTAGTACGTCAAACTCGCTTTGCAATGGCGTACTTTTACGCGTAACGAGTGCTAGAGTACGACTTGGTGCATCTTCAATTGGTTTTGCAGTAATCTGATCATTAAACTTGATCATACTATTTTCAATTGCGATTTCTGGTAAAAGCGTAAAACCTAAATTAGAAGAAACCATTTCGACTAATGTTGGTAATGAACTTGCTTTTAAACGGTTATCGTTTTTACGTTCACCAATTGGACAAGCACTTAACACATGGTCACGTAAACAGTGGCCTTCTTCAAGCAAAATAAGGCGTGACAAATCTAGGTCATCGAGAGAGTTTGCTTGAAGTGCATTTGTATCTTGCTTACTACAAACAAGATATAAATTTTCTTTTGAAATTTCAGCTACTTTTAGACTTCTTGTGTCAAAAGGTAGGGCAAGGACGATCATGTCCAAATTACCGTGTTCTAAGCGTTCTACAATCTTCTCACTTTGAGCTTCATGTAAATGCAACTGAATCTTCGGTAATTGTTGATGCACTTCATCAAGTAACCGTGTCAGGATAAAAGGTGCAATGGTTGGAATAACACCTAAATGAAGATCACCAGTTAATGGTTCACTCATTTCACGGCTTAAACGCATTAAATCCTGAGCATCTGCTAGCAATACACGGGCTCGAGCAACGACTTGTTCACCTAATGGCGTTAAACGCACATTTTGACGGTCACGCTCAACCAGAACGCCACCTAATAGCCTTTCCAGCTCCATGATACCGCCCGATAAAGTCGATTGGGTAACAAAAGAGCGTCGTGCTGCTTCAGTAAAATGCAAAGTTTCCGACAACGTAACTAAATATGATAGCTGTCTTAGTGAGGGTAATGCAGCCATAGTGTCCTAGTATGATGATTTAAAATGATGCGCAAATAAACCGCTAAGCTGTGGAATAAAATGGGCAGGGATATCATGCCCCATTCCATCAATTAATTCAAACTTAGCACCGGAAATTGCTTTTGCTACAGCCTTACCGTGGCTTGGTGGAAGTAAGCGGTCACGCGAGCCATGTAAGACTATAGTGGGTTGCTTAATTTCACGGTCCAGTTGCAGTAAGGAACCTGTACATAATATTGCTAAAAACTGTTGAAGTACACCAGCAGGATAATAGCTACGTTGATAAAGTTTTCGTGCAGTTTGTACGGCTTCAATATGGTTAATATAACCAGGAGAACCAATCAATTGGAATAATTTTAAGCTGTGGTTAACAATCCCTTCTTCATCACGTGATTCTGGCTTGCCAATTAAGCTTAAAAGTTGTTTAGGAAAAGGTGGTGGTAAAAACGGTTGGTTGTTACTTGTAAACATCAAACCTAATTTTTCTACTTTTTCCGGATATTTTGCAGCAAGTATCTGAGCAATCATGCCGCCCATTGAGGCACCGATCACATGCGCTTTACTTACGCCTAAACGGTCGAGAAGCATCGATACATCATCTGCCATATCATAGAGCGTATAAGGTGCACCTTGATTACTTAACCCTAAAGCAAAGCGTCCCATCAATTTCATGGTATTTAAACGTTTACCCTGATGACGTACTTTCGAAGAAAGGCCAATATCACGGTTATCAAAACGAATAACACGAAAACCTTGATCAATGAGCGATTTACAGAAAAAGTCCGGCCAAAATAGCATTTGGGCACCTAGACCCATAATCAGCAAAATGGTGGGATGTTCTGCTTTTCCTCCTACTTCTACATGCAATTCAATACCATTGCCTAAGTTGACTTTGGTTTCTTGCATAAAAGGAGTGTAGGGTGAAATACTAAATTGTAAGGCGCTATTCATGTTATGCATTCCTTGAAGGGAATACTCTCGAGCGAGCATTCCCAATTTAAACCTTATGCTTGGGCAGGAATAAGATCTGGAACAAGCTTAGTTAACGTTAAACGTTGCTTGCCTGCTGTTGCACCTAACAATACGAAACCACGCAATGTTCCTTCATTGTCAATTGCTTTGGCAAGCATACCATCGTCGAATTCTTCAGTTTCCCAATTTACATCCACATCAACCGGAGCTGGTAAAACTGTAAGTGGTGCAGCCGGAGTTTTTACCGCAACTGGCATAGCAGGGTAATGTACATTTGTCTGTTGACCGCTTAATGTTTTTGCTAGAGCACGCGCTTGTTGCATAATTGGCATTACATAAGGAAGCAGGGTACCGTTCACTTCTGCACAGTCACCAATTGCATAAATATCGGCTTGATTGGTTTCAAGCAAGCTATTGGTAATTACACCACGGCTAGTTTGAATATTTGCGCTTTGAGCAAGAGAAATATTCGGTTGTAAGCCAATGGCTGAAAGCACAATATCAGCGACCAAAGTCTGACCATTTGCCAATGTAACCGCGTAATCTTCACCGTTATTAATTTTATTTACTTTTTCAACAGTTGTGCCTAAAGCAAATTTAACCCCAGCTTCTTCAAGATTTTCTTGGAAAGCTGAAGCAATGTGTGAAGGTAATAAACGGCCTAATGGTTGAGGCGCTAAATCAATTACCGTTACATCATATTCGCTATGAAGTAAGTCATTGGCAAATTCACAACCAATCAAACCAGCACCCAAAATCACAACACGTTTATCTTTGCGCTGAGCTAGATTTTCACGGAAAGAACGATAATCAATAAGAGAGTTCACCACATGAATGTCATCACTGCCATCACCTGCAATTGCAAGACGAATCGGGTTGGCACCAACGGCTAAAATCAGTTTTGAATACGGTTGATTTGAAGTTACCCCATCTTTTTCCAAAACAAGCTCATGACGCTCAGCTAAAATTTCTTTTACCCATGTAAAAGGTTCAATACGCATATTGAGCTGCGCACTCATTTTTGCGGCATCACCTAAAGGAATCTGTTCCGGAGCCTTTTTACCTGCAAAAGCGTTAGATAACGTTGGTTTTGCATAGTTCACTGCATCATCCGCACAAATCATCACAAGTTCTTGCTCTGGGTTAAGCTTACGGAACTCACGTGCTAAGGTATAACCCGCCATGCCTGATCCGATAATGACGATTGGATGCATTTTTTTCTCCAGAATTAGAATTGTTCATTTAATACGGTGATTGGTGATATATAAAAAAGACCATGTAAATCATGGCCTTTTAATTTAAGACATTAGATCTCGATCATTTCAAAGTCAGCTTTTGAAACGCCACAATCAGGGCAAGTCCAATCATCAGGGATATCTTCCCATTTTGTTCCAGCTGCAATGCCGTCTTGTGGCCAACCTTCTGCTTCATCGTAAATCCATCCACAAACGATACATTGATATTTTTTCATGAGACTCTCCGCACTGATAAGTTTGCTCAAAGCTGCCTTTCAGTAAAACTATTCCATCTATTAATAATGTAACTACGATCCGTTCAATAATAACTAATGTAGCTTTGATCGGGTATCAAATTTTTACGCAGTTCTACATTTAAAGTAAAGCACATAAGGGAGTTTAATCATTCGTAAGCAAAGATGAATGGCATATCGAGACAAATAAGTGGTTATTTAGGCAAAACTTCCACTTAAACGCATAATAAATCATATGTTTTTATTCACTCACTAATGTAATAAGACCTTACGTGATATGAAGGGTTACAAAAAGAGCAAAGCATTTATATAAATAAATTTCTTAAAAACGTAATCTGGTTAATAAATGGACAAATAAAATGATGTTTATATAAAACGAGAAAGTTTATTGAACACTTAGTAACAGAGATAAGGAAGTCGAATATGGAAATTCTAGTATATGAAGTAGAAATTAATGCGCCTATAGAAAAAGTATGGGACATACTCTGGAATAGTGAAACATATAATGCATGGACAAAATTCTTTGCACCGGATTCTTCAATGAAGACGGACTGGAAAATTGGCGGCAATACATATTTTCTAGACGGAGAAGGAAATGGAATGGTTTCAACCATTGAAGAAATGAAAAAGCCTGAAGTATTAATTTTTAAACATTTAGGAATGATTAAAGAAGGAAAAGAAGACTTAGAAAGTGAAGAGGTGAAAAGCTGGAGTGGTTCGTTAGAAAAATATTTTTTAAGCCAAAATGGGAATACTACAACTTTAAAAGTTGAATTGGCCACCTTACCTGAATATATCGGTATGTTAAAAAGTGGCTTTGTTCAAGGTTTTGAAGTTGTAAAACATATTGCTGAAGGAAGTTAATTTATCTTATTCAGTTAATTGTTTAGGCAAAGTATTTTTTATGAATTTTAGAAATAAGATCATTGAGACGAGAAGGATAAGCAAGACGATGATGGCCTCCGTCATATGTTTCTACTGTCATATAAGGTGAAAGCTTTTCCTGTACTTGATACATATCAAGTTGTTCGTCTCCTAACTCTAAATAAGCCATTTTAGGATTGGAGTGATCAAGATCTTCATCACAAAGATGAGGATAATCGTTACGAAAACTAGGGTTAAGACTTGGGTTGGCAACAACAACAGCTAATTTATGTTGAGCAGCTGTTTTTAAAGCCCAATAGCCACCAAGACTATGGCCGACTAATAAATCTGGTTTAATCGTTTCAATTGCTTGATGATAAAAGTCCTTCACTGAGGCATAACTCAAGTTACGATAGTCAACATCAATACAAAATTTTTCAGGATGCAAGATGGCATGGAATTTTGTTGATTCACGAGAAGAATCCAAGCCATGTAAAAATAGAATTTTCATTATTTGCTACACAATCTCATAGATAAAATAAAAGGCAAAATAGGCCTTTTAAAAATCGAGGTTATTTGGATTTTTTTATATTTTACTTAAAGCTAAAAAAAATGATCTTAGCGATTGGTCTAACTAATTTTCATCATTCAAACCGCCTTTAATTTGATGGCTTTGACTTTTTTCATTTTTGTTTGATTGAAATCATTCGAAAAACCTCAGCAATCTGTTAAGCTATGCCACTTCATTTTTACTTAATCGAGGCAGAGATGACGCAACAAAACGCTCAATCGACTTCTGAACCAACTATTTCCGAAAACGATTTAATTGCACAGCGTCATGCCAAATTAAAGCAAATCCAAGATGTTGCAAAGGATACTGGAAAGAGTCCTTGGCCAAATACATTCAAACGTGAACATTACGCTGCTGATTTACAAGAACAATTTAAAGATCAGTCGAAAGAACAAATTGAAAGCGCTGAACATGTATATGTAAAAGTCGCTGGCCGTGTCATGTTAAACCGTGGTTCTTTTATGGTGATTCAAGATATGACTGGTCGCATTCAGTTATATGTTGACCGTAAAGGTTTACCAAAAGATACGCTTGAAACTATTAAAGGTTTAGACCTAGGCGACATTATTGCTGCTGAAGGTTATATTGGTCGTTCAGGCAAAGGTGACTTGTATGTACACCTTGAAGGTTTTGAACTTCTTACAAAATCACTTCGTCCGTTACCAGATAAATTTCATGGTTTGAACGATACAGAAGTTAAATACCGTAAACGTTACCTCGACTTAATCGTGAATGAAGAAACTCGTAAGACTTTTGAAATTCGTGCCAAAGTCGTTGCAGGTATTCGCGCATTTTTAACAAATGAACGTTTCATGGAAGTTGAAACGCCAATGATGCATGTGATTCCAGGTGGTGCGTCTGCACGTCCGTTTGAAACGCATCACAATGCTCTAGATATGCCATTATTCTTACGTATTGCACCTGAGCTTTACTTAAAGCGTTTGGTTGTTGGTGGTTTTGAGCGCGTGTTTGAAATTAACCGTAACTTCCGTAATGAAGGGGTGTCAACGCGTCACAACCCTGAATTTACAATGATCGAGTTTTATCAAGCTTATGCTGATTATAAAGACTTGATGGCTTTAACTGAAAACATGCTTGAAAAGCTAGCTCTTGATATTTTAGGTACGACTGATGTGCCTTACCAAGGTGAAGTGTTTAGCTTTAAAGGGCCATTCAAGAAAATCTCTATGTTCGATGCGATTTTAGAGAATAACCCTCAGTTCACACCTGAAAATGTAGGTGATCGTGAGTTCCTTGCAAAATTTGTACGTGAAGAGCTGAAAGAAGAAGTTAAACCTGGTTTTGGTTTAGGCAAACTTCAAACGATTGTATTTGAAGAAACAGTTGAGACTAAACTTCGTCAACCTACTTTTATTACTGAATATCCAGCGGAAACTTCTCCACTCGCTCGCCGTAATGATGACAATCCACACATTACCGATCGTTTTGAATTTTTCATCGGCGGACGTGAATTGGCAAATGGCTTTAGCGAGTTAAATGATCCGATTGATCAGGCTGAACGTTTCCAAGCTCAGGTTGCGGAAAAAGATGCAGGTGATGATGAAGCAATGCATTACGATGCAGAGTTTGTTGAAGCGCTTGAATATGGTTTACCTCCAACAGCGGGTGAAGGTATTGGTATTGACCGTTTGGTTATGCTTTTTGCAGATGCGCCAAGTATTCGTGATGTAATTTTATTCCCGCATATGCGTCGTAAAGAAGGTTAATTTAATCTTCAATAAAAAAGGCAGTGTAAACTGCCTTTTTTAATAACTATTTATATATAAAAAATACTTAAATTATAGAAAACTTAAGACCTCGTTAAAAAATGTAATTGCACAGTTTAACAATTGCAAATTTGCGATAAAAAAATTAATGTGTTGCTCATAAATAACTTTGAGAATTGTGCTGACATGTTTTTAAGAAAAACACTTTCAATTGCATTATTAGCTACTGCCTCATCAGCTGTTTTTGCCCAAGGTTTGGTGCTTAATAATGATGATTTACGTACAGATTTAAATTGGTTGAATCAACAAGGTGTTATTAACATCAGCACTTCTACTTGGCCTTTAAGTGGGGATGAAATTCAACGTGCACTCTCACAGGCTAAAGTAACGCATCCAGCTCAACAAAAAGTTATTAACTCAGTTCTCAATGCATTAAAAGCAGATAATGATACGGTTAAAGTGGGTGCTTTCGCTGAAACTGATATTAAAAATCTTCCACAAGCATTTGGCGATAACCAAAAATCACAGTATCAAGGTTCTGTAGAGTTTAATGCAGGTGGTGAAAACTGGGATGCAAAAATCCGTGTGAACGCAGAAAAAGATCCGCAAATTGATAGTGGACACGATGTTAATGTAGAAGGTTCTTATGTAGCTGGTAAGCTCTGGAACCAATGGGTTGTTGCTGGTCAAATTCCAACATGGTGGGGGCCTGGGCATGATGGTAGTTTAATCCGAGGCGATGCGAGCCGTCCCGTTTATGGGGTAACCATGCAGCGTGCTGTACAAGACGCTTTTGAAAATAAATGGTTGTCTTGGATTGGACCTTGGCAATATCAATTATTTGCAGGTCAGCTAGATGATTATAAAGCTGTTCCACATGCTAAATTATTGGGTATGCGTGTAACCGCACGTCCTGTTCCAGCTTTAGAAATAGGTGCTTCACGAACACTACAGATTGGTGGTGATGGGCAACCAAATAGCTTTAAGGCGTATTGGAATGCAATTATTGGTAAAGACAATGGATGTACAAATACGGACTGTATTGGTGTAGATAATCCATCTAACCAGTTAGCTGGTTTTGATGCTCGTTTACACTTACAACCTTTGTTCAATATTCCAGTCAGCGTGTATGGACAATATATTGGTGAAGATGAAGCAGGTTACTTACCATCGAAAAAAATGTATTTAGCTGGTGCAGATTATTCTTCAATAGTTAAAAACATGCCTTATCAACTTTATGCTGAGTGGGCAGATACACGTACTAATGGCGATGTAAAAGGCATTTCATATAGTCATCATCAATATACTGATGGTTATTACCAGCATGGTTTCCCTCTAGGGCATGCAATTGGTGGTGATGGTCAAATGTATTCTGTTGGTGGCGATATTCGATTTGACACGATGAATCGCTTAAGTGGTCGTGCAATGGTTGTTAAAGTGAATGAATCTAACTTGGCAATCAATAAAGCTTTCCCTAAAGAAGATAAAATTAAAGCGCTTGATTTAACTTGGACGCATTACATCAAACCAGATCTTCCATTAAAAATTAATGGTTGGATTAGTGACTCTGATTTAGAGGGTAATGATTCAGGTGCATCTATTGGTATTGAAATTCCGTTAGAACGTAAAATGTTTGGTTTCTAAGAATTAAATAATGCTATAGAAAGAGAGAAGCTAAAATGGCTTCTCTTTTTTTTACTGTATTTAAAGAAATCTAAAGATGAGATCGTGATTTGCTTCGGTTAACGATGCGAGCTAGGATGGACATGTTATCTATGCGAATCAGTATTTTACATTTATATGATGAATTTGAATATCAATATGAAAAAACAAGCAAAAGAAAACAGTTTTAAATCACTATAATGCATAACTAATGCTATAAGCCTCATAAAGGCTTGTGGTTGGATTATTTATCACAAAAAATTGGAGTTGTTATGGCACTCGTTCCTCCACATGGTCTTCTAAGTGGTGGTTTAATACCACTTCTAGATTTTATGGGCAAAATGGATAGAGAAGGACGTGTTCATGACTGAATCAAGACTTACACATCTCAAGCAACTTGAAGCTGAAAGTATTCATATTATTCGTGAAGTTGCGGCAGAATTTGAAAACCCAGTCATGCTTTACTCAATTGGTAAAGACTCGGCTGTAATGCTCCATCTTGCATTAAAAGCATTTTATCCTGCGAAGCTTCCTTTTCCTTTATTACATGTAGATACTGGTTGGAAGTTTAAAGACATGATCGCGTTTCGCGATAACATGGCAAAAACCCATGGCTTTGATTTAATTGTTCATCAGAACAAAGAAGGCCGTGAAGCAGGAATCAATCCATTTGATCATGGTAGCTCAAAATATACAGATATTATGAAAACCCAAGCTTTAAAACAGGCTCTGGACAAATATCAATTTGATGCTGCTTTTGGTGGTGCGCGCCGTGATGAAGAAAAATCACGTGCGAAAGAGCGTGTGTATTCATTCCGTGATAGTAAACATCGTTGGGATCCTAAAAACCAACGTCCTGAACTTTGGAATCTTTACAATGGTAAAGTGAACAAAGGCGAAAGTATTCGTGTATTCCCATTATCAAACTGGACTGAGTTAGATATTTGGCAATATATCTATTTAGAAAATATTCAAATTGTTCCTCTTTATTTCTCTGCTGTTCGTCCTGTGGTTGAGCGTAGTGGTACGCTCATTATGGTGGATGATGAACGCATGCGTTTAAAAGAGGGTGAAGTTCCGCAAATGAAGTCTGTACGTTTCCGTACACTAGGTTGTTATCCATTAACAGGTGCAGTCGAGTCTGAAGCTGATACATTGCCAGAAATTATTCAGGAAATGTTATTGGCAACAAGTTCTGAGCGTCAAGGTCGTATGATTGACCATGATGAAGCAGGCTCAATGGAAAAGAAAAAGCAAGAAGGCTATTTCTAAGACAGTTTCTAAATTTGTGGAGTTTGAGCAATGTCTCATCAATCAGACTTAATCAGCCAAGACATTCTGGCTTATTTAAAACAGCATGAACAAAAAGACCTGTTACGCTTTTTGACTTGCGGTAACGTAGATGATGGTAAAAGTACTTTAATTGGCCGTTTACTTTACGATTCAAAATTGATTTATGAAGATCAATTGCAAGCTGTAACACGTGACAGTAAGAAAGTGGGTACAACAGGTGATGCACCGGACTTGGCATTACTTGTAGATGGTTTGCAGGCCGAGCGTGAGCAGGGTATTACCATTGATGTAGCTTATCGCTATTTCTCGACTGAAAAGCGTAAATTTATTATTGCTGATACACCGGGACATGAACAATATACCCGTAACATGGCAACTGGTGCATCGACTGCTGATCTTGCAATCATTTTGATTGATGCACGTTATGGTGTGCAAACTCAGACTCGTCGCCATACATTTATTGCAAGTTTGCTTGGTATTAAGAATATTGTAGTTGCCATTAATAAAATGGACTTGGTTGAATATTCACCTGAGCGCTTTAATGAAATTCAGATTGAATATGATGCGTTCGTGAGCCAGTTAGGTGACCGTCGCCCAGCTAATATTTTATTTGTTCCAATTTCTGCTTTGAATGGCGATAACGTTGTAAATCCATCGGCTCATACTCCTTGGTATAAAGGTCAGACTTTGATGAGTATTCTTGAGTCTGTGGAAATTAGCCGTGAGTCAAATAAACACGAATTCCGTTTCCCTGTTCAATATGTGAACCGTCCAAACCTCGATTTCCGTGGCTTTGCGGGTACAGTTGCATTAGGTGAAATTAAAGTTGGTGATGAAATTGTAGCGTTACCTTCTGGTAAGCGTTCTACAGTTAAAGAAATTGTTACTTTTGATGGTAACCTTGAGCAAGCAGTTGCAGGCCAAGCAGTTACATTAACGTTGAACGATGAAATTGATATTAGCCGCGGAAACGTGTTGGTACGTGCAGGTGAGCAACCATTAATTTCACGTAGCGTTCGTGCTTCTGTGGTATGGATGAATGAGCATCCACTTGTAAAAGGTAAGTTGTACAATATTAAGATTGGTACACAAACCGTTCCAGCAAAAGTGACGAACATTCACTATCGTGTAAATGTGAATACACTTGAGCATACTCAGGTCGAAGAGCTTGAGTTAAATGCAATTGCGGATGTTGTGGTTGAGTTCGATGCTCCAGTCGTGTTTGACCGTTATCAAGATTCGCGTTACACAGGTTCATTTATATTTATTGACCGTTTAAGTAACGTGACTGTTGGTGCGGGCATGGTAGAGGCGGCTGTAGAATGGACTGCTCATAGCAATGCTGTTACTGCCGAAGACCGTGCTGCTCGTTTAGGTCAAAAACCTGCCGCTATTGGTGTTTCTGCACAATTAATTGAAAAAGCTCAAGCTTTAGAAAGTTTACTGATTCAGCAAGGTGTAGTTGCAATTGCAAAAGCAAGCTTAACAGCTGAGCAATTGGTTCTATTACGTGAGACGGGTGTTGTAATTATCACAACTTCTGTGGAAGGTATAGATACAGAGATAACTGCTGAAACTGTGGAAGAAGCAGTAGAAAAAATCGTGGAATTGGTTCGTCTTTAATAGATTGAAAATGAGTTCTAAAAAACCCGCGTAAGCGGGTTTTTTTATTGAGTTTAGAAAATATTTTGGGCTTTTAAAGTTAAATATTCTCTTAAATCTTTAGGATAGTTCTGAATCATCTTTAAAAATGTATTTCGATCACCTTGATATAAGGCACGTGTTGCTTCCTCATAATTTGGCATATTACCTAACATGGCCGACATAAAACGATCGATGGCTTGTTTGGCGAGCATAATATTGCCTTCAGAATTTGGGTTACTTAACTCTTTATCAATTAACTTGCGAATCACTGCTGATGCACTCGCACTTTGTTGGTCTAACCAATCCCAATGTTTTTTCTGTAAAGTGATTTCACGCGAAATTACGCCAAGTTTAGGTCGTCCAACTTTTTTAATTTCTTCCGGCTCAGCATAACGTTGTTGAAATTCTTGTTCCGAACCAGAAAGGTCAAGATCAATTTGTTGACCTGTTTGATCATTAAAAATCAGAATATTTTCCGTTGTTTTCGGAAGTTCTTTGAGTTTCTTTGCAAGTTCAATAAGGGAGTCACTCGCAATAAGCGTGCTTCCAGTGAAAGCAGTATAGGTGATTTTAGTATTCATTTTAGCCGCATATTTTTATCAGGGTAAAATAATATTATCAGGGTAAAACTAGTTTAGCAAATAGTAAAATTCATAACCAAAGAATTATCAGGTTTTATGAATGTAGTCTCTGAGATTAGGACTATAAAAATAGTCAAGATAATCGACCATTTAAAATTTTGTTCTGCTTTAATATTGCTTTTATGAGAGAATGTGTCTTTAGTTGTATGTATAAGGACTCCTATGTTTGAGCAATCTCCTGAATCTTTAAGCGATATCGAAATTTTAGACATTTTACAGTCGATGAAAAAAGATAAGCTAGATACGGAAGCACATGAGATCATCCGTAGCGGGGGGAAAGCAGGACGTCAGGAAGCGCATAAACAGGCTTTGGTAGCACTAAATACAAATTTTGAAGAGAAATTTGTAGAGGCAGTTACTCTTGCACTAGGTTTAAATGCAGCTCAAGCTAAAAAAATTCGCTATAAAAAAGATCGAATTCGTATTTTAAAAGCACGTGGTATTGATTATTTAGCTATTGATGGGGCAGAAACAGCGCAAGTTTTGGCACAAATTTCACAAGCAATTGTTCGTGAAGATGGCATAGTTACCCATGACTTACATGATATCTTCCCATTTTGGAAAGAAGGTTGGCCAATGGTGCAATTTGATAATGCCTATAAAATTTTAGAAGAAGATATTACCTTGCACTTTCATGCCTTCTTAGATGCCATGATTGAGTATGTGAATAAATAAAAAAAAGCCCCAATTGGGGCTTTTATTTTTTTATAGCAGAATATGCTTAGATTGCACTAAAAAGTGGGAAAACACCAATCACTAAAGCTGTACCCATTAACACCATACAAGTAATAAATGCCCATTTAAAAGTGAACTTTTGATGATCTGCAAAATCGACTTTAGCAAGACCACATAACAAGTAAGTTGATGGAACAAGAGGTGATAATAAGTGTACAGGTTGACCTACAATTGAAGCACGAGCAATCGCTTCTGGACTAATACCATAATGTGAAGCAGCTTCGGCAAGAATAGGCAATACACCATAGAAGAATGCATCATTTGACATAAAGAACGTCAAAGGCATGCTTACCAACGCTGTAATTGGAGCCAGATAAGGTCCCATGCTTGCAGGAATCATTGCGACAAATTCTTTAGACATCGCTTCAACCATGCCTGTGCCAGATAAAATACCTGTAAAAATACCTGCCGCAAAAATTAAACCGACAACAGCCAAGATACTATCTGCATGCATAGCGATACGTTTCTTCTGCATATCAACATCTGGATAATTAATAAGCATCGCAATACAGAACGCCAGCATGAATAGCACTGACATTGGTAAAATACCTTTGATCAACGCAATCATAAGAATAATGGTGAGTACCATATTTACTTTACGTAAATGCGGACGAGTCGCTTCCGGATCTTTTGAAACGGTAATGTTGTCACCATGGTGACTTTCAAGCTCAATTACGCCTAGACGTTTTTGCTCATAACGACCATATAAATATGCCAAGAAGAATAACCAGCCAATACTAATCACCATTGGAATGATCATTGGTACAAAAATATGGCTTGGGTCGACTTGAAGCGCACTCGCTGCACGAGCAGTAGGGCCTCCCCATGGTGTTAAATTCATGACACCACTACATAACAACATAAGTGCTGTCATGATAAGTGTATTCATACCTAAGCGTTGATAGAGAGGAAGCATTGCTGCAACACAAATCATATATGTGGTCGAGCCATCACCATCAAGAGAAACCAATGTAGTTAAAAAAACGGTCCCTAATGTAATTTTTAGAGGGTCACCTTTAACTTTTTTCAAAATCCATTTAACCGGAGGATCGAAAAGACCTGCATCGATCATTAAGGCAAAATATAAAATCGCGAATAATAGCATTACGCCAGTAGGCGCAAGTTTTTTGATGCCTTCTAGCATCATTTCGCTAAGACCCTTGAGCTCAATATGACTTAAGCTTTCAAAATAATGACCAAGGCCCCAGGCGATAAGAGAAAAAATAAATGGGATAAGAATTAAAGCAATAATAGGGCTTAAACGTTTGGACATGATTAAATACATGAAGCATAAAATCATGCCAACACCAAGTAATGTCAGCATACAATCAATCCTTTGCCTTTAGTTTTACTGAACAAGTTTATTCAAAACTCTGACTTTGATTATTCTTATGAATTTTTATTAAAAAGACAAATAATATATTTAGTTTATTTGGTTAATATATATTCACTTGGAAAGGTATATTCTAGGAAAATACTGAATATATATATTATTGGTATAGTCTATTTATAATATATAGTAGTTATTATTAGAGCATATAAAACCTTTATCATATTTGGAATTATCATATATTTTTAACAATTATATTTGTTTTTGAATGCTGAAATGAGAAGTATACCCATTTACATTGCTTGCTATAGCTACGTTACATAAGTAAGAGGAAGCTGTAAATGCTTTATGTGCAAATTTTTATTTCTATTTAATTAAAAATTTTTATTTTAATTAAAGAGTTAATTTATATATTTAAAAATATGATTAAGATAATAAATTAAACTTTTAAAATAACAATATCTTAAAATAAGTATGAGTTTAAAAATTATTTTATTAAAAAAATATCCCGCTTTAATTAGCAGGATATTTTGCACCAAAATAAATCAATTTTCATCTGGTGTTGAGGGGAGGTCAGATTTTTCTAATACACGTGTTACCAGTAACTGATCAATTTTAAAATGGTCCACATCGACAACTTCGAATTTATAACCACCGAATTCAACAAAATCTGCGGGGCGAGGAATTTTGCGTAAACGGTACATCATAAATCCGGCTAATGTTTCATAATTTTCTTCATCAGGCATTTCATCAATTTCTAGAGCATGTCTTAAGTCATCAATTGGTGTACTTCCATCAATTAACCAAGAATTATTATCACGTTTAATAATTTGCTGCTCTTCTTCAATTGGGGTAACCCAATCGCCCATAACGGTAATCATAATATCGCTTAAGGTAATAACACCGACCACAAGCGCGTATTCGTTAATTACAACGGCAAATTTTTCTTTTGTTGAGCGGAAGCGATCAAGTAATTCAGAAAGTGTTAAAGTGTCAGGAATAATGAGAACATTACGTATAGTAGATTCATTTAACTGTGTAGGCGATTGATTATTTAAAATACGAACTAAAAAATCTTTGGCATCTACATAACCAATAACCTGATCAATATTTTCATTACAAACTAAAAATTTAGAATAAGGATATTCTGCTAGTTTTTGTCGAATGCTGTCTTCATGTTCATTTAAAGTAAAATACACAACATTTTCACGCGTTGTCATACTTGACGGCACTGTGCGTTCTTCAAGCTCAAATACATTTTCAATAAAATGATGTTCTTGTTTTTGCAGTACACCTGCTTGAGCACCAGCATCCATAACTGCTGAAATATCGTCAAAAGTTATATTGTCTTCACGTGTTGTATTTACTTTAAATAAGCGAAATAACAAATTTGCGATCGCGTTGATGCCCCATGCTAAGGGCTTACAGATTTTAATAAAAATCTGAATAGGGTTAATCACGCTAATTGCGATTTTTTCAGGTGCAATCATTGCCAATCGTTTTGGCATGAGATCGGCAAATAAAATAAATAAAGAAGTTACCAAGGTGAAAGATAGGGCGAAACCAATTGTTTGCGTCCACGGACCTTGGTAAAAGCGGTCAACTAAGTTGACAAAGAAAGGACGAAATGCAGCTTCACCCAAGATACCGCCTAAGATTGCGACAGCATTTAGGCCAATTTGGGATGCTGCAAAAAAGTCTGCAGATTGTTCTTGTAAATCAAGTACCTGTTGAGCACGTTCTTCGCCAGCTTCGGCCAAAATTTTTAACTTTACTTTTCTGGCACCAGCTAGAGCAATTTCAGTTAAAGATAAAAAGCCTGCTGCGATGATGAGCAGTACGATGATAATGATATTTTGAAAGAGACTCACAAATCACCCGAGGATCATCATTATTATGACTATGTTTTAACACAAAAAAGCGCTGAGGTAATCAGATTGATTGCTCAGCGCTTAAGATAATGTTTGAAAGAGACAATTAAATTAAAATTTATTTAATAGTGGGAAAATTGTGAATTATTGGTTAGGAATTCACGATTTTCCTCTTCGATCATTTGGCGAGCAACGAATAAGATAAGTTGGCGTAACCAGCGATGAGCTGGATGATGATGTAATAATGGACACCATGCCATCTTGAGTTCGAACTCAGGAATATAAAACGGTGGATCCTTAATGACTAATTTTGGATTTTGTGCTTGCAAACGAGCCATTCGAGTTGGAAGCGTCGCGATCAAATCAACATTTTGAGCAAGTAATGCTGGCATTTGATAGTGGCGCGTAAACACAGAAATTTTACGGCGTTGACCAATACGTTCTAATGCCTGATCAATCCAGCCTAGGCCACCTTGTTTGTCAGGGTTTACCCCAAAACCTACACCCATACCAGTTTTAGATACCCAAATATGTTGAGCATCTAAATAGCTTTTTAAGTTTAAATGAGTAACAGCAGGGTGTTTGTCATTTAAAATACAGCTAAAGCTATCACGCCAAACTAAAACTTGGTGGAAGCTTTGTGGAATTTCATTGAAGCGATTAATTGCTAGATCAACTTTACCTTGCTCCATGTCTCTATATGACACGTCACTTGGAGTGAGAAAATCGAGTACAACGTTGGGTGCTTCAGAGCGTAGAGCTTTAACAAGACGAGGAACTAGGGTTGCTTCTGCATAGTCAGAAGTCATAATACGGAAAACGCGATTACTGGTATAAGGGCGAAATTCGGTACGCGGTTCCAAAATCATGGAAAGATCAGAAAGGGCATCACGAATACGTGGTTGTAATTCAAGCGCACGTTCTGTCGGCGTCATCCCTTCAGATGAACGGATCAGGAGAGGGTCATTAAATAAATTACGCAAACGGCGTAAAATATTACTCATGGCAGGTTGAGTAACACCAAGTTGTTCGGCTGCGCGAGTAACATTTTTTTCACGAAGAAGAACATCAAGATATATTAATAGATTAAGATCTACCCGCTCCAGATTCATAAAAAAAATACCGAAAATAAAACCCTAAAATTGTTTCAAATTATGCCATATTTAAAGAACATTGTGTGAAAAAATGATGAGAAAAACGACATTTTTTGTTGAAATTAAGTATGCCTGAAAAGTACCTCAAATGCTCGATTTTGTTATCTTTGATATGTTTTTATATTTGTAGTTATGGAAGAAATATTTTTAATTAATATTTAGTATTGTTCTAGCATGTTGATTGACTTTTTTCATTGGCAAAAGCCACCTAATTTACAATTGACTTTTAACACTAAAAATGAATGGAAAAATCTTAAAAACTGTATAAAAATAAAACTTGGAGAGGTTTTTGATCAAAATACTATACTCCTTTAGGATTATTTTGTTTTTATAAACAAAGTGTTATGTTTTTTAGTTTTACTTATAATATCGATTTATTAGTATATTTTTTAAATAAATACTGAAGATTAACGAAGGATATTGGATTAATTGATTGGCTAAGTCTAAGCTGTGTACATGAAAAAGCAGCTGGTGTCATAAGAAATTTAAGTAACATGACTCTAGGCTTCGATCGATGAAATCCTAAAATGAATACAGGACAATATCATGACTACATATCAAACAGCGATTGATGCAGTACGTGAATTAAAATCAAAATTCGGCAACACTTGGGCAGACATCAGCCCAGAAGATGCTGCTCGTATGCAACTTCAAAACCGTTTTAAAACAGGTTTAGATATTGCTAAGTATACAGCTGCGATTATGCGTCGTGATATGGCTGAATACGATGCTGATTCAAGCAAATATACTCAATCATTAGGTTGCTGGCATGGTTTCATCGCTCAACAAAAAATGATTGCTAACAAAAAATACTTCGGTACTACTAGCAAACGTTATATCTACCTTTCTGGTTGGATGGTTGCTGCACTTCGTTCAGAATTCGGTCCACTTCCTGACCAATCTATGCACGAAAAAACTTCAGTACCTGCTTTAATCGAAGAAATCTACACTTTCTTACGTCAAGCTGATGCAAAAGAATTAAATGACTTGTTCCGTGCTTTAAACAAAGCAAAAGAAGCGGGTGACTCTGCGAAAGTAGCTGAAATCACAGCTCAAATTGACAACTTCGAAACTCACGTTGTGCCAATTATTGCGGACATCGATGCTGGTTTCGGTAATGAAGAAGCAACTTACTTACTTGCTAAGAAAATGATTGAAGCTGGTGCTTGTGCGCTTCAAATCGAAAACCAAGTATCTGATGCAAAACAATGTGGTCACCAAGCTGGTAAAGTAACTGTTCCACATGCTGACTTCATCGCTAAGATCCATGCTCTTCGTTATGCATTCTTAGAATTAGGTGTAGAAGAAGGCGTTATTGTTGCTCGTACTGACTCTGAAGGTGCTGACCTTACTCAAAGCATCCCAGTAGTTAAAGAACCAGGTGATATCGCATCTAAATATATTAGCTACTTAGACACTCAAGAAATTGATATCTCTGAAGCAACTGATGATGAAATCTTAATTAAACGTGATGGCAAGTTACACCGCCCAACTCGTTTAGCTTCTGGTTTATATCAATTCCGTGAAGGCACTCAGATTGACCGTGTTGTACTTGACTGTATCACTAGCCTTCAAAATGGTGCTGACTTACTTTGGATCGAAACTCCGACTCCAAACGTAAAAGAAATTGCTCACATGGTTAACCGTGTTAAAGAAGTAGTTCCAAATGCGAAGCTTGTTTACAACAACAGCCCATCATTCAACTGGACTTTAAACTTCCGTCAACAAGCGTATGACCGTTGGGTTGCTGAAGGTAAAGATGTGTCTGCTTACGACCGTGCTAAATTAATGAGCGCTGAGTACGACAACACTGAATTAGCTGCTGATGCTGATGAAAAAATCCGTACTTTCCAAGCAGACGCTGCGCGTGAAGCTGGTGTGTTCCATCACTTGATCACACTTCCTACATACCACACTGCTGCTCTTTCTACTCACGAATTGGCACAAGGTTACTTCGGTGATCAAGGTATGTTAGCTTATGTTGCTGGCGTACAACGTAAAGAAATCCGTGGCGGTATCGCATGTGTGAAACACCAAGCAATGGCTGGTTCAGACATCGGTGATGATCACAAAGAAATCTTCGCTGGTGAAAACGCACTTAAAGCTGGTGATGACTCTAAAAACACAATGAACCAATTCTCAGCTCACTAAGAATTGACTTCATAAAAAACCGCTCAAATGAGCGGTTTTTTTTATTTATATTGAAAAAATTTATTAGTCTTCTTTTTTCAACACATAATGTTCAGCCAAAGAACCTTCAACTTTTTTACCTTCCATGTCTAATGCAGTAGCAGTATTCTCACCAATAAAGAATTTACGGTTTTGAGCTTTATCATCTAAGGTAATAACAGAAGTATTGTCTTTATCGAAAGCAAACTTACCGTGTGTTTCAAATGGGTTTGTATCACCTTTACCTAAATAAGTTTCAGTCAACTCATAAGTTTTATCATCTTTTAATTTTAATTCAGTTTTGATGCCTTCACAGTCTGCGCAAGGAAGTGTTCCTTTGTATTTACCATTCCAGTCGAGAGAGTTCTCTGCTGTATGTTCAGTATCTACGGCAACAGCATTACTTGCTTCAGTAGTTTGTACAGGGGTAGATGCATCAGAAGTTGTCTCTGTTTTATTTTCGTGTTTATTACATGCGACAAGGAGAGTACTCATAAGTGCAATTGCTAATAATGATTTTTTCATAATGACCAAAACCTCAAAATAAAAAGTATTTAAAGCCTAGAAAAAAAGAAAATAAAATAAAAGCGTTACTATGTTGCTTAATTTTATCAAAAGGTAAAGTGAATGCTTATTGGGAATCTTTTAATAGTAGTTTTTTAAATTAAGTTGGTGGGGTAGAGGTATCCATTCGGGCGATTTAATGGATACCTGTTTTTAATTATGGCTGTGCAGAAACTCCACCTAGAGAGTCGCATGCTGCTTTATAAAGTTCATATTGCTTCTTTACCACTTCATCTAAAGGCATAGCGAATAATTCTTCACCCTCTTTATAACTTTGTACATAAGAGGTCGCTTTATCTTTACTCACGGCTAAAGTTTGTTGGTAATAAGAATTGATAGAGCTTGTAGGCATTTCACTGGTTTCAACATTTTTACATTGAAAATTATTTAATAGTTTTTCTGCACGTTTGAGCTCACTAGATTGGCCAAAAATACACCCAGTTAAAAATACAAAAGGTACTAACACGAAAAAGATTTTCATGGAAAAAATTTATAAGAGTGAGGATGGGCGCTATTGTATAAATAATTCCATGCTTTACTGTGGTTTTATGTTAGACATTGACTATTTTTTAACTCATTAAAATAAAAAAATTGTTTCTAAGTTTGTAATGACCTCTTTTTGTATTTGGTGCATATTTTGCTTATTAAAAAAGCCATTATTAAAAATGAGCCAAAATGAATCGGATTCAGCAATTTTCTCAAACTTCTTTAGCACCATTTTGGTATGCACAATTAGAGCTTGGTTTTAGTTTTAAAAATTTTCGCACCATAATGAGTCATAGAAAACATCATGGCCCTGTTCGGGTGCAAAAAATGCTCTGGCCCGAAAAAACTGGAGTTTGCCACGCTATTATTGTTCATCCACCAGCAGGAATTGCAGGAGGAGATCATCTTACTTTCCAAATTGAAACAGCAGAGCAGGCACATGCAGTTATTACCACACCTGGAGCTGGGAAATGGTATAGAACCAATGGTAAACAGGCTTTTCAGCATATTTATCTGACTGTAAAAAATGACTCTATTTTAGAGTGGATGCCACAAGAAACGATGTTATTTGATGGTGCTGTAGCACATTCGGAAACACATATTCACCTTGAACAAACAGCAAGTTTTATTGGATGGGATATGCTGGTTTTAGGCCGACAGGCTCGAGCTGAGAATTTTGTTCAGGGAAGTTATCACAATCAATTTAAGTTATGGCGTGAGAATAAATTATTAGTTGCCGATACTTTATATTTTGAAGGGGGAGATCGCTGGTTAAGCTCATGTTTAGGAATGAATAATCTGGCTGTAATGGCAAGTTTTTGGGCTGTACCGCCAGCAAAATTCCGTTCTTCATTTTATTTAGAGCAATATATTGAACTCATTCGTGAACTGATTATGCGTATGGATGTGCCTGTGACTTTGACGTTACTAGAAGATGTGCTGTGTGCGCGGTTTTTAGGAAATGATGTGCGAGATTGCCATGATGCTTTCGCGGCTATAAGAGCAAGATTAAGACGGTATTGGTTTGATTTAGATGAGGAATTCCCAAGAATTTGGAAAACCTAATTTACGTTAAATTGCGTATTTTAAAAACGATTAAAACAAGTATGCTGCTTTTGAGCACGCATTTTGCTTAAAGAAAACTAGATGCTATTAGGAAAGAGATATGGAACTCAATCCAACAGAAAAAGATAAGTTACTCATTTTTACCGCAGGTTTGGTGGCTGAGCGCCGTAAAGCACGAGGTTTAAAGCTGAATTATCCGGAAGCTGTTGCGTTTATTTCGGCAGCCTTACTTGAAGGTGCTCGAGATGGCATGACGGTGAGTGAACTTATGCACTTTGGAACGACTTTGTTAAAGCGTGAAGATGTTATGGATGGCGTAGCGGAAATGATTGCTGAGGTTCAGGTCGAAGCAACTTTTCCTGACGGTTCGAAATTAGTCACTGTTCATCAGCCAATAGTATAAAAGGAACGCTTATGATCCCCGGTGAGATTATTACTCCAGACACTGATATTGAACTGAATGTCGGACGAGAAACTTTAAAAGTTGTAGTGGCTAATCTTGGCGACAGGCCTATTCAGGTGGGTTCACATTTTCATTTTTATGAAGCAAACGATGCCTTACAGTTTGATCGTGAGATAGCAAAGGGTTTTCGCTTAAATATTGCGGCGGGTACTGCGATACGTTTTGAACCAGGGCAAAGCCGAGAAGTGGAACTTGTTGCTTTAGCTGGTAAGCGAGAAGTATATGGTTTTGCTGGTCGGGTAATGGGGCGTTTGGATGAAAATGTTGATTAGAAAAGCAACGAAAGACGACACGGATAATATTGTTGCCATAATTGCTCCATATGTAGATCAAGTGATTGCAAATGATGAAGGGCGCTCACGCTTTAAACCAGAAGTCATACAAACAATTTTTGATCGAGAAGATATTCATTATTTTGTTGGAGAGATTGATCAACAGGTCGTGGGTATAGTCGCTTATATGGAACCCTCACATTTAATGCATTTTTTTATTAAAAAAACACATTTGAAACTAGGTCTAGGGCGACAACTTTGGGATTTCATAGAAGAAAAAATTAAAAATGAAAATATAGACGTTGAAAAAATTACGGTGAATTCAAGTTTTTATGCTCAAGATATCTATGAAAAATTTGGTTTTATTGTAAGTGGTGATGCTGCTGAAAAATGGGGAATCCGGTTTATCCCGATGACAAAATATTATGCTTTGCTATCAGAAAAATAAGGAACTAATCGTATGAAAATGTCACGTCGTGCATATGCTGAGATGTTTGGTCCAACGGTTGGAGATCGTATTCGCCTAGCTGATACAGAGCTTTTTATTGAGGTTGAACAAGATTTAACGACTTACGGTGAAGAAGTTAAGTTTGGCGGTGGTAAAGTTATTCGTGACGGGATGGGACAATCGCAACTTTTAGCTGATGAAGTTGTCGATACAGTCATAACCAATGCTTTAATTGTGGATTGGTGGGGAATCGTAAAAGCTGATGTTGGCTTAAAAAATGGCCGAATCTGGAAAATAGGAAAAGCTGGAAACCCCGATATTCAACCTGACATTACTATTCCTTTAGGTGCTGCAACAGAAGTGATTGCGGGTGAAGGGCAAATTTTAACGGCAGGTGGTATTGATACCCACATTCACTGGATCTGCCCGCAGCAGGTTGAAACCGCTCTGATGTCTGGGACAACGACAATGGTAGGTGGGGGTACAGGACCAGCAGCCGGAACTTCGGCAACCACAGTGACTCCAGGGCCTTGGCATATTGCTACCATGTTGCAGGCGATTGATGATTTACCTATGAATATTGGCCTGCTAGGCAAAGGTAATCTGAGTTTGCCAGATCCAATTCGTGAGCAAATTAAGGCTGGGGTAATTGGATTAAAATTACATGAAGATTGGGGCTCAACACCAGCAGCAATTGATAACTGCTTGAGTGTGGCAGACGAGTATGATGTTCAGGTCGCAATTCACACGGACACTTTAAATGAAGGTGGTTTTTTAGAAGAAACACTAGCGGCTTTTAAAGATCGTACCATTCATACGTACCATACCGAAGGTGCGGGCGGCGGGCATGCTCCCGACATTTTAAAAGCAATTGGGCAAAGTAATGTCTTGCCATCTTCGACCAACCCAACGCGACCTTATACCATTAATACCATTGACGAGCATTTAGATATGCTCATGGTTTGTCATCATTTAGACCCTGCAATTGCTGAAGATATTGCTTTTGCGGAAAGTCGTATTCGCCGTGAAACCATTGCTGCCGAAGATATTCTGCAAGACTTAGGTGCAATTGCCATGATGTCATCAGACTCGCAGGCGATGGGGCGCGTGGGTGAAGTCATTTTACGTACTTGGCAAACTGCCCACAAAATGAAAGTACAACGTGGCCCATTAGAGGGTGACAATGAGCTTCATGATAATAATCGGGTTAAACGCTACATTGCCAAATATACAATTAACCCAGCAATTACCCATGGTTTAAGCCATGAAATCGGTTCGGTTGAAGTCGGAAAACTTGCTGATTTAGTGTTATGGAAGCCTGCGTTTTTTGGCGTGAAACCTTCCATGATTATTAAAGGTGGCATGATTGCAGCTGCACCGATGGGTGACATTAATGCTTCCATTCCAACCCCTCAACCTGTGCATTACCGTCCAATGTTTGGGGCTTATCCGCGTGGTGTGCATAACACTTGTATTACCTTTTTATCTCAAGCAGCAATTGATGAAAAAGTTGCTGAGAAACTAAATCTGAAAAAGTTAATTAGCCCATGTAAAAATACGCGTTCAATTACCAAAGCCGATATGAAACACAATACATATTGTCCAGTTATGCATGTGCATCCCGAAACTTACGAGGTACGAGCAGATGGTGAATTACTAACGTGTGAGCCTGCTGACGTGTTACCAATGGCACAGCGTTATTTCTTGTTTTAATGAATTTATAGAGGTGATTTGCCTCACTACCTTATATGTGAAAGAAATAAGTAAGGAGAGAAAAGCTAAATGAAAATTTACACCCAACGTCTTGAAGATATTTCTCCTGATCAGACATTTGAAACGGTTGAGCTAACGTTTGATACCCGTCAGAAATCACGTTTTCGAGCGGCTTTAGCGAGTGGCGTAGATATCGGTGCGGATTTGCCTCGTACTGGTATTTTGCGTAGTGGTTCATATATTGCAACGCAAGAGGGCGATGTATTGCGAGTTGATGCAAAACCTGAACGGTTAATGCGAGTTACTGCTCAGACTGAATTTGATTTGCTTAAAGCGGCCTATCATTTAGGTAACCGACATGTGCCATTAATGCTGACACCAACAGCTTTATATTTTGAGCCTGATCATGTACTTGCTGAAATGGTAGAAGGTTTGGGGCTTACAGTAACAGAAACTGATCATCCGTTTGAACCTGAAAGCGGTGCCTATGCACAGCATAGTCATGACCATCGCTTAAGCCCAATCAAAGCTTTGCACCATGTCCATTCATAACGCAGCGCAATTACTTCAACTGCTGACACTGTCTTCGACGGCATTGCCAGTTGGAGCGTATTGTTATTCACAAGGTGTAGAAACAGCCATTGATATTGGCTTAATACACGATGAAAGCTCTGCCATTGCTTACTTTGAAGAAGTGCTTGAAATGTTGCTGGTACGCTTTGAGTTACCTGTACTTAAGCGTCTTATGCAACATTATGATGACTCAGACGAGTTCTTGACTTGGGCACATTTGTATAAGGCAAGCCGAGAAAGTAAAGAGCTACTTGCTGAATCTCAGCAACTCGCATTTTCTTTAAATGCATGGATTAAAGATGTTTTGAAAAAGCCAGTTGAGGTTAAAAAGCAGTTTGGTTTTGTACCTGTCTATGCACAGCTTTGTGGGCGTTTAGAGCTTAAAGATATTGATGTACTCACGGCGTATACCTTTACTGTTTTAGAAAATCAGGTTTTAGCGGCCGTAAAAACAGTCCCATTGGGACAAATGGCAGGACAAAGAATTTTGTGGCATTTGCATGGGCGAGTACCACACGCTGTAGAGAAGGCTTTAAAACTTAAAGATGAGCAACTGAGTAGTGCTTTACCTCGCTATGCCATGCTGAGTATGAAACACGAAACACAATATTCACGGTTATTCAGATCTTAAAATTAGGAAATAAAAGGATAAAAATCATGACAGAACGTAGTCCATTACGAGTTGGAATTGGCGGACCAGTCGGTTCAGGTAAAACAGCACTTACGCTTAACTTATGCCGCGCCTTACGTGATAAATACAATATGGCTGTAGTGACAAATGATATTTATACCAAAGAAGACTCAAACTTTTTAACCCGTAATGAAGCGATGTCACCAGATCGTATTGTGGGTGTGGAAACAGGTGGTTGCCCTCATACAGCAATTCGTGAAGATGCCTCAATTAACTTGGCCGCGATTGATGATTTGTGTGAGAAATTTGATGGCTTAGAACTCATTATTATTGAAAGCGGTGGCGATAATTTGGCCGCAACATTTAGCCCTGAGCTTTCTGATTTAACCTTGTATGTTATTGACGTGGCAGGTGGTGAAAAAATTCCTCGTAAAGGAGGTCCGGGTATTACTAAGTCAGATTTACTGATTATTAATAAAACTGACCTCGCACCTATGGTTGGTGCAAATCTTGATGTGATGGACCAAGATGCGAAACGTATGCGTGGTGAAAAACCATTTTTATTTTCAAACATGAAAACACAAGATGGGCTTGAAGAAATTATTCAATTTATTGAGAAGCAAGGGCTGTTTAAAGCTTAAGGAGTAACTATGAATTTCATTAAAAAATGTAGTGTCGGGCTCCTTAGCATGTTACCTGTGTTAGCTATGGCACACCCGGGTCATGATCATGCGCATTCTGGATTTGTAGCAGGTTTTATTCACCCTTTTACTGGTCTCGATCATTTAGTGATGGCTTTAGGTTTTGGGATCTTATTATGGTCAGCAGCTAAACAATGGAAAATTGCCGGTATCATTACTCTAAGTATTGCTTTGATTGTAGGCTTTTTAGTAGGTGCCCAAGGTCTAATACCGGAGAGTATCGCTGAATATGGGATTATTGCTTCTTTGATTGTTACAGCGATTGCATTATGGACAAAATCAAATCGGATATGGCCTATGGCTGCTGCTTTACTCGCAAGTTTTCATGGAGTAGCTCATGGTGTTGAGTTAGCACATGCAGGGCATATTGTTGCATTAGTAACTGGTATGGTTACCAGTATGGCACTTATCTATTGTGCTGGACTTGCATTAGGCGCAGTATTTACACGATATGTACCTTATGGAAAAAAAATTATGGGTACCTGCGCAGCAATTGTAGCAGTCATTGGTTTAAGTTAATTAAAACCTTGCAAAAAAAGGTAGCTTTAAGCTACCTTTTTGAATTTGCAAAATAAAATGTGTGTAGAGAAAATTTTTTATACTGTTTTTACAGTGATCACTATGCTTTATAGTGGATATGTTCAGGCTTATGATTTTTTTCAACCAGAAAGCGATGATTCTGCTTTATTAAATACAGATCAGTTGTTAGATGAATCAGATTTAAACTTGGAACAAAGGCGGTTGGCAATTGAGCATGATGATGAAATTAATAACTATAATGTGCTTAAAAACGAATTTTATTCAAATGAGCGTTGGGTGATTTATAATTATACAGCCTATGATACGGGGCAACTTCACAGCAAAAACATCGCTGGTTTAACGAATCATATTAATATTCAGGATTTATCCATTTCATTTGGGTATGGAGTTAACTATAGTGTTAATCCAAGACTAAAAATTGGTTATGAATATATTTCGAGTTTTCCTTACGACCGAGGTCAACTCATACGATTTTTTACGATCTATTTATTCTGAAATGCAAAATTAAAATAATCTAATTCAGACAAATAGATCAGTTAAAGTAATTCGTTATAAAAATTCTACATGATTAAATTTTCTGATAAAGACCTGCGTGGACTGTACCAGCTTTAGTGGTTTTAACTTGTTGCCATGTTGCAGGAAGTTGAAGCTGAGATAAATCTCGGTCAGCTTCAACATAAATGTATCCATTCTTTTTAATATGTGAATCTGCCAAGTGAGCGAGCTCTTGCCATAAATCGAGGCTATAAGGCGGATCTAAAAAAACTACATCAAACTGTTCTTTTAAGCGCGGCAACGCTTGTTGGGCAGTTGCAGTAACTAAATGACAATTTTGCGCTTTTAAAAGCTGGATATTCTCTTTTAAAAATCGTGCTTGAGTCTTATCAGGTTCAATCATATAAACAAATGCGGCACCGCGCGAAAGTGCTTCAAAGCCTAATGCACCAGAACCTGTACAGATGTCGAGAACCTGAGCATTTTGAATGTCCCACATGAGCCAATTAAATAACGTTTCACGGACACGATCTGGGGTTGGTCTTAAACCCTCAATACTGGCAAATGGCAAAACTCGTCTTTTCCATTCGCCCCCAATAATGCGCAACTGATTTTTCATTATTCATCGATCTCATTTGTAGCAGGGCGAGCAGGAGCAGCTTGTGGAGCAGATGTTGCTGCTGCGGTAGTTGTAGCAGCTGCTGGAGTAGAGCTAGCTGTTTCGCCGCCACTTGGAAGCTCGCCCGGTTTAATTCCGGCTGTCATAAGGCCACCATTAACTTGATGGTTGGCTGGACGAATTGGATTTTTATTGCGGGTTAATAACCAGTAATCAAATATTGGCTTAGCAAGTTGAGCTGCGGAACCACCATGACGACCATTTTCCCAAATGACTGCGATTGCGATTTCAGGTTTATCGGCAGGTGCAAACCCAACAAAAAGACCATGGTCAAGTTGGCGTTCACTAAGCGCAGCTTCGTTGTAGCGTTTACCTTGCGCGATACTCTTAACCTGTGCCGTACCTGTTTTTCCGGCAATTTGATAGAGCGATGTACGGATACCACGTCCAGTACCTGATTGAATTACATCAATCATGGCTTCTCGCATTTTTACCCAGTCTTCGTCTGTACCGTTGAAATTAATTTTTCCATCAGGCGCATTACGGACTGTAAAAGGTTTTGCACCATGCGATGCACGTAAAACATGTGGAACTACATGAGAGCCGTGATTCGCTGTAATAGCAGTTGCCATTGCAAGTTGTAATGGAGTTGCAGTAAATGCACCTTGACCAATACTGACGGAAATTGTTTCACCTTTCATCCATTTAGTTTTGCGTGTACGCATTTTCCATTCTGGACTTGGGTATAAACCTTCACTTTCACTTGGTAAGTCGACACCTGTTTTTTGACCAAAGCCAAATTGGCGCATCCATTGGTTCATCTGGTCGATGCCCATTTGATTTGCCAAAATATAAAAATAGGTATCGCAAGACATGATAATGGCTTTGTGCATGTTCACGATGCCATGACCAGTTTTTTTCCAGTCACGGAATTTATGAGAGTCTCCAGGTAAATGGAAGTAGCCCGGATCGGAAATAGCAGTAGACCAGTCCACAATACCATAATGTAAACCGCCCATCGCTTCCATTGGTTTAATGGTCGAACCAGGAGGGTATGCCCCTTGAACAGCACGGTTATAAAGAGGTTGATCAATGTTGTCACGTAGCGAGCTATAATCTTTATGATTAATACCCGTCACAAATAAGTTTGGGTTAAAGCTTGGACTTGAAACCAACGCAAGAATTTCACCTGTACGTGGGTCTATCGCAACAATTGCACCACGGCGTCCAGCAAGTTGCTGTGATGCTACGACTTGTAAACCATAATCTAATGATAAGTACAGGTCATTACCGCGAGTTGGGTCTTTACGTCCTAAATGGCGCAATACATTACTATGAGCATCTGCTTCTACAGATTCATAACCCGGTGTTCCATGAAGTAAATCTTCGTAACTTTTCTCTACGCCGATTTTACCAATCAGGTTTGTTCCAGCGTATAAATCTTTATCAATACTTTTTAATTCTTTATCGTTAATACGGCCCACATATCCAATCACATGAGCAAACAACTCACCATGCGGATAATAGCGCGTCATTTGGGTTTCAATTCTAACCCCAGGGAATTTGTATTTAACTTCACTAAACTTGGCAATATTTGTCTCGGTTAAGTTTAGCTTAATTGCTACGCGTTCAGTTTTACGCGCCGTTTTAATACGACTTTTAAAGCGGTCTACATCTTCTTGAGTCAGCTCTAAAATGGGTTGTAATTGTTCAATAACTGCATCAGGATCTTCAACGTCTGCTTTACTTAATGTTGCGGTAAAAACCGGGTAATTATCGGCAAGTAAAACCCCATTACGGTCATAAATATAACCACGAGCAGGGGGGAGAGGTTGTAAGCGAATACGGTTTTTATCCGATGCGGTCGAGAACTCATCGTAATGAAAAATTTGTAGATAGGCGTATCGGCTTGCTAATACTAATAGACAAATAATCACAAGACCTACGGCAAAAAATATACGACCTCGATAAATGCGCTTTTCTTGCTGGATATCTTTTAAAGGAAAGTGCTGTTTCATACGGATCGACTTAATGACATAGGATGAGAAAAATAGCTGCTTATTCTAACGCAAGCGCAGTTAAAATATTGCATAATTTTCAAAGTTTCAGTGAAGAAACAAATTGGCTTTTTTGACTTTGTAGACAACAAAATTGTAGAGTCTTGTATATAAGAAGCAAAATAATTCTGTTAAAGTCTCTCATTCAATAGAATAGGGTTGTTCTCACCATACGATTAGGGAAAATGGAGAAAATAATGAGAAAAATTTATCCCTTACTTGCAGTTTTGACAGTAAGTAGTTGGGCTCATGCTCAAGATTATTCATTTCTTCCAGAAGCAAAATTAGCAGATCATAAAGCAGCGACTTGGAATGTAGGCGCAGGTTTTACTCAAAAATTGTTACATCTCAATGGTGAGTGGGTAAATCCTTATGGGATTGCTTATGCAAAAGTTGGTGCATTTTTAAATGGTGATAAAACTGCCGGTGGACAAGTCGGATTTCGCTATCCTTACTACCTTACCGGAACTGATAAGAATGGTTACTATATTGGCTTTTATGCTGGACATCTTGATAGCAAATCTGTAGACGGAGATTATAAATCTCGCTTAGGTGCTGGTGTCGATTTGGCATATGTATTGTTGAATTCAGAAAGGATTAGTACCTTTAGTGTGGGTATTGGAGCAGCTGAAAAATTAACTGATCAAAATGGAGCCGTTGCTGCCAATACAAAACCGCAAATACAATTTTCTTATTCTCTAAGTTTTGGTTTATAAAACAAAGCAGCTTATCGTTAACTCGCCATAAGCAGAGCACAAATAAATACGAGAGTCTTACATGTTAGAGTACGTCAGCGGATTGTGGCAGACCTTTTTACACAGACCTGATTTTTGGGCCGTTTTGAGTATCATTCCGGTCACTGCCTTTGTCACATGGGCACATGTGTGGATGGCTTTAAAAATGGTGTTTTACCCAATCAAGTTTTGGGGATTCCATTTAGGTCCTTTACCAGTCGGCTGGCAAGGTATTGTGCCACGTAAAGCAGGGCGTATCTCAGGAATTATTACCGATAATACTCTATCTAAGTTAGGCTCTTTACGTGAGTTTTTAGAGGCAATGGACCCTGAAGACATGGCACGTATTATTGGTGAGCAAGTCGGATTTGAACTTGAGCATTTGATTGATGAAGTGATGATCGATCGTAATGCAGTGCTTTGGGAAAATTTACCTTATTCGATTAAACGCCGTATTTATGCTCAAGCACATAAGCAGTTACCAGGTGTGCTAAGAGAATTAGTAACTGAACTGACCATGAATGTCGAGTCACTGGTTGATATGCGTGAAATGGTGGTGAGCCAAATGGAAGGTGACCGCCGTTTAATGGTACGTATGTTTTTAAAAGTTGGGCAAAAAGAAATCAACTTTATTTGGCATATTAGTGCTCTAATCGGGATGTTCTTCGGTATTTTCCAGATGGTTGTCTGGTTTGTTGTACCTTGGCATTGGACGGTACCATTTTGGGCATCTATTTGGGGCTTTTTAACCAACTGGATTGCAATCTGGATGGTATTTAACCCAATTGAGCCACATTACGTTCGTTATCCGCAAATATTTAGATTAACCAAAGATCGCAAGTTCCCTTGGATTGTGCCTGTTTTACGAATCGGTACCTATAATTTCCAAGGTGCTTTCATGAAGCGTCAAGAAGAAGTCTCTGAAGTCTTTTCTAGTGTAGTGACAGAAGACCTAATTACGTTAAAATCGATTATGACAGAAATGATGTACGGTTCACGCAAGGACAAAACACGTCGTATTGTTAAACGTCATATTAACGAAATTATGGAAACACCACTTGTTCGTACATCTTTACAGCTTTCTTTGGGCCCAAGAGAGTACGCAAGATTAAAGACGGACTTGATTGATCGTTCAATTGAAATTACGATGGGACCCGTATGTGACCCTGCACTGAATGCAAGCCGGGCACAGAAGATTTTTCAAATGTTTAAAGAGCGTATTCGTGAACTGACACCAAAAGAGTTTCAGAATTTGTTACGTCCAGCATTCCAAGAGGACGAGTGGATTCTTATTGTACTAGGTGGGGTAACCGGATTTATTGCTGGTACAATACATTTGTTTGTGGCTTTCTTATAATTCGAAGTCGGGCAGGATCTATCAGGATCAACGAAATTAAATCTGCCAGACCTCACATTCATTGTTTTAAATGAGGATGTTTTTTATGCGCATTATCTTACTCGGACCACCTGGGGCAGGCAAAGGTACTCAGGCTCAGTTGATCTGTAAGCGCTACAATATCCCACAAATTTCAACCGGTGATATGCTCCGTGCTGCAATTCGTGAAGGTACTGAATTAGGTTTAAAAGCTAAAAGTGTAATGGAATCTGGCGGTTTAGTTTCAGATGAACTCATTATTGGTTTAGTAAAAGAACGTATTGCTCAACCGGACTGCGTGAATGGTTGTATTTTTGACGGCTTCCCACGCACGATTCCTCAAGCAGAAGCATTGGAAAAAGAAGGCATCAGCATCGATCACGTGATTGAAATTGATGTACCTGACGAAGAAATCGTAAAACGTCTCTCTGGTCGCCGTCAGCACCCAGCTTCTGGCCGTGTTTACCACACTGTATACAATCCACCTAAAGTGGAAGGTAAAGATGACGAAACTGGTGAAGATCTTGTTCAACGTCCAGATGACCAAGAAGAAACCATCCGTAAGCGTCTAGCGTCTTATCATACTGAAACAGAGCAATTAGTTGGTTTCTATCAAGGCCGTGCTGCTTCTGGTGAAAATGCGCCAACTTATGACAAGCTTGATGGCTTGCGCACTATTGAAGATGTACAAAAAGATTTGTTCAACATCTTAGACAAATAATTTAATATTATTTGTGATAAAGAGCCCTCTTTATGAGGGCTCTTTTCTTTCATTGAGTGCGGGAGAACGATATGAAAATCATTTTGATTTTAGTGGTATTGCTGAGTCTGGCACTATTGTTATTTTTACTATATCAAAGTCAAAAAATGTTGCGTCATGTGCAGAAACAACAGGCTTTGGAAAATAAAAAGAACGGACGAGAACGTCAACTACATCCCAAATTGCAGCAGCTTAAAAAACCTCAGGATTAACTGAGGTTTTTTGTTGGAATTGCTTTTGTGGCGCCAAATTCAAAGCGGTCTGGCCAGTTACATACATCAGCAACAACACACTCGAAACATTTCGGTTTACGGGCGATACAGCAATAACGGCCATGTAATATCAGCCAGTGGTGTGCATCTATAATAAATTCTTTTGGAATTACCTTAACTAAACGATGTTCAACTTCAAGAACATTTTTACCTACTGCTAAGCCAGTACGATTTCCCACACGGAAAATGTGTGTGTCGACAGCCATAGTTGGTTGCCCGAATGCTGTATTTAAAACCACATTGGCTGTTTTACGACCTACACCTGGTAAAGCTTCCAAGTCTTTTCGATTACTTGGAACTTCGCCGTTAAATTGCTCCATTAGAATCTTACAGGTTTTAATAACATTTTCAGCTTTCGCGTTATAAAGGCCGATGGTCTTTATATATTCTTTTAAGCCGTCTACACCTAAGTTATAGATTTTTTCAGCAGTATTGGCGACAGGATAAAGCTTATCTGTTGCTTTGTTTACGCTAACATCGGTTGCTTGTGCCGATAACATGACGGCAATTAATAATTCAAAAGGTGATGAATATTTTAATTCGGTTTCTGGAGAAGGTCTTTGTTCACGAAGGCGTTCAAAGAAAATTTGAATCTGCTTTTTCTTCATGTTTTTGACGGCCATTCAGACCTCCTGTAATTGAATGAGTTGCTGTTGTAGTTCATCAAGTTGAAGACGTTTTTTTGCATCTTCTCGAACACTGAGCTGCTTTTCCAACTTTTTAATTTGTGTGCGAATTTTAGCTAATTCAATCGTAGTTTTTGCATCATTTACAACCGCTTCTTTTGGCTTCTCAATGATTTGAATTGAAGGTAAATCATCAAGTGCTTGGGAAAACTGTGCAAAAAGGTGTGTATCAATTTCAGCGCGTACAACAGGCCCTTTACGATGTATACGACGTTTTTCTTCGCGTTGAATATGCGCGTAGTAACGTTGTCTTAAATCATCTTGCTCTGCAATGCGCTGTTGTTCGTTTGGTAAAGCTTGAGTGTCTTCGACCAGATCAATACAGTCAACTGGGCAGGGTGGAATACATAACTCACAACCTGTACACAAATCAGTCAAGATGGTATGCATGAGCTTACCACTACCAATAATTGCATCTACAGGACAAGCATTAATACATTTTGTACATCCGATACATTCGTCTTCGCGAATAATCGCTTTCATGCGTTGCGGGCGTCCATCGGCTTGTACAGGCCAGACACTTGTTTCAGCAGGTAACGATGAGCGATTTAATAATTTTGCGAGCGCATCTGCCACTGGCTGTCCACCAGGAACACATTTATTTGCTTCTTCACCTTCAGCAATGGACTTTGCGTAAGGTAGACAGCCGTCACGGTGTCCACATAAACCACATTGCGTTTGTGGTAATAACGCATCAATCTCGCGTATGAGAGAAATAGATGGATTCATAGAGGAAAATAGCTTGCTTAAAACGATGCGATAATGAAGAAAAACCTAAGTAAGGTCAATGGATTTTAACGAATTTATTGGCTTTTTGATTGACCTAAAATGTAGCTAATATTGCACAATAATAGATCAATAAAACTGAAAAGATAAATGACTATTTTTGATTTTTAGATAGTTTTTCTAAAATTAAGTTTATGATAATTAAGTAAAATAAAATAATTTAAAATAACTATTGTTAAAATTGATGGAAAGGGATTTAATATTTTGCTGCTAAATGATGCATTTTAAAATGTATTGCACCAATTTAATTCATTACTATGCTGAGGACCGTGCATTGAAATATAACAATCTGAATGAATTCCTGAATTACGTGCAAGCGCGTGATCCGCATCAACCTGAGTTTTTACAAGCTGTCGAAGAAGTCATGACAAGTTTGTGGCCATTCATTGAAAAAAATCCGGAATATGCAGAGCAGGGATTGTTAGAGCGTTTGGTTGAACCTGAGCGTGTGATTCAATTTCGTGTTTCATGGATGGATGATCAAGGGCAGACTCAAGTAAACCGTGCTTTCCGTGTTCAATACAATTCAGCAATTGGTCCATTCAAGGGCGGTATGCGTTTCCATCCGTCGGTCAACCTATCTATTTTAAAATTTTTAGGATTTGAGCAAACTTTTAAAAACTCACTGACTACTTTGCCGATGGGTGGAGGAAAAGGAGGTTCAGATTTTGACCCTAAAGGTAAATCTGATGCTGAAATTATGAGGTTCTGTCAGGCACTCATGATTGAGCTTTACCGTCATTTAGGTCCCAATACCGATATTCCAGCTGGAGATATTGGCGTGGGTGCGCGTGAAGTAGGCTACATGGCTGGCATGATGAAAAAGCTCAGTAATGACACGGCATGTGTATTTACTGGTAAAGGAATTTCATTTGGCGGTAGCTTAATGCGTCCGGAAGCAACAGGTTATGGTACGGTTTATTTTGCAGAAGAAATGCTAAAAACACGTGGGCTATCTTTTGCTGGTAAAACTGTTTCAGTATCTGGTTCTGGTAACGTTGCGCAATATGCGGCAGAGAAGGCAATGTTCTTAGGTGCGAAAGTGGTTACCTTGTCAGACTCGAACGGTACTGTTTATCTAAAAAATGGCTTTACAGATGAGTTGCTTGCTGAGGTCATGGAGCTGAAAAACGTTAAGCGTGGGCGTATTTCGGAGTTTGCTTCTAAGCATGGTTTTGAATATTTTGAAGGTAAAACCCCTTGGCATATTCCTGTAGATATTGCTTTACCATGTGCTACACAAAATGAATTAACAGGCGAAGATGCTAAAACACTTATTGCTAATGGTGTCATTTGTGTAGCTGAAGGCGCTAACATGCCATCTACACTTGAAGCTGTTGAACAATTTATTGAAGCTAAGATTTTATATGCCCCTGGTAAAGCATCTAATGCAGGTGGTGTGGCAACTTCTGGCTTAGAAATGTCCCAAAATGCAATTCGTTTGGGTTGGACACATGCTGAAGTCGATGAACGTTTACATGCAATCATGAAAGACATTCATGCCAATTGTGTAAGATACGGTACAAAAGAAGACGGTACTGTGAACTATGTAGATGGTGCCAATATTGCGGGCTTTGTAAAAGTTGCTGATGCCATGCTTGCACAAGGTATTTATTAAAATATAGAAATAAAAAATCCGATGCTTTTGCATCGGATTTTTTTAGTCTAAAAATTATTTTTTAGGCTTTTTAACCATTTCTTGCTCTACAATCATATCTAACACATCTGCTTGGCTAGATTGATCAGCTGCTGGGTTTTTCACTTCAAAACGTTTTACACGTAAGATTACGCGTTGGTTTGGATTGTGTTCAAAACCTTCGATTTGACCATAATATAATGACCAGTTTTTGTCGGCATAAGTTTTTACGCCTTTGTCATCATATTTAACTTCACGAACTTGCAAGCAAGTTTGTGGCGCAACACCCGTACAAGATTTAGTTTCTGGTGCTACTTCAAGGAAAACAGTTTTACCTTCAGACTGGTATTTTGCTTCAGGTGTCATTTTACCTGTGAAAGTATATTTCTGACCTTGAGCATCAAGGATTGTTAATGTTGGTTGATCAGCATTTGTCGTATTAAGTTCAAATGGAATCGCACGTTTTTGGAACAGGCTACTAGAGAATTGTTCCTGTTTCATTAACGCAGGTTCACACGCCATCATTGTCGACATGACATCAGCAGTTACGATAGTATTGTTTTCAACTTTCCAAGTTGTACCTTGGCGGTTACAACCTGTTGCGATAGACAAACGGTCGTTTGTGAAGTTAAGAACGATCGGCTTTTTAGTATTTTCAGGTTGATATGACCATGAATAATCAGTTAAAGCTTGAGTATTAGTTGCTTTTACGCCTTGGAAAATATGCTTTTGACCTGCTTTATCTGTCACGCTTAAGATTACCTGACCATTGCTATTACTAATTTCGATTGGCAATTTTGCTTCACTAAAGATGCTATTAGACAATTGTTCTTGTTTCATTAAATCGTCTTGGCAAGCCATCATTGTCGATGCCAGAGGAGAGGTTACAAGTTGGTTGCCTTCAACTTTCCAAGTACCACCTTGACCATTACAACCTGTGTTAATTGCTAATTTACCATCTGCATTAAAATTAAGAACAAGTGGCTTAGAAGCTTTTACATTTTGATAAGTCCAAGCATATTCACTTAAAGTTGCTGCAAGATTTTGTTGTTGCTCAGATACAATTGGAGCTTGAGTATTTGAAACTGTTTGACACGCCATCAAAGAAAAAGGTAACAACGCAAGAATTAAATATTTAATTTTCATTTAAAAAACTTCAAGTAAAAAAACAACAGCACTAAGCTTAAAACATTCTTAAAAAAATAAAATGTAAACATATGATTGTTTCGGTTTTTAAAATGTATAAGTTTGTAAATTATTCGAATTTTTAATAAAAATAGTGGTATACCCCGCAAAAACGGGGTATTTCCTAAAAATTAATCAAAACGGTATATATCCATACCTAAAGAGCCCATTGTGAAGCTGCTATGAACAATCGTAAAACGATGGCCAGTTCCCATAGCGAAAAACAACGGCGCAAAATGTTCAAGAGTTGGATGATTACGTTTTATATAAGGCAATGATTGCCATTCCAACACACCATCGTAATCTTGATGTGAAAGTTTATTAACAACAGTATTTCTAAACGTTGAAGCCCATTCAGGAACTTTTGAACTATCACCTTGCCATGACAATTCAGCAAGATTATGGGTAATACTTCCAGAACCAATCAGTAAAATTTGCTTTTCACGTAAAGGCCCAAGTGTTTGCCCAATTCTATAAATTTCTTGTGCGCTTAAGCTCATTGGTAAAGAAATCTCAACAACAGGAATGTCTGCATCTGGATACATATGTAAAAGAGGCATCCATACACCGTGGTCGCGAGGGCGGGCACTATTGGCATGTGCAACAAAATGAGCGTCTGCCAACAACTTTAAGATTTCTTCGGCAAGTTCTGGTTGACCTGGTGCGCTATAGCGAATCTCATACAACTCTGGTGGGAAACCACGGAAGTCATGCCATGTTTCTGGACGTGTTGAACTACTTACTTCAAGTGCTTTACTTTCCCAGTGAGCAGACATCACGATGATTGCCTTTGGGGTAGGTAGATTCACACTAAGACGATGTAAGGCAGGACCCACTTGTTCTGGATCAAGTGCAAGCATGGGTGAACCATGTGAAATAAACAGTCCGGGAAGGGTTTGTAGTTCCATTTCATTACACCTGAGTTGAAAAGCAGAATAATAGTCATTATGCCAAAATCAGGACATGTTAAAAGTATCCTGATTTCAACGGATTGTTCTTAAAATGAAACGTTTGTTCTTTTTATGCACGGTGATAAGGATGATTATGATTAATAGACATCGCTCGGTAAAGTTGTTCAATTAATAAAACTCGAACTAAAGGATGGGGCATGGTAAGTTTTGAGAGTGACCAATGCCAGGCAGCAGCTTTACGTACCTGATCAGACAAGCCATCTGGGCCACCAATAGCCAGTGCAACATCATTACCTTCAAGCATCCATTGTTTCATGGTGTCAGCTAGTTTTTCTGTACTGAGTTCGCGTCCGCCAACTTCTAAAGCAATAAGTGTCTCGTTGGGTTTTAAAGCATTTAAAATACTTTCACCTTCAATTTGGCAGTATTTTAAAATATCTGCTTCTGAGTCATTTTTGCCGCGTTTTGCCATTGGAAGTTCAATCACTTGAGTCTGAACAAAAGGTTGGATGCGTTTGAAATAATCTTCAAAACCAGTAAGTACCCAAGCAGGCATTTTTTGACCAATGGTCAGAATACGAATTTTCATGTGGTCTATTCAGTCAAAACAGCTGACGTATTATACCTGAGGAGACAATAACTGCGGGGGAGTAAGTGAGCATAAAAAACGCAGTCCAAAAAACAGTGTTGGACTGCGATCAAATGATCATCTGTCTGGAGTTCAGATGATCATAGAGAATAAAAACAAGGCTATCTGTAACATAAGATAGATAAGAGTAAATAATAAAATTAATCACTCTTACTTCTTATTATGAGGATGGTTGGATATTTTTCAATCAAATTATGTAACAAAAAAAAGAGAGCCGAAGCTCTCTTTTTTATTTTTTAATTAGTGACGTGCTGCTTTTGAGCCTTCCACCGGTTTTACAATCGGTGTTTTGGGTAAAGGCTTTGGCATTGAAGTTAATGCTAAAGGCAAGATCTCATCAATACTTTTCACAGCTTTGATTTCTAATCCTTCTTTCACATTGTCAGGGATTTCTGCCAAATCACGAACGTTATCTTGAGGAATAAAGACAAGCTTAATTCCACCACGATGTGCAGCAAGAAGTTTCTCTTTCAAGCCACCGATACGCATCGCACGACCACCAAGACTTGTTTCACCTGTCATCGCGATGTCTGGACGAATCGCAATACCAGTAAATGCTGATACAAGTGCAGTTGTTAATGCCAAACCAGCAGATGGTCCATCTTTTGGAGTTGCACCTTCAGGTAAGTGAACGTGTACATCAGTTTCTTCAAAACGAGATGCTTCAATACCAAGTTCATCAGCACGTGTACGTACTACAGTCATTGCTGCGGTAATTGATTCTTTCATTACGTCACCGAGTGAACCGGTTGTAATAAATTTACCTTTACCTTTAACAGCTGCAACTTCAATAGTAAGTAACTCGCCGCCTACAGAAGTCCATGCCAAACCATTTACACGGCCTACTTGTGCTTCATCTTCAGCAATACCAAAGTCAAATTTATGTGGACCTAGGTATTCAGGAAGATTGGCAGAGGTAACATCAAGCTGTAAGTTTTTAGACTTTTTACTTACGGCTTCTTTTACCACTTTACGCGCAATTTTAGAAACTTCACGTTCTAAACTACGAACACCAGCTTCACGTGTATAACGTTGAACAATGTCACGAATCGCTTCTTCATGAATTGTTAACTCTTTTGGACGTAATCCGTTGTTCTTAATTGCTTTAGGAACAAGGTAACGTTCAGCAATGTTTACTTTTTCATCTTCGGTATAACCCGGTAGACGAATGACTTCCATACGGTCAAGTAAGGCTTCTGGAATATTCATACTGTTCGCAGTACAAATAAACATTACTTCAGAAAGGTCAAGATCAAGATCTAAATAATGATCGTTGAACTTACTGTTTTGTGATGGATCAAGTACTTCAAGCAATGCAGAAGCTGGATCACCACGGTAATCTTGTGCCATCTTGTCAATTTCGTCGAGTAAGAACAATGGGTTCTTCACGCCAACTTTTGTTAAAGACTGCACAATTTTACCTGGCATCGCACCAATATAAGTACGACGGTGTCCGCGAATTTCTGCTTCGTCACGTACGCCACCAAGCGCCATGCGAACAAATTCACGACCTGTTGCTTTAGCTACTGATTCACCGAGTGAAGTTTTACCAACCCCAGGAGGACCTACTAAACAAAGGATAGGACCTTTGAGTTTTTTCACACGTGATTGAACAGCTAAGTATTCAACAATACGGTCTTTAACATCATCAAGACCATAGTGGTCAGCATCAAGAATTTCTTGAGCTTTATTTAAGTTAATACTGACTTTACTTGCTTTGTTCCACGGCGTATCTAAAATCACTTCTAGATAGTTACGTACCACAGCAGCTTCACTAGATGCAGGCTGCATTGCTTTAAGTTTGCGGAACTCAGCTTCGGCTTTTTTACGTACGTGTTCAGGTAAATCAGCTTCAGCAAGACGTTTCTCAATTTCAGCAACGTCATCTTCAGCACCGCCATTCATATCGGAAAGCTCACGTTGAATGACTTTCATTTTTTCATTTAGAAAGTATTCACGTTGGTTCTTTTCCATTTGGCGTTTTACGCTGTCATGTAAAGTTTGCTCAATTTGCTGTTCAGCAGATTGATTCATCAAGTAGTTCATCAACTCTTGCAAATGAGCTTCAAACTCATCGTACTCTAAAAATTTTTGTTTAATCTCAATATTTAGAGGTACACGAGTTGCTACGAAGAACATCAATTGCAATAAGTCTTCGATTTTATTGGCAGCAGCTACCAGTTCACGTGCATTACGTAATTTTGCTTCTGCATATTGAGCAAATAGGTTACGTAACTCTTGTAAACGAGTTTCTTGAGTTGCCTTATCTACATTAATAGTCATTGGGCTTAAATCGTGTTCAGCAGTCAAATAACTATCTTCATCGATAATTTTTGTGAGCTTAGAACGATGTAAGCCTTCAATAAGTACTTTAATGCAGTTTTCATCATTTTCATGATTAACTACTTGTACAATCTTAGCGACTGTACCGTACTGGTATAAATTGTCGTGATCAATTTCTTCTGTAAGCGAATCTTTTTGCGCAACTACAAATACTAAATTGTCACTGTTACGAGCCACATCAACTGCATTGATCGATTTTTCACGACCCACGAATAGCGCAATTTGCATGTGTGGATAAACCACCACATCACGTAAGGCTAATAGTGGTAATACACTTGGAACCTGAGGCTCTAAGTCAGTTTTTTCATTCATAATAAGTTCAGACATGGGCACTCCTAATGAGTGACAACGAGGTTGCCATGTTTTTTATAGTGATGTGTATTTTAAAAATTACAAGGGCATGACAATAGAAAATGTTGAAAAAAGGACTAATTTAGTCAACTTTTTTTTAAAAATGTTATGAATCAATAGATTAATTCTTAAGAAGAATGAAATTTTGTAGTGAAGCTGAGCATTTTTACTTAATAATTATTCTTTGCCGTACAAGTAAGGAGGCCAGCTTTCAAAAAATGCTTTATTTAGTTTTATTTTATAATAGGTGTTTTTATTAAGTATATTTAAATTTTTATTTATTTTATAATTTATTATTAACAGTATAAAAGCACTATTATTTATAATATACAGATGTATTTTTAATAGGTGGTTATTACATAATAATTATATTAATAGTGGTATTTATTTTAGAGTTAATATTCTATTTTTAATGGAGTACAAGTGTATTTTAAAGAGTTTATTTATTTATTAATTTTATAAAAAATAACCATATATTTAGAGTTATTATTCTATTTTAAAATAAATTTACAAATTATTAACACAATAGAGATAATATGATTTGCTTTTAAAATATATCAATAAATTCAAATAATTAAAAATTAATCAATATTTTTGTTTTGTGAATTTTGTCTCACTTTTTCATAAATTTAAAGGATCTAATGTTTACCCATTAAATTTATTCAATTAGGATGCCGCCTCTTTTTTTTGGTCAAATTTTTTTAAAAATGTATTTCTACATTTTTATTGACCTTTAATTTTGGTATTTGTCTGAGAAGTTTTATGAATAAAGTTTATAAGGTCATTTGGAATGCTTCAATTGGAGCATGGGTTGCAACATCTGAAATTGCAAAAGGTAAAACAAAGACTAAATCAAAAACTTTAAATGTATCAGCGGTAGTTTTAACAAGTGTAATTAGTTTTGCTCCAAATGCTTTCGCAGGGACAAATACCGAAGGGGGAGTAGGTCAAGGGACCTCTATTTCAGGTACAACTTCATGTCGTGAGGGGAATGCGAGTACAGCCAATGAAAAAGATGTTGCTATTGGTTGTGGAGCTCAAACACAAGATAGAATGGGCTCTAACATCGCAAACCGTAATAATCCTTATAATAATTCTACTGGTGCTTATGCTGGTGCAATGAAACAAGGCGGTGCGATCAGTGTGGGTACTGGCGCTGTAGTTGAGAAAGGTTTAGGTACCGCAATTGGTTCTTATGCGACAACTCAAGGTATTTCAGGCGTAGCAATTGGGACTGGAGCTTTGTCTTCTGGAAATACTGCTCTTGCACTTGGACGTCAATCTGCCGCGACTGCTGATTTTTCTCAAGCCATTGGTAATGTTGCAGCTGCTACCGGTAAAGGCTCTTTAGCAATTGGTCACTCGGCAACTGCAGAAGGTTACCGTTCAATTGCAATTGGTTCGCCAGATATTGAAAATGCTGACCCAGTTGCGGGGCAAGCAGGTGCTGCTTACCAACCTAAAATGGCAACAAAAGCAACAGGTAAAGACTCGATTGCTTTTGGTGGTGGTGCAGTAGCAACGGAAGAAAATGCTTTAGCGATTGGTGCATTTTCAGAGTCTAAAGGTAAAAAATCTGTTGCAATTGGTACAGGCGCAAAAGCACAAAAAGATAATGCGGTTGTAATTGGAGACCAAGCTGAGGCTATTTTTGATGGTGGTGTAGCAATTGGTAAAGGTGCCCGTTCAGAAGCAGAAAATAGTATTGCATTAGGTAAAGATTCAAAAGCAGTCCAAGCTACTGGTGAAAGTTTCTTAACTAAACAATCCGCTCCAACTGGCGTTTTATCAATTGGCGATGTGGGAAGTGAGCGCCGTATTCAAAATGTAGCAGATGGTGCAGCAGATTCTGATGCTGCCACTATACGTCAGTTAAAAGCAGCTCGTACTCACTATGTCAGTATCAATGATAATGGCCAGCAAGGTGGTAACTTTGAAAATGATGGAGCAACTGGACGTAATGCAATTGCTGTTGGGGTGAATACTTCGGCTACTGCTCGTGAGGCAATGGCGATTGGTGCATATGCACAAGCAGCAGGTTCTGGCGCAATTTCAATGGGAAGTAGCAGTCAAACAATTGGTCGTGGTGACGTTGCTATTGGACGTAATGCATCGACTAAAGGGGCAGAAGGAACGCCATCTGGCTATAGCAATCAGTCAATTGCGATTGGTGATCAAACTAAAGCAATTGGAGATCAGTCGATTGCGATTGGTGCAGATGTTATTGCAAAAGGAAACTCTTCTGTCGCAATTGGTGGGGATGATGTTGATAAAATTGCCCAAGATGCTGAGCTGAGTAAAACCTATACAGAAATTACTGGTGGTGTGCTTAAAGCAGGCAGCTATCCAACAACTGAAGCAAATCACGGCTCAACGGCTGTTGGTGTTCAAGCAGTAGGTACAGGCGCCTTTTCTTCGGCTTTTGGTATGACATCTAAAGCAACTGGTGATGCTTCATCTGCTTTTGGCGTCATGTCTAATGCTTCAGGTAAAGGTGCTGCTGCATTCGGTGCTGTTGCACAAGCAACAGGTGATGGCGCATCGGCTATGGGTATTAACTCATTGGCATCAGGTACAAATTCAACAGCAATTGGTTCTGGTAATAAACCAGGTGAAGGTGCAAAAGCGACTGGGAACAGTGCTGCAGCAATTGGTAGTGGTGCCCAAGCAACAGGCGATAACTCGGCTGCAATTGGTAAAGGGGCTGAGGCTACAAATGAAAATGCTGCTGCTGTAGGTGGCGGTGCAAAGGCAGCGGGTAAAAATGCTGCAGCCATCGGTGGTGGCGCAATTGCTGACCAAGAAAATGCAGTTGCAGTTGGTCAAGGTGCCCAGTCTTTGGTTGAAGGTGGTGTAGCTTTAGGTGCACGCAGTATAGTAGAAGCTAAAAATAGTGTTGCTTTAGGCCAAGATGCTGTAGCAACTGAAGCGACAGGAAGTTCTTTCCTGACCAATCGCGATGCTTCTAAATCTAATGGTGTTATTTCTGTTGGGGCGGCTGGAAAAGAACGCCGTATTACCAATGTTGAAGATGGCTCAGCCGACTCAGACGCGGTAACAGTACGTCAACTTAAAAATGTTGATGGACGTGTGAGTCAAAACGCGAGCAATATTAGTAAGAATGCGCAGAATATTACTAATCTTAATCAAAAGTTAGATGATACAAAAACTGACTTAGGTAACCAGATTACGGATACAAACACCAAGTTAAATAACACCAAAGATCAGTTAACGACTCAGATTAACGATACCAAGACCGAGTTAAACAACACGATTGGTAATACGAAAACTGAATTAAATACCAAAATTGACAGCACCAAGACCGAGCTTGAAAACAGAGGTTTGAACTTTGCTGGCAACAGTGGAGCAGATGTCCACCGTAAACTTGGCGAGAAGCTTAATATTGTAGGTGGCGCGGACGCTTCAACGCCAGCTTCAAAAACGAGCGGTGAAAATGTCATTACCCGTACCACTCAAGATGGTATTCAGATTGAACTGTTAAAAGACTCGAAGTTTGACAGTGTGACTACTGGCAATACTACTTTGAACAATAATGGTTTGACTATTAAAGACGGTCCAAGCATTACTAAAGAAGGTATTAATGCTGGTGGTAAACAGATTAGCAATGTTGCCGATGGCGTGAATGCCAAAGATGCAGTGAATGTTGATCAGCTCACCAAAGTGAAAGATAACTTAAATGGCAAAATCACTGATACCAATAATCAGTTAAATGATACGAAAAAAGATTTAGGTAATCAGATCGCAGATACTAACAAGAATCTGAATGATGCCAAGAAAGACCTTGGTGACCAGATTACTGATACAAACACCAAGTTAAATAACACCAAAGATCAGTTAACGACTCAGATTAACGATACCAAGACCGAGTTAAACAACACGATTGGTAACACGAAAACTGAGCTAAATAGCAAAATTGACAATACCAAGGTTGAACTTGAAAACAAAGGCTTGAACTTTGCCGGTAATAGCGGTGCGGATGTACACCGTAAACTTGGTGAGAAGCTTAATATCGTAGGTGGTATGGATGCCTCAACTCCAGCAGCTAAAACCAGCGGTGAGAACGTTATTACCCGTACTACCCAAGATGGTATTCAGATTGAACTGTTAAAAGATTCGAAGTTTGACAGTGTGACTACTGGCAATACCACTTTAAACACTAATGGTTTAACTATTAAAGAAGGCCCAAGCATTACTAAAGAAGGTATTAATGCTGGCGGTAAACAAATTACCAATGTTGCCGATGGTGTAAATGCTAAAGATGCAGTGAATAAAGGTCAGTTAGATGATCTTGCTGCCAAGCAAAATGCAACTGATGATGCTGCAGTGAAATACGATGATGCCAAAACCAAAGATAAAGTTACCTTAAAAGGTAAGGATGGTACGGTTTTAGATAACGTGAAAGCAGGCAACATTTCAGCGACTTCAAAAGAAGCGGTAAATGGTAGCCAGATTCATAATATTTCAAACAGTATTAAAAACAGTATTGGTGGAAATACAGTTGTAAATCCAGACGGCAGCCTGACGACCAATAATATTGGAGGAACAGGTAAAAACAACATTAATGATGCAATCAAGTCTGTAGATGACAAAGTCACAAATGGTATTAAAGATGTTGAAAACAAAGGCCTGAACTTTGCTGCCAACAGTGGAGCAGATGTCCACCGTAAACTTGGTGACAAGCTTAATATCGTAGGCGGTGCGGATGCTTCAACGCCAGCTTCAAAAACAAGCGGTGAGAACGTTATTACCCGTACTACCCAAGATGGCATTCAGATTGAACTGTTGAAAGACTCGAAGTTTGACAGTGTGACTACTGGCAATACCACTTTGAACAACAATGGTTTAACTATTAAAGAAGGCCCAAGCATTACTAAAGAAGGTATTAATGCGGGTGGTAAACAAATTACCAATGTAGCTGATGGTGTAAATGCTAAAGATGCAGTCAATAAAGGTCAGTTAGATGATCTTGCTGCCAAGCAAAATGCAACTGATGATGCTGCAGTGAAATACGATGATGCCAAAACCAAAGATAAAGTTACCTTAAAAGGTAAGGACGGTACGGTCTTAGATAACGTGAAAGCTGGCAACATTTCAGCGACTTCAAAAGAAGCGGTAAATGGTAGTCAGATTCATAATATTTCAAACAGTATTAAAAACAGCATTGGTGGAAATACAGTTGTAAACCCAGACGGCAGCCTGACGACCAATAACATTGGTGGAACAGGTAAAAACAATATTAATGATGCAATTAGTGAAGTAAAAAATACTGCGACTAAAGCAAAAACGACTGTAACTGAAGGCGATAACATTGTTGTAAAACAATCTGTTAATAAAGATGGTAGTACTAACTACGAGGTAGCGACCAAGAAAGATCTAACTTTAGATAGCGTTACTACAGGCGATAGCATACTTACTAATAATGGCTTAACCATTAAAGATGGTCCAAGCATGACTAAAGATGGCATTAATGCCGGCGGTAAGAAAATTACTGATGTCGCGAACGGTGTAATTGCACAAAACTCTAAAGATGCTGTAAATGGCGGTCAGGTTCATAACATCTCAACAAGTATTAAAAATAGTATTGGTGGAAATACAGTTGTAAACCCAGACGGTAGTCTGACCACTAGCAACATTGGTGGCACGGGTAAAAATAATATCAATGATGCAATCAAGTCTGTAGATGACAAAGTCACAAATGGTGTAAATGACTTGACCCAAAAAGGGCTGAATTTTGGTGCAAATGACCAGAAAGCAACTCAGGGTAAAGCTGTCCATCGTAAGCTTGGTGACACCATTAATATTGTGGGTGGGGCTAATCCAGAAACTGCTGAAGATAGAACCAGCGGTGAAAACATTATTACTCGTACTACACAAGATGGCATCAAAATCGAGATGCTAAAAGATGTGAAGTTCGACAGTGTAAATGTTGGTGGTCATGTCTTGAATCAACAAGGTCTTATCATTAAAGGTGGTCCAAGTATTACAATTAATGGTATTGATGCGGGAAGTAAGCAAATTACCAATGTTGCAGATGGTGTTAATGCAAAAGATGCAGTGAATAAAGGCCAGTTAGATAAGCAAATTAATGAAGTTAAAGATCAAATTGGTAAAGATATTGGCAAACTTTCTGATCATGCGGTGCAGTATGACAAAGATAAAAATGGCAATGTTGACAAAAACTCAGTCACTTTAGGTGGTGGAGATAAAGGTACCAATCTGAAAAATGTAGCTGATGGTAAAGTTGCTGAAGGCTCTAAAGACGCCGTAAATGGCGGACAATTATGGAATGTTCAAAATCAAGTCGATAAGAACTCGAATGATATTAAGAACATTCAAAACAACATCGACAACATTTCTAATGGTAAAGCCGGTTTAGTTCAACAGCAAAAACCAAATGGTGAAATCACGGTCGGTAAAGACACAGGTGGTACTAGCGTAAATATGGCTGGTAAAGATGGTGATCGAGTTGTTCAAGGTGTCAAAGATGGCGAGATTAAAGCTGGTTCAAACCAAGCCGTAAATGGTGGTCAGATTCACAATATTTCAAACAGTATCAAAAACAGTATTGGTGGAAATACAACTGTTAATAGTGATGGTTCAATTACGACTAAAAACATTGGTGGAACGGGCAAAGACAATATTAACGATGCCATTGGTACCTTAAATCAGTCGAACCAAGAATTGGGTAATAAAATTACCAATCTGGGTGATCAGTTACAACAAGTGTTCTATGACACCAATAAACGTATTGATGATGTTGAGAAAAAAGCCAATGCGGGTATTGCTGCTGCGATGGCCTTGGAAAATGCACCATTTGTAGCAGGTAAATATACCTATGCTGTAGGCGCTGCATATCATGGCGGTGAAAATGCGGTCGGTGTGACCTTACGTAAAACATCTGACAATGGTCGTTGGTCAATCACCGGTGGTGTAGCAGCTGCATCTCAAGGTGAGCCAAGTGTTCGTATTGGTATTAGTGGTGTTATTAACTAAGAAACTGGTTAGGAGAGTAGCAATGCTCTCCTTGCTCGACAGATTAAAGAGATTATAGAAATGAATAAAACAATCCAAAGCTTGGTCGTAGCAGCTTTTGCTGGTTTCGCGGTAACAACTTATGCAAATGAACCAGCTCAGCCACAGGAAATTCATTTTCCAGCGATTGAAAAAAGTTATTTGAAACAAGTAAAACGCTATGAATACCAAGATGTTGCTCGTTTAGACCAAGGACTAAATAAAGACCAAATTCGAGCTTTATTGGGAAATCCGCAATTTAGTGAAGGGCTTTTTGCAGTAAAAGTTTGGAACTATGTGCTAGATATCCGTGTTCCTAACACAAATCAGTACCAACGTTGCCAGTTACGTGTTGATTTTAATAAGCAATACTTAGCAGACCGCTTATCTTGGAAAGGTGAAGCATGTGAAGGTTTAGTTGCTTGGGGTGAAAATAATCAGGCATCAGCATATAGCACTGTAATTGCAGATCGTACATCAAGCGTATTATTCGCTTTTGATCGATTTGATGTTAATGCTATTGAAGAGGGTGATGATAGCATTATCAAAATTGCTGAGCAGATTAAGAAAAGCCAAACAACAAATCCTATTATTGTTTCAGGCTTTACAGATCGGTTAGGCAAATTTAGTTACAATCAGCAATTGTCATCACAACGTGCTAATACGGTTGCTAAATTATTGGTACAACAAGGTATTGAAGCAAGCCGAATACAAATACAGGCAAATAGCCAGACCGATTTATACAAGCAATGTAGCGGTAACAATAGTTCACAACTTATTCAATGTTTAGCACCAAATAGACGTGTTAATATAAGTTGGTAAAACGGTCTGTCACGGCAAAGTAATCATCCATAGGGTGGTTACTTTTTCGTTTTTAAGAGGCTAAAAAACCAAAAAAGGATATACTTAAATTTTTATATAAAAATCATCTTTCAAAATTATAAAAGTGTGGTGAGGTTAGTAAGTCATTTAATTTTTGAATCTACCTTTCATGTTTCAAAGAATATCTTTACCAATGAGTTATTAAAAAAATTATTTATCGAAATAATTAAAATTTTTTTAATGAAGTAAAACGATAGTTTTTAAATATAAATTTAAACTCAATATTTTATTTTTATTATCTTTCTACCCTAAAAAACACAGAACTTAATTACAAAGTTAAATTTGTAGTAAAAAATCATAATATATTTTTTATATTTATTTGATTATATATTGTTCTTTTTTCTTGTTTTTCATCGCATTACAGTAAATTTCTGTGATTTACCTCTCATTTTTTCTTTGATATATTTCGCGAAATTTTTCATACCTTTAGTTTTTTGAAACTTTGTGTAGCTTTGGGTAAGTATTGTCTGTTTTTTGTAAAATGCGAGTAAGTATATGAATAAGATATACAAAGTAATTTGGAATGCTTCAAAGGTGAGGCATGTGAAGGGTTGGTGGCTTGGGGCGAAAATAATCAGCCTCCTGCAAATAGTACTGCGGTTAATGGACGTACAGCGAGCGTTTTATTTGCTTTTGATCGCTCTGATGCAAGTGCAATTCAGCAAGGTTTAAACAATATAGACAATGTTGTCGATCAAATTAAGCAAAGCCCATCAACAGCACCTATTATTGTTTCTGGATTTGCAGATCCATTAGGTAAATTTAGTTATAACCAAGAGTTATCATCTAAACGAGCGAATACGGTGGCAAAACTACTTGTCAAACAAGGTGTAGATCCAAACCGTATTCAAATCTATGCGAATAGCCAGACTGATTTATATCAGCAATGTTCGGGTGGACATAATTCACAACTTATTCAATGTTTAGCACCAAACAGACGTGTTAATATAAGTTGGTAACAGCCTGTCACGTAAGAGTAACCATCCATAAGGTGGTTACTTTTTCGTTTTAAGAGGCTAAAAAAACAAAAGAATATATTTAAATTTTTATATAAAAATCATCTCTTAAAATTATAAAAGTGCTGTGGTGTGAGTAAACCATCTAATGGTTGATCCCAGCTTTGACGTTCTAAAGTATGTTCAATAAATTGAAATTGATGAGCCAATCCTAAACGGTAAGGTTTATGCTTTGCACTTGCCAATGTACGATCATAATAACCACCACCCATACCAATACGTGTTCCGTAGTGATCACAAGCTAAAAGCGGCATAAGTAGCAAATCAAGCTGTGACACATGTCTTCCTCGCGTTGCCATAGGCTCTTTCATACCTAAGGGATGGTGAGAAAAGCGACGACTTAAGTACTGGTTTTTATTTATCTTTATCCACACTAAACGTTGGTTCATCGAGCAAATCATTGGTAAATAAACTTGTTTATTCTTTTTAAAACAGAATTTGATAAGAAGATCAGTATGAATTTCACCGAAAGCGTGCAGATATAAACCAATTTTTTTTGATGAATGAAAAATAGGAAGGTAATTTAGGTAGTGTAAAACATTAAGCTGAGCCTTTTTTTGCTCAAATTGGGTTAAAGAACGTCTTTTAGATCTTAAATTTTTTCTAATAACGCTGAGTTCATTCATGGATAAATCTAACAAAGATTTGAGATGATTCGTGCAAAATTATACCCATTTTTCTTTAGCTTCACCGAACTTTAAACGTTATAAAAACAGTCTAGTTGAATCGAAAATAAAAATAACTGTGTTCCTAAAAAGCCTCTATATAATATTTTTTAGTTTTTTTACGTATTTACAGTATTTATTTACATTTAATCAGGATAAGTATATTTAAAGATGAATATGAAACTTTAAAGTCTATGAAGTTAAAAATTTTATTGGTGATGCTATGTGCTGCTTTGCTCAGTGCGTGCACGAAACAGGCAGAATCTGAGACTCCTCAAGTTGATTACAAGACTCAATTCGAAGAGTCTGACCGAAAAATTGGCGAGTTTTTAGATCAATTAGATAGTCCAAAGACACCGCAAGAAGTTAAAGTTAAAATTTTGTGCCATGATTATCCTGATCTCTACAAAAAGCAATACATGCCTGCATTAATAAAAATTTCGCCTAAGCCTTATACCGAAGAAAAATTACTATCAGATCTGAAAAGCGCAACAGATTACTATAAGGGAAGTTTAGGAATAAAATGTGATAATTAAAGTTTGTTGTTTATCACGTAAAAATTAATAATTGTGAATTGATTGACATTATTTAGTTGTGCTAAATTTCTTTCTGCTCCTTATTTAAATTTTTCGCTGGACTTAAGATGCAAATATTAAAATTTTTGCAGAGTTTTAATACGGTCGGTAGCTATTTAACACTTGCCTCTATCTTGCTAGCAAACATGCAGAATTACGAAGGGAAATCGTTTTTTAACTAAGTGAAATTTAATAATTAATGCAAGGTAGAGATATGAAATTTAAAATATTATTACTCAGTTTTATTGCCACAGGTTGTTATGCTAACGATAATATAAATGATCCTGATATTTGTAATATCGTAAAAAAAGTCGCTTATAACGTAATGGAAGCAAGGCAAAAAAAAGTACCTGCACAAGATTTACAACAAATTGCTGATGGCCTTACAGAAGAAAAAGCAAAGCAGCTTTATCAAGATTTAATCAACTCAGCTTATGCTGCTAAAGTATTCAAAACAAGCTTCTTTAAACGTAAAGCCATCGAAGATTTTCAGACAGGGTGGTATCAAGAATGCTTGCATCGAAATGAGCAATAAGTAGCAGCAGGAATATATTTAACTTTTAAGTTTAGCTAATAAGCTAGAAAGACAAAATACTAAAAATAGACTGACAGGTCTGTCTTTAAATTATAATTATATAATAAAATTAGTGCTCCGAAGATGCCGCTGCATGTGTCGTTACCCTGAACCCGACGAGTTCAAGGTGGACGCGACGTATACTTGCTGGGTTTCCTACTCGAAGGTAGGCATACACTCTAAATATACAGAACGCAATCCATAAGTTTAAGTATCGGCAGGGGAATAGACCCGCTGGCGAACATCCCAGAGATAGCTTAAGTATAACCGATCTGGTTCCGTTGGCAATCATCTGAGTTTATTGAACTGTAAAGTTAGGCTTCATTTGATGAAGCTTTGTACACTAAAAGTACATATAACAATCATGTGGTACATAAGATAGGTCAATACAAAAATGCCCTGCACTATAAATGAATAGAGCAAGGCATTTTTATTGATACAAGTCGATTAAACAGTTTGTTCAACATCTTCCAAAATAGCCTGTAATAGGCGTTCACAGTGTGTATATTCTTGCAAAGATTTATTTAAACTTAACACTTCTTGGGTAAGCTGTAAGGCAACCATAATAACAAGCTTATTGTGCTCAACACGAGGGGCACTACGGCGCATATCGTTGAATCTCTCATTAAGAAGTTCAGCTGCACGTTCAAGCTCATCTTTTTTATCTGATGTTGTTGCAAGTCTAAATGTTTGCTCAATCAGACGAAGCTCTACCATGACTTGTTCACTCATGATTGGGTCTCCTCACCAGCTTCAGCATTTGGGTGAGCAAGTTGCTGAATTTCTTGCGCGTGTTGATCTTGAGCTGTACCTAAAATTGCTAAACGTTGAATAATTGCTTCAACCTTTGCTTTGGCAAGTTCATTTTTTTGTAACAAACGGTCACGGTCTTGCTGCAAGTCGTGTAACTCTTGTTGAGTTTGACGTTGGTGTGACTGAAGTTTTTCTTTGGTAACGCGTAACTCATTACGCTCAGCCAAAATTTCTTGAAAACGATTTTTTAAATCGGTCGTACTTTTTTCTAGGCGGCTGTAACGCTCGGCAAGTGTGTTAGCATCTTGATTCAATTGTTGAAATTGACCTTGTAGCTGAGTGAGTTGCTCAGTTAGTGTCTCAATTTCCTCTTGTTTTTTAGTGATGATGCTATTTTTTTGCACAACTTGTGCGTGGTGCTCTGTTTCAGCCAGTTCTTTAGCTTCCAAGAGAGTAGAATTTTCACTCTCTAGATGATGTAAGCGTGTTTTTAAAACGCCAATATGCGTTTGTAGCCGCTGTAATTGTTCTAACATAACGAGGTCGCACAGAATTGCAATCAAAGGTAATATATACGAAGTATAGAGATTGGATAAACGAATGCAAGACGATATTTCAGGCTGGACAGAATGGAACGCTCATTTTGAAGGAATTGAAGAAATTTCAAGCCCTAGTGAGTTACATGGTTTACTAACAGGTATTGTTTGTGTGACAGAAGCGCCTACGCGTGAAGAATGGACACAAATTTTAACAACTCTTAATGTTCCTGATTTAAATGAAGAAGCTTTAGCGCTTTTAACCGATGAAACAGAAGATGTAGCACATGCGTTGTCGGAAGATGAATTGGATTATTTGCCAATGCTTCCAGACGATGAACATACGCTTCAAGATCGTGTGCAAGCATTATCAGACTGGTGTGCTGGTGTTGTTCTTGGCTTTGGTTTGGCATCAGGCCATGTTCGTGCTGATGAGCGCGAATTAATTGAACATTTGCAAGATGTGGCAGCAGTAGAGTTTGAAGACTCTGATAACGACGAAGAAGGCGAAAGCAGTTACGAAGAATTGTATGAGTTTGTACGCCTTATTCCGGTGAGCTTATCTATTGGTAGAAAGAAAGTAACAGTGGCTGAAAGTTCATTGTTGAAAAACTTTTATGCAAAAAGTAAAACTTCTACTGTAGGCACTCTAGATCAAAATATTGTAGAAATGTTTACACCACATCGCCCAAGTTAATTGAGGCGATGTGTTATTGGCTGTGTTTAATTTTTTGACTTTAAAATTCTAAATCAAGTAGATCATTATGAAATTGCCTCAAGCTGATTTTCAACATCGCAGAAACCGTCTAGCAGAAAAAATGGGTCCAAACAGCATTGCGATTATTGCGACGCGTGAGGAAATGTACCGTAATCGTGATGCGGATTATAAATTCCGTGCCGATAGTAGTTTTTTCTATTTGACGGGTTTTGCAGAGCCTGAGGCAGTTGCTGTCATTGAAACCTTTGATGACGTTACAGACTATAGCTATAGTCTTTTTTGCCGTGAACGTAATCGCGAGATGGAAATCTGGAATGGTTATCGTGCGGGAATTGATGGCGCAATTGAAGAGTACGAAGCAGATGAAGCTTATGCAATTGATTTGCTTGATGAAGAAATTATTGAAAAATTATTAAATAAAGAGCGTCTTTATTATCGAATCGGACACAATGCTGCATTTGATGCCAGAGTAAGCCAATGGATCAAAAAAGCGAATGCCGAGCATCGTCATGAAGCCGCTCCAGCCCAGTTAGTTCAACTTGATCGCATTATTGATGAAATGCGGTTAATTAAATCACCGCAAGAAATTGAGCTGATGCAAATTGCCTCAAAAATTAGTGCTAAAGCACATACCCGTGCGATGCAAACGGTTCGCCCTGGCATGATGGAATATGCACTAGAAGCCGAACTCAATTATATATTTGGGCAAAACGGCTGTGTGCCTTCATATAACAGTATTGTTGGTGGTGGGGCTAATGCCTGTATTTTGCACTATGTTGAAAATAATCAGCCACTCAAAGATGGTGATTTAGTTTTAATTGATGCTGCTTGTGAATATGAGTTCTATGCATCGGACATTACCCGTACCTTTCCTGTAAATGGAAAATTTAGTGCTGAACAACAAGCATTATATGAGGTGGTATTGGCCTCTCAATATGCAGCGATTGATGCAGTACGTATTGGTAATTCGTACCGTGAGCCTCATGAGGTTGCGGTCAAAATTTTAACGGAAGGCTTAGTTGATTTAGGTTTGCTCAAAGGTGATGTGAGTGAGCTGATTGAAACTGAAGCTTATCGTCAATTTTATATGCATGGTACAGGCCATTGGTTAGGTATGGATGTACATGATGTTGGTTCTTATAAAAAAGATGACGACTGGCGCCAATATGAAGAGGGTATGGTTGTTACTGTTGAACCTGGTTTATATATTGCGCCAGACGATGAAACAGTAGATAAAAAATGGCGTGGTATTGGTATTCGTATTGAAGATGATGTAGTCGCAACGTCAAAAGGCCCACGAGTATTAACGGCCGACGTGGTTAAAGATATTGCAGATATTGAACATTTAATGGCGCAAGCTAAAGCATAATTAAACGTATTCGCCAAAGGAGCAAAACTCGATGCAACAACAAGTGATTATTGTAGGTGGGGGTATGGTGGGTTTAAGCCTTTCCCTCATGCTGGCGAAGGCTAATATCGCAGTCAAGCTATTAGAAGCTGTGAAATACCCAAACTATGATGATCAAAATGTTGCCCCTTACCATTCCAGTTTTGATGCGCGGAATACGGCTTTATCACGTCGTAGCGTACAGATCTATCAGAAGCTAGGGTTATGGGATGCATTACAACAACATGCTACTCCAATTTTGCAAGTTCACATTACTGAGCAAGGCAGTTTTGGTAAAGCACGTTTAGTTGCAGAACAAGAAAAAGTCGAAAGCTTTGGACAAGTCATTGAGAATGCGTGGCTTGGTCGAGTTTTGTTAACACAAGTACGCCAACAACCTTTGATTGAACTGATTGATGGCGTACAAGTAACCGCTTTAACTCAAGACGCTGAACAGGTACACATCGAAGCTCAGCGTGGTGATGAAGTCTTAAAGCTTGAGTCAAAATTATTAATTGCAGCAGATGGACGCGACTCTTTCTGTCGTCAAGCAGTTGGTGTGGGTGTTGATGTCCACGACTATGATCAGGTTGCGATCGTTACGACTGTTCAGACTTCAAAACCGCATGAGCAGGTAGGGTTTGAACGTTTTAGTGCATTAGGACCTTTAGCTTTATTGCCGTTACCGGGTGAATATCGTCGCTCAGTGGTATGGCCTGTTAAAAAAGGCACTGAAGATGAGTGGTTAGGCGAAAAAAATGACCAACACTTTTTAGATGCCTTGCAAAAAACTTATGGTGACAGAGCGGGTAAATTTGAAAAAACGGGTAAACGCTTTAGCTATCCGCTTTCACAAGTACTTGCGCATAAACAAGCGGTTGGACGCGTTATTTTAATGGGTAATGCAGCGCATACAATCCATCCGGTTGCAGGGCAAGGCTTTAATTTATGTCTGCGTGATGCAGATGTATTACTGCGTTATTTAGTGAATCAGTTAAGCGCATCTGATGATATTGGTAACCCAGATAATTTGCTTGCCTATGAACAAGCACGTTTATCAGACCAACAGCGCGTGATTAAGTTCTGCGATACGGTCGTTCGGGGCTTTAGTAACCAAAACCCATTATTAAAATTAATCCGTAATACGGGATTAATTGCATTTGATGTCATTCCGGGTGTTAAGCCATTGGTAGCGAACTATGCAATGGGGTTAAAAGCATGAGTGAAGTGTTAGATGTCGTCATTGTTGGTGGTGGACTGGTTGGTGGCTTAACTGCTTTATTACTTGCACAAGGTGGAGTACAGGCTACCGTGCTTGATGCTGCCCCTGTACTTGATGTTGAAAAGACATTGAGGGTGATGAATCCGCGTGTTTTAGCGCTCAGCCAAGCGACGATTCATTTACTTAAAACAGTGAATGTTTGGGATGATCTGGCACGCCAAATGCCTTATACCGGCATGCAAGTGTGGAACCTAAATGGCTATGGTGAAATTAATTTTGGCCATGAGTCTGTACAAAGACCAATGCCAGAGCAAGCTTTGGGCTCTATGGTTGAGCCAAGTGTATTGAATGTTGCTATTCAACAAAAAATGCTTGAGCAGCTAACAGATTATCGTACTCAAGTCCGCGTGACACGTATTGAGCAAGGTGTTGGGTGTTGGCATATTCAATTGGCAGATGGCACAACACTTAAAACTAAACTGCTTATTGGCGCAGATGGCGCCAATTCATTTGTACGTGAACAAGCCTTTATTGATCTAGACGTACTAGATTACAAGCAAGCAGCGATTAGCTGTGCAATTAAGACTTCTAAGCCTCATCACTATGTTGCTCGTCAAATCTTTTTACCTACAGGGCCTTTGGCATATTTGCCGATGGCGAGCCTTGAAAAAAGTGAAAACGGCTATTGGCAGTCCATTGTCTGGACACTGCCAGATGATTATGCTGATGAATATTCGGCTTTAAGTGATAGCGAGTTTATGCAGCTTTTAACTCGAGAAAGCCAACATATGTTGGGTGAAGTGTTAGATGTTCGTTCAAGAGCACAATTTCCATTGAAAGCGCGCGCTGCAAAACAATACGTTAAAGCTGGCCTAGCCCTAATCGGTGATGCAGCTCATGTGATTCATCCACTTGCTGGACAAGGGGTGAATATTGGTTGTTTAGATGCAGCGGTACTCTGTGATGCACTATTGCATGATTTAGGCCGTGGCGTATGGGCGCATGAACAAACCTTAATGCGTTATGAACACCGCCGTAAAGGACAAAACGATGCGATGATGCATAGTATGTCGGCTATCGGTTGGTTGGAAAGTTCTGAGCTATTTCCATTGATTTGGGCCAGAAATGCGGGACTTAAGCAGGTTGAACAAATTTCACCCTTAAAAGAGCGTTTTATGCAACAAGCGAATGGTTTAGGGGCTTTACAAAACACCCAGTATAGTCGTTAAAATAATTACGAAGTTTATGCTCTACTGGTCTAAATAAATATCAGTAGATATTTTTTAAACAATCATTTATATATCATTACCAAATCGGTCAGAAAAGATACGGATTTGACCAATTTGGCTCTTTGCTAAATGCAAAGAGATTGCTAAATTTCTGAGGTCTCAAAGACCATAGCGATGATGCAATACAAATCATTGTGGGGAGTGTAAATATGACAGATATCAATGATTATGAAGATGCAGAAGATTCTGCTGTAGATGAAGATGAAGCCAAAGCGGCTGAGAGTGGCGCGGCTGACGAAGAAGCAGGCAACTTAACTGATGCTGATCTTGCTGAGGCAGAAACGCTTACCGTAACTGCGAAACAAAAACAGCGCCAAGCATTGGAAGATGAAGTTGCTGCATTTTTAGCTCGTGGTGGGAGAATTACTGAAGTTCCGCCAGATGAACATAGCGACCTTTAATACTAAAAAAGCATCACATGAGTGATGCTTTTTTATTGGCTTTTAGGTTGAGTTAAAGGTTGTTTTGCAGCTCTTTTAAAATGCCGCATTCGTCTACTGTACGGTCGGTCGAGCAATGTTGTTTTAAATCGATGAGTGTTTCTTTTAAAAGCAAAAGTCGTTCAATTTTTTCCGATACTTCAATCAAATATTTATTCACCAAATTATCAATTTCCGTACATGCCTGCTTTGGCTGAGCTTTCATTTCTTTTAACGTTTTAATATCACTAAGAGAAATATCTAATTCGCGGCAATGTTTAATAAATAATAGGTCCGCAAGTGTTTGATCTGTGTAAACACGATAATTATTTTCTGAGCGTTGAATACGGTCGAGTACACCTACTTTTTCGTAATAACGAATAGTGTCGATTGGAACATCTGCTTTTTTTGATAATTGGCCAATAGAAAGACTCATAAGACTTGACTCTGGAGCTACTCAAGGGTTTTTAATGACTATAAAAGAGTTCTTGAGGAAATAAAATGGCCGGATGTGGATGTGCTTCAACATGTTCACCTACAAAGAAAGTCAGCCCACGCTTTAAAAAAGCGCTATGGATTGCACTTGTGATTAATGCACTCATGTTTGTAGTTGAAATTGTAGGTGGCTACAAAGCTCAATCTGTTTCATTATGGGCAGATGCATTAGATTTTGCAGGAGATGCAGCAAATTATGCTTTGTCTTTAGTTGTACTCTCGATGAGCCTTTATTGGCGCGCAACCGCAGCTCTTGTTAAGGGTATTACGATGGCCGCTTTTGGTTTCTTCGTCATTGCAAAAGTGGTATGGTCATTTTTTCATGGTGTTTCACCTGAACCGATGGTTATGGGGGCAATTGGGGTAATTGCTTTAATTGCTAACGTTTCAGTTGCTTTAATGCTTTATGCATTCCGGGATGGCGATGCGAATATGCGCTCTGTCTGGTTATGCAGTCGAAATGACTCTATTGCCAATATTGCTGTAATTTTAGCGGCGGTTGGCGTATTTGGAACAGGCACTGTATTTCCGGATTTATTAGTAGCCTTTGTGATCGCATATTTAGGTGTTTCTTCGGGTTATGCTGTGATTAAGCAGTCATTACAAGAAAGAAAACAATCAAAGATAATGTTGAGCTCAGAAGCTTAATTTTGATCGTATAAACAAAAAAGTACCATTTAAGCATGGTACTTTTTTGTTTTTGAATGCATTAGATGAGAATTGATATTGCAATACTCCACATAACGCAACCAATAATAAAATCTAAAATTTTCCAAGCTTTGGGATTGATAAATAAAGGTTTTAGGAATCTTGCACCATAACCCAAACTGAAAAAGAAAATCCAAGAAGCAAGTATGCTGCCTAAAGCAAAACTAATTTTATCTTCTAGCTGTGTTGCAACCGAACCAATCAGCACAATAGTATCTAAATAAACATGTGGATTGAGCCAAGTAAATGCCAGACAAGTCACAAGTGCTTGGGTTAAAGTCTGCTTTTGGCTGCTATCAAGTTCCATGCCTTGATTCGTTTTAAACGCGGCATAGAAGGCTTTTGCACCATAGACAAATAAAAACGTTGCTCCTAAATATTTCGCGACTGTAATTAAGATAGGTGAAGCTGTCATAATTTCGGCAAAACCTAATACACCGCAAGCAATTAAAATCGAATCGGACAGTGCGCAGATTAAACATAACCAAAATACATATTGCTGTTTGAGCCCTTGTTTTAGAACAAAAGCATTTTGAGCACCAATCGCTACAATTAGGCCGCTACCAATACCTAAACCTTTAAAAAATACACTCAGAGAAAGCATAACCATTAAGTAGAAAAAATCAGATGCGGGAATTATCTGTCTTTTTATAAAGAAATAAGTAAAATTAAGAATATTTAGGTTTGGCTAAAAATAATTTAGGTTTTATATGTTGGATAGTAAGCAGTGTGAAGCTTTTCTTGCGGTTGCAGAAGTCGGAAGTTTCGATGCAGCAGGAGAACATTTATGTATCACTCCGTCTGCTGTATCACTACGTGTACAAGCACTAGAAAAATATTTAGGGCAGATTTTAATAATACGTGGCCGTCCATGTGTGCTTACACAAGCAGGGCAAACCTTACTCCAGCATTTACGTCATACAAGGCTAATGGAGCAAAATTTATTACAAGGTTTAATGGGGAAGTCCTCTGAATCGGAATTTTATAAAATTGCGTTGGCTTCAAATGCAGACTCATTAGCAACTTGGCTTTTATCCACTATTCAGCAAACATTGTTCAAAGAAAAAATAGTGTTAGAACTAAAAATTGATGATCAATCTCACACACATACTTTGCTAGAAACAGGGCAGGTCAATGCATGTATTACAGCAGAAGAGCAGGTGATGGCGGGTTGCTTAGCTCAGCCTCTTGGTAAAATGCGCTATAAAATGCTCGCCTCGGCTGACTTTGTAAATCGGTGGTTTCGTGGTGGAGTTAACCGAGAAGTTTTAAGAAAAACGCCGGCAGTTATTTTTAACCATAAAGATTTAATGCATTCGGAAGTTTTATTAAAAGGTTACGGTTTACCGATGCAGAGTTATCCTTATAGTTTTATTCCGGCAACAGATGCTTTCGTTAAAGCAATTCAACTAGGTTTAGGTTATGGAATGGTGCCTGAGCTTCAGGTTCAACCCTTGCTCGAAAATGGGACTCTTGTTGATATTATGCCTGAGGCTCAACTTGATATTCCTTTATATTGGCATCACTGGAAAAGACAGTCTAAGCAACTTGATGCACTGACTGAAACGATTGTTCACTCAGCAAAAGAGATATTGAGATAAGTTTAAGATTGGGTTAACTCAAGCGCACGTTGATAAGCGACTTTTTTCTTAATACCCGTTAAATCAGCAGCCAGTTGAGATGCTGCTTTAACCGATAAATCTTGAAGTAAGCGCTTTAAAAGCTCATCTAGTTTTTCTTGTTCCAGATCGGTTTTTTCTGCTGCACCGCCAACTACAAGAACAATTTCACCTTTTTCTTGGTTATGGTCATTTTCAATAAAATTAACCAGATCTTTTAAAGTCATTTTTTTGATCGTTTCAAAAGTTTTGGTAATTTCACGTGCGAAACCGACAGGACGATTTTCACCAAATACTTCAGCCATATTTTTTACGCATTCTAAAATACGGTGTGGTGCTTCATAGAAAATTAAGGTCTGAGTTTCATTTTTAAGCTTTTCGAGTTGCGAAATACGTTGAGAAGCTTTTGATGGCAAAAAGCCTTCAAAACTAAAACGGTCACTTGGTAAGCCCACAGCACTTAACGCAGCAATTGCAGCACATGCACCCGGTACAGGTACAACCCTAATACCATTTTCTTGAGCAGCACGAACCAGTTTGAAACCTGGGTCACTAATAAGTGGTGTGCCTGCATCACTAATCAAAGCAATATTTTCACCAGCAAGTAGCTTTTGAACTAACTGCTCAATTTTGTTGCTTTCATTATGGTCGTGGCATGCGGTAAGTGGGGTAGATATATTATAGTGTTTGAATAATTGAGCTGACTGGCGTGTATCTTCGGCAGCCACAACAGAAACTGATTTTAAGATATCAATTGCACGGAAAGTCATATCATCTAAGTGCCCGATTGGGGTGGCTACAACAAATAACTGAGCACTCATTTGGTTTTTACTCCGTACAGATAAACAATTTTAATCGGTTAGTGTACCCGAAATTCTGTTTTTGGCGTGAACAATGTCAGTAGGCTTTTTATTTTTCAAAACATTCGCTTTTGATTTACTCAATTCAAAATATAAAAACGCAGAATCGGTATTAAGAGCATTTACATTTAAAAAAGGGGAAACAAAAAAATCATGTTAGTTGCACAGCAGTTGGGCCAATGGGCTGAACAAACAGCACTAAAACTTTTAAAAGAACAAAATTATGAATGGGTCGCCAGTAATTATCATTCACGCCGTGGAGAGGTCGATCTGATTGTAAAACGCGGTAACGAATTGATTTTTGTTGAGGTAAAAGCACGAGGGCAGGGAAATTATGGTCAAGCTTGTGAAATGGTGACTTTAAGTAAACAGAAAAAAATAATTAAGACGGCGATGAGGTTTTTACAGCGCTACCCATCTTATCAGGATTTTTATTGTCGTTTTGATGTGATTTGTTTTGATTTTCCACAGAAAATTGCAAAAACAGTACAGCAAGACTTTTCGAAATTCCATTATGATCTGCAATGGATCGAAAATGCATTTACTTTGGATTAAGAGTTCATTACTCTTTTGAGCAAATTAAAACCGATGTTTATGATCAAGCCAAGAAGAGATTTATAGGAGTCTGGTGGAGTGTTGAAACGTATTGCTGTAACAGCGCTTTGTGTCGCAAGTTTGTCAGGTTGCGCAAGTTTTATTTCTGGTGGAACAGGTACAGCTCCAGTTGGAACAGATAGTGGTGTACGTAGCTTAGGCCAAGTATTTATTGATTCTTCAATTAAGCGTACAGCGAATATTAACCTCTATAAGCTTGATCAGCGTTTTAAACAATCTCGTATTAACATCGAAAGCTTCCATAGCACAGTATTGTTAACTGGTCAGGTGCCAGACCCATACTTGAAACAGTTGGCAGAAGATAACGTTAAAGCCATGAGTGATGTGAAAGCTGTACATAACTATATTACAGTGGGTAACAAAGTAAGCTATAACACAATCATGCAAGATGCTGGGGTAACCGCAAATACACGTGCTTTATTAATGAAAGCGCCAGTTGTATCGGACAGTAAAGTACTTGTCCATACTGAGGATGGTGTTTTATATGTAATGGGTCGTTTAAACACAGCTGAAATTAATGACTTAAACAATGTGCTGCAAAATGTCGGTAACGTGATTAAGATTGTAACGCTTATTGATAACATTGATTTAGCGCCTGCTCCGGCAGCATCGACTGGCAACACAACAGCTACGCCGGTAATTAATAATGTTCTTGCTCAACCAACAGTTCAAACTCCTGTTGCAATTGATCCGGACCAAACAGATCCAGCATCATCTACTGCACAATAAAATATGAACCTGATTGAACAATTACAAAGTAAAATTGAGCAGGCGAGAACTCTTTATAAAGAGTTCCGCCTGTATGATTTGGGGAGCTTTGCTTTAAACCGTTTTACACCAAAAGATGGTTTTGAGCAGGTTTTAAATGTGCGTTATGGCTTAAAGCCTCGCCATCGTTTAGATATTTATCGTTCTACTAAACGCTTAGCTCATCGACCACTCATTGTTTTTGTACACGGTGGTGCTTGGCAACATGGTAACAAACGGGACTATTTATTTATTGGCGAAGCATTTACAAAAGAAGGCTATGACGTTGCTGTCATTAACTATCAACTTGCGCCAAAAAATATTTTTCCAAGTTATGTAGATGACTTAACGCAAGCGTTAAATTATTTGCATCAAAATCAGGAAAAACACGAAATCTCGACTGAGAATATTGTGCTTATGGGACATTCGGCTGGTGCATTTAATGTAATGTCGGCTGTTTATCACCCTGACTCAACTAAGATTGAATGTTTAGGGAAAATTAAGGCAATAGTCGGATTAGCTGGACCATATCATTTTGATTATAAGGGTGATCCGCTTGCTGAAGATGCTTTTGATCAAGGTGTTTCTTATAAAGAGGTGATGCCTTATTATTTTGTAAAACAAAATAATATTAAGCATTATCTACTCATGGCTGAAAATGATCAGCTCGTAAAGCAGCATAATACTTTGGATATGGATCAAGCCCTTAGAGAGAAGGGAAATCATAGTCATATTGCTATTATCCCTAAAACTGGCCATATAACGATTTTGGCCAGTCTATCGAGTTTTGTAAGTCACTACTTCAGAACAAAACGAACCATTTTGCACTTTCTTGATGAAGTATTCTAAAACATCTGTTTGAGAGCGCGCAGATTACTTTGCTTGAGTAATCTGCGTAATCATTGCGTGTGCAATACTGCCTTTAAATGGAATTTCAGGAAGCTGATCAAATTTAAAGAACTGCGCATCGGCAATTTCATCTTCCTGCAAAGAAATCTCGCCTGACTCATATTCAGCTTTAAATGCAATCATAAGATTACTTGGAAATGGCCAAGGCTGGCTTGACATATATTGAATATTTTTAAGTTTAAGGCCCACTTCTTCTAAAGCTTCGCGTTGAACAGCTTCTTCAAGAGTTTCGCCAACTTCGACAAAACCTGCAATCAAACCATACATGTTAGTTTTATTGTGAATTGATTTTGCTAATAAGATTTCATCATCACCTTTAGTAATGATAGTAATGATGCATGGGTTTACGCGAGGGTACTGATGATAACCACAAGCAGGGCATACCATTGCATATTCGGTTGAGTGGACTTCGGTAGCGTGTCCACAGTGGCTACAAAATTTGTGATTACGTCGCCATTCGAGCAACTGTACAGCACGACTTGCCTGTAAAAATTGCTCTTTTGACCAGTTGGAAATAAGTTGACGAATTGGAACGAGTTGCAGACCTTCTGGTATAGCTTCTTCACTCAGCAGGTCACGTGCAATGACCTGTTCGTCATGAGTGAAAAGCAGATCACTTGCTAACTTTTCGACTTTGGGTAATTGGAAGTTTTGGTCAACCAATAATTGTTGGTGATGAAAAATATAAGCAAGTGATAATTCAGACATTAAGCTGCCTTTTTTTGAAGTTGTTGACTACTTAGCAATGCTACATCAAACATGGATTGTAGAACAGGCTGTTTATTTTTTAAATTGTCAACTAACATATCTAGTCCAGCTAATACGTTAAAAATACAGTGAATCTGGTCGTGACTAAAAGGTTGGTTCTGTTCGATTTGCTGCTGTACAAATTTAGCAGTTTCAAGCAAAGCATTTTGTTGAACCGTACTTCCTAAAAATTCAGCCGCGCCAGCCAATTCTTTTAATGAGCCTGCAATCGCTTCAATATTTTGAGTTTGATCGTTGGCATATAAAGTCAAACTTTGGCATACAAAATCGATTAAATTTTTTGTCTCATTTAATAACATTTCATGTGCTTCATCTAAACGATCTAAAGAAATATTAGTGTTGTTCACACGAATTTGTAGACGGTTCGATGAATAATTGCGTACTAAAATACCAATAGCGTTCATAGCAGATAAAATGCTCTTCATGAGCTGCTGAGCATAGTTTTCATTACTCAATATATTGATTTGACTTAAACTGCTGGCTTGTTGGGAAAGCTCTGAAGCAGCTTCATTTAAGTTAAGTAATTTAAAAGTATGAGCAAGCTGCATAAGGCTGCTTTGAAGTTGCTGAGCCTTTTCTGGCGACATGTTTTGGTAGTTATATTCAATATCATTACGAACTTTATTCATTTCGCTTAAGATTAATTGACTGACCGTTTGCATGGTATCAAAGTCTGGACCATACAAATGTTGGCTCAGTGCTTTAAGTTGAGTGTCGGTGAGAAACTCATGACCAATGTTTAGCTGCCCACGAATTTGCTTTGCGAGTTGATCTTCTTGTCCAATTACAATACTAATAATATCTGCCAGAGCAGTTAATTTTGCTTCAAAGCTTTCTGGCGATGCTAAAAATAGGCCTATAGCATTTTCAAGATTAATCAATACACGTAAGCGAGCATCATTTAAAACAAGTTCATCAATATGATTAAAGGCGGAGTTCACTAATTGCCAATATTGTTGGCTTGGTTGACCATGAGCCATACTGATTAAATAGCTACCAACAAGTTTGAATGCCTGAAAGTCTCGAGCACTTTCAGTTTTATTTAAAAACTGATGCAAAGATAATTTATAAAGCTGATGGATAAATTGAGTTTTTTCATTAATGAACACTTCTGGTAACGGTAACTCAAGTGAAGTTGTTGTAAGATTTGAAGCAATCTGCTGGCCAGATGAGGTTAATGGCTTGTTTAAGGCTTTTTCTAAATTGTTTAGAGTGTCCAAAAGAAACTGAGGGACTTCAACTTCACGTAAACAAATAAACTCAATATAGCGTTTCACCATAGTCGTGCCTTCACTTAGAGCAACAACCTCATCGGTGTTGATGTGTTCGGGCTTAGCCATAATTTTTTGCATCAACTCGGTTGAATATTGAGTGATTTTTGCTAAATAGGGGATATCAATGAGGCGTAATACTTGAGTGCATTGTTTAAATTGTTCTAATGCATCATCAATACCAAAAGGGAGAGCCTGCTCTTCAATTAATGTACTTACAGCACCTTCCACCAGTTTTATTGAGTTATCAATTTCATTCTTGATAATAAGTAACGCTGTTGGATCAAATTGAATCGAATTATGCTCAGACATAAAAATTCCCCTTTGCAAAAAAATCAATTGTTATATTCGTCATGGCTCAATATTTTGAGCTAAAAATCTATACGACTAATATAACTTAACTTGCAAAAGGGGAAACTAAAAAAACATTAGAGAATCAAAAATTTATTTTGCAAAAAGGCAAGGTTCTCCATGTTTTTTCTCAAATTCTTTGACCCAAGTCTCATGTATATTCAACTCTTCATCTGAAGGGTAAATAACGGGTAAATCAATTTGAATTCTAGCTTTGGTTGTTTTTTGTTGATCACTTTCACTTTGAGAGAGCGCATCCATATCAAAGGAAACTTGACCACCAGTCATTGCCAAGTAAACATCAGAAAGAATTTCAGCATCGAGTAACGCACCATGGAAGGTACGATCACGCGCTGGAATTTCATAACGTCTAACTAAGGCATCAAGTGAGTTTTTCTGTCCAGGATGCTTATTTTTGGCTAAAGCTAAGGTATCGGTAACTTCACAAACTTCTGAAAGAGCAGGTAACCCAACACGTCTAAACTCCATATCGAGGAAGTTCATATCGAAGGTTGCGTTATGAGCGATAATTTCTGCGCCTTTTAGATACTCAAATAAAGTATTTGCAATGTCCGCATAGACAGGTTTATCTTTTAAGAAGTCATCACTGATACCGTGAATGTTTTCTGACTCACCCACTGGTTTTTCAGGGTTAATATAAATATGAATCGAACTGCCTGTAAGCTTACGGTTAATCATTTCGATTGCGCCGACTTCAATAATACGGTCGCCATCTTGGAAATAGAAACCAGTCGTTTCAGTATCGAGAATGAGCTGACGAGGGCCTTGTAATTTAAGCTTTGCTTCGGTAACAACAATTTGAGGATGAATATTGCTACTTTGTTGCTTTGTTTCTTGCTCTACAGCTTCGATCTCATTTACTTCTTCGTCTAAAGTATTCATCTCAACTTCTTGTGATGGTTCAAGAGCCATATCTTCATCTTCGCTTGTTTCAACCAGATCAAACCCGAAAGGGTCATCTAGCAACCAGTCCTGTTCAGGCTTTTTTATATCTTGCGGTGCAGCGACAGATTGTGGTTGCTTGAGTTCTTGAGCTGTTTTATCTGCACCTAAATTTGCAAGTTGGTCTGCCATTTCATTGCCAGGATGTCCTGCATGGCCTTTAATCCAATTCCACTCAATATTTCTACCTGCGCAAACAGCATCAAGTTTTTGCCATAGGTCAGGATTTTTAACATCTTTCCAATTTTTCTTTTTCCAGCCATGAATCCATTCTGTAATGCCTTGTTTTACATAATTCGAGTCTGTCCAGACAATTAATTGTGCATCAGGAGGGCAAAAAGAAATTCCTTCAATAGCCGCAGTAAGTTCCATACGGTTATTGGTTGTGTCGGGTTCGCCGCCAAATAATTTATGTTCACCCTGTTCGGTAATGACATATGCACCCCAACCACCTAAACCGGGATTGCCACGACATGCACCATCAACATACAGTGTGATTGTTTGAGACATAAATCGAAACCTAAACTGAAAGAAAAAGAACTGAATATGGTGTATTGTATACGCAAAAAGTTCGGTTCCATCGTTACAAAGCAAGCTTTTTTTAATTTCTTGTAACATTTCCATGCAAATGACATTAAATTATTGCCTTGTCTATCTTGCATGCTTTACTACAATGGCATCGAAGACCTAGGGTTTGTGGGTAGACCCCAAGAAATATTACGCGAGTTGTTTGGAAGTTTTTATGTATAAACCAACCACATTTGTGTGGCAGCCATCTGCAGCATCATTATTCAAAATTACAGTACTTAGCTCTGCTTTAGCTGCGTTGGGTATTACAACAGGCTGTTCTTCGACTCCGCAATCTGCAAAAACCTCGAAAACAAAACAGGTCAGTGGAGCAGGCTATCTTGATGCAAGCAGTCTGGACTCGTTAGAAGATTTACTTTCAGCAACGGATATGCGTGCTGTAGAAGGCGACCGTTTACTTATTTTAAAACACGGTGACGTCTGGAAGCGTATGGCTGTAGGCTTCAAAATGGACCTCAATCATTGGGATCCACGCATTGAAGCGCAGCGTAGTTGGTTTATCTCACGTCAGCCCTACCTTGACCGCTTAAGTGCTCGCGCAAGTCGTTATTTATATCATACTGTTAAAGAAGCAGAACGCCGTGGTCTTCCAACCGAACTTGCATTATTACCCGTGATTGAAAGTTCATATGACCCTGCTGCAACAAGTAGTGCAGCAGCAGCAGGCTTATGGCAGTTTATTCCAAGTACTGGTCGTATTTATGGTTTACAACAAACGGGTATGTACGATGGTCGTCGTGATGTTGTTGAATCTACACGTGCTGCGTATGAGTTTTTAGGAAGCTTATATAACCAGTTTGGTTCATGGGAGTTGGCTTTAGCAGCTTATAACGCTGGTCCGGGACGTATTCAACAAGCGATTAACCGAAATCAGGCTGCAGGTCTACCAACGGACTACTGGTCACTAAAACTTCCACAAGAAACCATGAACTATGTTCCACGTTTCTTGGCGGTTGCTCAAATTATTAAAAATCCGCGCGCTTATGGGGTTTCATTACCGCCGATTGCAAACAGACCCCATTTCCGTGAAGTCACGTTATCTGCACCATTGTCTTTAAATGAAATTGCATCAGTAACTGGTCTTAGCCGTGCTGAGCTATATGCATTAAACCCAGGCTATCGTGGTGAAACAGTAGACCCTGCAAGCCCAATGCGTATTTTAATTCCAGCTGATGTAAGCCCGTCAGTTGATAACAAATTAAAAGCCATGAAAGCTGGCGGTAGCAGTTCAGGTTGGTGGGCAAATGTCACATCTCCATCTAAACCAACTACAACTACCTCAACTTCAGTTACTGTTAAAACTACACCGGCGACGCAGGTTCAGCCTGTAAGACCAACCACACCTAGCAAAACAACCAGTAGCTCTGTAACGGTAAAAACTTCTACACCTCGTGGATCTGATGCTTTAGCGGCTTTTGCTGCCTCAGCTGATGTACCGAGTGCACCGCGTATTCCAGTTGCAGTCACACCTGCGACCAATGTAAAACCTGTAAGAACAGAACCGCCAATTTCAGCAGTTGAGCGTGAGAAAATTTTAGCGGCAGTTCGTGCTGAAGGTGAGAAAGAAACAGTTGAGCAAGCTTTACAGCCGCAAGCTACACAAGCTGAAAAAGACCAAGTGGTTGCCGAGCTAAAAGCAATTGCACCGCAAGGTACCGAAATTGTTGATCCTTATGACGGTAAAATTAAGCTAACTGCGATTCAAACGAGTTTGTCAGTTGCTGAACAGCAAGGTAAAGAATTAAGTAAAGGCTTTGCTTACCCGAAAACTTTAGCTGAAGATGCAAGTGTTGCGAACTCTGAAGATGGTCAGCGTAATAAAGATAAGCCTTACATTAAAACGGATACTGATGTTGTTGTTGTACAGCCTAAAGGTAAGCGTAGTACCTATACCGTACAACCGGGTGATACATTAGCAATTATTGCAATGAAAAATGGTGTGAACTGGCGCGATGTCGCTAAGTGGAACCAGATTGATCCTGAAAAGACATTATTTGTAGGAACTAGCCTGTATTTGTATGATGCTAAACCGCAAGAGGTTGAATCTACTGCAAAAGCAGCAGCTAAACCTGATGTATATGTTGTTCAAGCAAATGACAGTTTAACAGGCGTGGCAAATCAATTTAATTTGTCTGTGAAACAGCTTGCTGAATACAACGATTTATCGGTAAGCGATGGTCTATTTGTTGGCCAAAAGCTGCATTTAAAAGAGCCTAAAGGCAACCGTACTTCTGCTAAAGCAGAACAACCTAAAGCAGTTCAGGCAAGTACACGTCGTATTGCAACAAAAAGCTATACAGTTAAACGCGGCGAATATTTGAAGTTAATTGCAGATCGTTACGCATTATCTAACCAAGAATTAGCAGAGCTAACACCAGGATTGTCGGCTGGTAGTAACTTAATGGTTGGTCAGAAAATCAATGTACCTGCAAAAGAAGTTACTGTCGATGAAGTTGATGATAACAAAGCTTCTGGTAAATATGAAAAACTTGCAGCAGGACCGTCGTATAAGACTGAAAGCTATAAAGTGCAGCGTGGTGATACATTATCAAGTATCGCGACCAAGTCTAAAATTAGCCTAGCTGAACTTGCTGAACTGAATAACTTAAAAGCCAATAGCCATGTACAGCTTGGTCAAAACTTAAAAGTACCTGCTGGTGTAAGTGTTCCAGATCACTATGTTGTTCAATCTGGCGATAGCTTGCATGCGATTGCGGCTAAATATAACTTACAAACCAGTTATTTAGCTGATTTAAATGGTTTGTCTCGCACAGCAGGTGTTCGTGCTGGTCAGCGTTTAAAATTGACAGGTGAGGTTGAAACGCCGAGCAAGGCTACGACTAAAAATACCAAAGAAGAAACGCCAGAGACTTATACGGTCAAATCTGGTGATAGCTTAGGAAATATCGCCAACCGCTATCATTTGCAGTTAGATTATCTTGCCTCATTGAATGGTTTATCTCGTAATAGTAATGTTCGTGTTGGTCAACGTTTAAAATTAACAGGTGATGTACCACCAGTAGAAACAGCAAAAGTTGATACGGCGAAATCAGCAGCTAAACCTGTTGCACCAGGAAAAAATACTGAAAAGTATACGGTTAAAGCTGGCGAGTCGTTACATACGATTGCAAGCCGTGCAGGTATTTCAGTTCGTGAACTTGCTGAAATGAATGCATTAAAAGCAAATGCAAACTTACAGCGCGGACAAAATATTGTAATTCCAAAAACTGTAGTGGAATACAAAGTTAAACGTGGTGATACTTTAATTGGTCTTGCAAGTAAATATGGTCTAGAAACTACTTTACTGGCGGAACTCAATAACTTAACACCGTCGACTCAATTACGTATTGGCGATATTATTAAAGTGCCTAATTTATAGAATAATTAGAACTTTATGCAAAAGTTATATCCTCAACTGAGCCTGCTAGTCGGGCTCAGTGTCTTTTCACAAGTTGTATTCTCTGCACAGCAAATCACGCCTTATATCGCAATTCATTCTAAGCCTAAATATTTAACAATGGCTGCAATGCCTTATGCCAATCCGAATGCACCAAAAGGTGGAGTATTGAGTCGGGCTGCGCAAGGGACTTTTGATAATTTAAACAGCATGAACGGTAAGGGGAACGCGACAGAAGGAGTAAATTATCTTTTTGATACTTTAATGACTCAGTCACTCGATGAAGTTGGAGTTTTATACCCACTTTTAGCCGAGAGAGTTTCCTATGATCCAGAAAGAACACGATCGATTACCTTCTATTTAAATCCAAAAGCACGCTTTAGTAATGGACAGCCTTTAACAGCAACGGATGTGAAATTTAGCTTTGATACCTATCAAACCAAATCTAATTTTGGCCTACAAATGTATCTTGCAGACTTGGCAAAAACAGAAGTTATAAATCCTCATCAAGTTAAATTCACTTTTAAGTCTAGCCATAATCCAAAAATGCCATTTGTTGTGGCGAGCTTACCGATTTACTCAAAAGCAGACTGGCAGAGCCGTGACTTTACTCGTATTACTTTGCAACCGATTATAGGTTCAGGGCCGTATGTGGTTGAGAAGATTGATGCCGGACGTAGTATTAGCTATAAACGAAACCCAAATTATTGGGCAAAAGATTTGCCTATTAATAAAGGGCGCTATAACTTCGACCATTTAAAATATGTTTATTACCGAAATTGGGATATTGCATTCGAAGGTTTTAAATCTGGGCAATATACCTTGCATGAAGAAACTAACCCTAAAAAATGGGTCACTGACTACAAGTTTCCAGCGGTAAAAGCAGGTTTAGTCACTCTATATAAATTTAGACACCATAATCCGATTGCAACTGAAAGTTATGTGTTTAACACACGACGAAAACCTTTAAACGATATTCGCTTTAGACAAGCCTTAACCTATGCCTATGACTTTGAATGGCAAAATAAAGCTTTGTTTTATGGACAATATCAAAGACTACAAAGTTATTTTGAAAATAGTGAGTTGGCAGCAACAGGTCGTCCTTCAAAGAGTGAGCTCACTATATTAAAGCCTCTTTTGCCAAAGCTTTCTCCAGTCATGCAAAAAGCTGTTTTGACAGACTGGAAATATCCGGTCTCGGATGCCAGTGGTTTTAACCGTCAAAACTTATTAATCGCAGGACAATTACTCATTCAAGCAGGCTATAAAATCAAAGAAGGGCAGTTATATACTCCTGAAGGCCAGCCTGTAAAAATTGAGTTCCTCATTCAGCAAGATGGCAAACAAAGAACACTGATGCCATTTGTAAGAAATTTAAAAAAATTAGGAATTAATATTAATTTACGGCAGGTTGATGCGCCGCAATATTTAGAGCGTACACGCCGTTATGACTTTGACATGACTACGATGAATTTGCCGCAATCTTTAAATCCGGGCAATGAACAGGCTCAGTTCTGGGGAAGTGCCGCAGCAGTTCAAGATGGCAACTATAACTACGCTGGTATTCGTAATCCGGTTATTGATGAAGTCATTTCAAAACTGGTGACTGCCAAAGACCGTGATCAGCAAATCACTTATACTCATGTTCTTGACCGATTGCTTCGCGCAGGATATTACCAGATCCCGACTTATGGGAAAGGGGATTATTGGTATGCGTATTGGAATATGTATCAGCAACCTAAAGTGAAACCCGTACTCTCGGCTGGTATAGAGTATTGGTGGAGTAATGCAAACCAAGCTAAGAAAGTTGCCCAATATTTACATCAACAATAAAAGCACGTATCTAAAGGAAATCCTGTTATATGGGTTCATATATTCTTAAGCGACTTCTTTTAATGATTCCAACGTTGTTCATTATTTTATTGATCAACTTTGTGGTCGTGCAAATTGCACCGGGTGGACCTGTAGAACAAGCAATCCATGAGGTAGAAAGTGGCGTAGGAGTAGGGCGGATATTAGGTACTGAAATGTACTATCAGGGTGCTAAAGGATTAAGCCCCGAAATGGTAGAGCAAATTAAAGCACAATACGGTTTTGACCATCCTCCAGTAGAACGTTTTTTACTGATGTTAAAGGGCTATTTGACTTTAGACTTTGGACAAAGCTTTTTTAAAGATAAACCAGTAGTTGAGTTGCTTTGGGAAAAAATGCCTGTGTCGATCTCGATTGGGCTATGGAGCACTTTGCTGATTTATCTTATTTCAATTCCACTTGGAATTAAAAAAGCGAAACAACAAGGTTCTTGGTTTGATCGTTCCACTTCTTTATTACTCGTGGTGGGTTATGCGGTACCCAGCTTTGTCTTTGGCATACTGCTTATTGTTTTTTTTGCGGGTGGGTCATATTTTCACTGGTTTCCATTGCAAAGCCTGGTATCAGATAACTTTCATCAATTGAGTTTTTTTGGAAAAATTACGGACTATTTATGGCATATGACTTTGCCACTTATTACGATGGTCTTAGGTGGTTTTGCGAGCCTAACTTATTTAACTAAGTATTCATTTTTAGAAGAACTTAATAAACCTTATGTTTTGGGAGCTTACGCAAAAGGTCTAAATAGCCAGCAAGTTTTATATAAACATGTATTTCGCAATGCCATTTTAGTGGTACTCGCCGGATTGCCGGAGGCTTTAGCTGGTATTTTCTTTGTCGGAAACCTTTTTATTGAAATTATTTTTCACCTAGATGGTGTGGGGTTGTTGGGCTTTGAAGCGATTGTTCAACGAGACTATCCGGTTATTTTCGGCGTATTGTTTTTCTTTACGCTGTTTAGTCTACTTTTACGACTTATTTGCGATGTGCTGTATCAATGGATTGATCCGCGTATTCACTTTGACGCACAAGGAGGCAAATAATGTCTTTAATTGTGCAGTCACGGCTGCAAAAGTTTAGGCAACATAAATTAGGTTGGGCAAGCTTTGTTTTGTTTAGCCTCATTTTGGCGATGTCCTTAGCTGCTGAGCTCATTGCTAACGATAAACCATTGTTGGTGAAATATGAGGACGCTTATTATTTGCCTGTATTTAAATCATATCCCGAAACTACTTTTGGTGGCGTGTTTGAAACAGAAGCAGATTATAAAGACCCCGCTGTACAAGAGCTTATCAATCATAATGGATGGGCAATTTGGCCCCTCATAAGATTTTCTTACCAGACTCCTAATTTAGACTTGGCTGTACCTGTGCCATCGCCACCTTCTAAGCAGAACTGGTTAGGGACAGATGACCAAGGGCGAGACGTGCTTGCACGTATTCTCTATGGGCTTAGAGTCTCATTACTTTTCGGCTTGGCTTTAACAGCTTGTGCAGCACTACTTGGTATTTTTGTGGGTGCTATACAAGGTTACTATGGTGGCTGGGTTGATTTGTTGGGGCAACGACTGGTAGAAGTCTGGAATGGTTTACCCATGCTCTTTATGGTCATGATTTTGGTCAGCATGTTTACCCCAAATGTATATTGGCTATTTTTTATTATGCTGTTCTTTAGCTGGACTGTACTGGTAGGAATTGTCCGTGCCGAATTTTTAAAAGCGCGTCAACTTGACTATGTGCGTGCGGCTCAGGCATTAGGGGTAACTGATAGAGCAATTATCTTTAAGCACATTTTGCCAAATGCCATAAGTTCTAGCCTGTCGCAATTACCTTTTATTTTGACTACTAATATTATTGCTTTAACCGCACTCGATTTCTTGGGCTATGGTTTACCGCCAGATGCTGCCTCTTTAGGTGAGTTGTTGTTGCAAGGTAAAAATAACTTAGATGCACCGTGGTTGGCTTTATCGGGCTTTTTTAGCTTGGCTTTTGTGTTGTCATTATTAATTTATATTGGGGAGGCGGCACGCGATGCATTTGACCCAAGAAAATAACTTAAATGTAGATGCTACATTGCTAAATATAGAAAACCTTTCAATCTCTACACAAGATCAGCCTTTATTGGAGGGCCTCAATTTAAATTTGCAAGCTGGAGATACGCTTGCAATTGTAGGGGAAAGTGGTTCAGGTAAGACAATAAGCTGTTTGGCAATGATGGGATTATTACCAGAAAAATTAAAAACATCTGGTCGTATTATTATTGATTCAAAAAATATTTTAGAAACAGATGAAAAGACAAAAACACATATACGTGGCCGCCAAATTGCCATGATTTTTCAGGAGCCTTCTACGGCTTTAAACCCATTGCATCGTGTTGAAAAAATTGTCGGTGAACATTTCATTTTCCAAGGTTGGACAAAAGCAAAAGCTCAGCAGCAGGTAATTCAATTATTAAAAGACGTAGGAATTACTAATCCAAAGCATATTTTAAAACGCTATTCGCATGAGCTTTCGGGTGGACAAAAACAGCGGATAATGATTGCGGCTGCGCTAGCGCTTCAACCTAAAATTTTAATTGCAGATGAACCAACTACCGCGCTTGATGTGATTTTACAAACGCAAATTTTAGAGTTACTGAGGTCTTTGCAAAGTAAATATGGCATGGCGCTAATTTTGATTAGCCATGATTTAAATTTGGTACGCCGTTATGCCAATGAGCTGATTGTATTACACGAAGGACAAGTTGTAGAGCAAGGTCAGCTTCAACAGATTTTTGAACAACCAACTTCAACTTATACCCAGCAATTATTAGATCATGATCTTGGTTTTGCTGAGCAGCCTTCAATCAGTCATAACATTTTATCTGTTCAACAACTCAATGTTAAATATCCAATACGACATGGTTTTTTTAACCGTATTCAGGGTTATACCACTGCTATTGAAAATGTAAGCTTTGAGCTTGCCCAAGGCGAAGCATTAGGCGTTGTGGGGGAGAGTGGTTCGGGTAAAACCTCATTGGCTTTGGCTCTGGTTCGATTAATTAAAAGTGAGGGGCAAATTATCTTTTTAGGGCAAGACATAAACCACTTAGAACAAAAAGCTTTGCGTAAGATTAGGTCAGACTTACAAATTGTTTTCCAAGACCCATTTGGTAGTTTAAACCCGCGTATGACGGTAGGGCAGATTATTGCTGAAGGCTTAAAAGTGAAAGCTGTAGCTGATCACGAGATCAAACAGCAAGTTAAATCTGCTTTAGTAAAAGTTGAGTTGGCTGAAGACTTTCAACACCGCTATCCGCACGAGCTTTCGGGTGGACAACGTCAACGCGTTGCTCTAGCACGAGCTTTAGTGGTTCAACCTAAACTTTTAATTTTAGATGAGCCAACGTCCGCCTTAGATCGAACGACTCAAAAAGCCATGATTCAATTATTGCGACGTTTACAACAAACAGAGCACCTAAGCTATATTTTTATTAGTCATGATTTAAATGTGGTCAAAGCACTGTGTCATAAAGTGATGGTATTACGACATGCAAAAGTTGTTGAATATCAGCTAACTGAACAGTTATTTAACACCCCAAAAACTGAATATACCAAGCAATTAATTACAGCAAGCCTTTAAATATTTTTGTAAGATATTGTTTTATAAAAATAAATAATATTTTTGTTTTTAATGCAAAAAGTTGCATTTTTTTATGTTTTTTAAATTTGACATGTGATATTGTCAGTTATCGATTACCCCCTTGACATGACCTATAACTCATCTAAATTAGAGTAATTGCTCTAAAATATTAAAAGAGGTTAACCATGAGCCAGATTGCACAACCAATCACAATTCGAAATACCACATTTAAAAACCGAATTATTAAAGGTGCAATGAGTGAGGCACTCGCAAACTATGAGGGGCAGCCAAATGACTTACATTTAGGTTTGTATGGTGCATGGGCCAAAGGTGGTTTGGGCTGTGCGATTACTGGAAATGTTATGGTCAATGTAGAGGCCAAAAACGAACCAGGCGTGGTGGTGATTGAAACCGAGCGTGACCTAGAGCGTTTAAAAGAATGGGCAGCGGTTGGTAAACAATATGGAATGGTACAGCTCATTCAATTGTCTCATCCAGGCCGTCAGTGCCCTAAAGGCTTAAATAAAGAAACAGTTGCACCTTCGGCAGTTCCTTTTAGCCCAGCTTTAGCGACTATGTTTGGTACGCCACGTGCGCTTACACATGAAGAAATTCTAGATATTATTAAACGCTTTGCAACAGCTGCCCGCATTTGTGAGAAAGCAGGTTTTGAAGGGGTGCAGTTACATGGTGCACATGGATATTTAATTAGCCAGTTTTTATCACCATTAACCAATAAGCGTACAGACCAATGGGGTGGCTCAGTTGAAAACCGTACTCGCTTTTTACTAGAAGTTTATAAGGCTGTACGTGAAGCAACCTCAGAGAATTTTATTATTTCAGCTCTGTACACGACAAATTTCATAGAGCCCTTGTCCTATCAGGCTTTTTCTTTCTTAAAATTGCGAGCACTTTCTTAAATTCTTCTTTTTTTCCAAAACCAATCAAACGTAGAATAGCCATTTGAACATAGTCCAAACCGTAGCGAAATAAACTTACTGAAAGTCGTCCATGCTTCTTTATTTTTATCGCTTTTTTTCGATCATGTTGCCATTCACCTGTTAAATAGCACCAACAGAAACCGATCGCTAGCACTGCTATCAATTTCTTGACTCGTCTAGGGTCTGTTAAACGAGTATTTTCAAGATTGAATCCACGTCCTTTGAGACAACTAAATAAGGTTTCGATTTCCCAGCGTAATGCATAATCACCAATAGCAGAAGCATTAAACATAGGAGAAACAACAAGTAAAAGTTCTCCATCTTCTAATCGTAACGCACTAATATACAGTTTCACTCGACCAACCCAAATACGTCGTTTACGACATTCAGTTTGACCAACTTGAAGATGACGAAATAAATCACTAATTTTATGACTCTTGGCTAAGTGATTGGTCACAATAAAGTTTTTTTAACACGTATACAGAAGTTAATGTCATTTTCAATTAACCATATAAACCATTTCTCACCGATAAATTCTCTGTCTGCAAACACATTCACAATACGATCTTTACCAAAAATGGAGATAAAGCGTTGAATCAAAGCAATACGCTCTTTTGTATCTGAATTTCCACGTTTATTGAGCAATGTCCAAACAATAGGTATCGCTATTCCACGATAGACGATGGCTAACATCAAGATATTGATATCTCGTTTTCCCCATTTCCAATTGGTTCTATCCAAAGTTAATTGGACTTTATCGAATGAAAATATATTGAAAATTAACTGAGAAATTTGACGATAATCGAAATACTGATCTGCAAAGAAGCGTTGTATACGTCGATAAAATGATTGTGGTAAGCACTTGATGGGTAAGGCTTTAGATGCAGAAGAAAGATTACATGTCTGTTTTACAATTAATGCAAGCATAATCAGTGTAAAACATTTTACACGTGACTTGTTCCACTTTAGATATTTGTTTAAGATGAGATGTAACTCATTGAAATGTGTCATCATATTCATCGTCAGAAAACAAGTATTATGCCATTATTTCAATGAGTTGTCTTTTTTTGTCGTGTACAAAG
>NZ_JAKTHZ010000049.1:0-55881 GCF_027854645.1 Acinetobacter sp. AOR41_HL | reverse complement strand
ATTTATCACTTAAAGTAACCAACTTAATCTCAAGTAACTGTTTTTCAACAAGTTTCTATCTGCATCACCGCCGATGGATGTGCATTATAGACCATTAACTTACCTTTGCAAGGGGTATTTCAGCCTTTTTCTCTTGAGTGCCGTTTTTTTCTACTATTTTGCGAAAAAAGTGATATATATGGCTTTTTTTTAGGCATTTTCACTACTTTTATTCATTTTTATTTTAGGAAAATACAGTTCACCTTAGATTTTTGATGTCTTCTTATAGAGGTTATAGGCATATATAGCATTTTCTATTCCAAAGATAAACTAGAGCAAATACTCTATTTATTGATTCATACTTTCTATTTTTTTCTTATTCTATTTTTCTACCTATTAAGTTAATTACAAATTGTTCCACGTGGAACCCTTAATTGATTTTGAGATCCAGAAATAAAAAAAGCAGGATTACTCCTGCTTTTTCACTATATAACTTTCTTAGTCAGTGAAAGTTACACGTGCAATTGCTTTCTTACCTGACTGAATAATGAAAGTGCCATTTTCTTTTACAGAGAAACCTGCATCTACTACATTCCAGTCAACTTTTACTGCACCACGTGCTACAGCATCTTTTGCAGCTGCTGCATTTGGATTTAGGCCTGCTACACGTAAAATCGTAGCAATAAAGATTTCGCCTCCAAACTCACCACGTGAAATAGTCACTTCAGGTGTATCTTCTGGCACCTCACCTTCTGTAATACGGTTACCTGCACTCTTATGAGCATTGGCAGCTGCTTCAGCATCATGGAAGCGTTCAACCAACTCGAGTGCAAGAATACGTTTTACTTCTTGTGGATTACGACCAGCCGCGATTTCATCTAATAAAGCTTTGATCTCATCAAGAGATTTAAAACTTAATAAATCGAAATAACGTTCGATTAAAGAGTCAGGCATTGATAATACTTTTTGGTACATTGCACCTGGCGCATCAAAAACACCAATATAGTTACCTAAAGATTTAGACATTTTATTTACGCCATCTAAACCTTCTAGAATCGGCACAGTGATACACACTTGTGATTCTTGGCCATAACGGCTTTGTAAAGTACGACCCATGAGTAAGTTAAAGGTTTGGTCTGTACCACCTAACTCAACGTCAGCTTCAAGCGCAATTGAGTCATAGCCTTGAACTAAAGGATATAAGAACTCATGAATCGCAATTGGCTGATGGTTGCTATAACGCTTAGTAAAGTCATCACGCTCTAACATACGCGATACAGTTTGTTGACTGGCTAACTGAATAAGGTCAGCAGCAGACTTTTGGTTAAACCACTCTGAGTTAAAACGTACTTTTGTTTTATTCGGGTCTAAGATTTTAAAAACTTGTTCTTGATAAGTTTTAGCATTGGCTTCAACTTGTTCACGTGACAAAGGCGGACGAGTTGCACTTTTACCAGTTGGGTCACCAATCATTGCTGTATAGTCACCAATCAAGAAGGTAACTTCATGGCCCAAGTCTTGGAACGTTTTTAGTTTGTTAATAAGTACCGTATGTCCTAAATGTAAATCTGGTGCTGTAGGGTCAAAACCAGCTTTAATTTTAAGAGGACGATTCTCTTTAAGCTTTTTCAGTAAATCTTCTTCTGAAATAATTTCGTGCGTGCCTCGTTGGATGAGGGCAAGCTGTTCTTCGGCGGGCAAGAAATTTGACATCACAAAACCTAAACACATCAGTTATTCAATTTGTGCGATATACTAACATTTTTTCAGCGTCTTGCAGGGGGAAGTTGCATATGAGCGCAATCTATATCGGCGTAATGAATGGCACTAGTATGGATGGTGTAGATATTGTTGCGGCTTCATTTGAGCCACTACAGCTTCATGCCACTCTTACAGTTCCTTTCGAACCCGAGTTACGTGATGAGCTTATGGCATTAACATTACCCGATGACAATGAAATTGACCGTATGGGTAAAGCTGATGTTGCTCTAGCCAAAATGATTGGTCATGGGATTAATAGCTTAATTGAAAAGCATCAATTAGACCGTAGCCAAATTAAAGCGATCGGTTCGCATGGGCAAACTATTCGTCATCGTCCAGAGCATGGCTTTACGTTACAAATTGGCGACCCAAACATTATTACTGAAATCACTCAAATCCCGGTTGTTTCAGATTTCCGTCGTAGAGATATGGCTGCAGGCGGACAAGGTGCTCCATTAGTCCCAGCTTTTCATCAAGCATTATTTCAACATCCAAGCATTCATCGTGTGATTTTGAATTTAGGCGGCATTGCCAATGTAAGTATGTTACCTGCCAATAATCCTGACGGTGTATTCGGTTTTGATACGGGACCTGCGAATATTTTGATGGATGCATGGTGTCATCGTCATACGGGTCATCCATATGATGAAAATGGTGATTGGGCTGCTTATGGGCATCCTATTCGTTCGTTACTCGACCGCCTTCATGCGCATGAATATTTTTCTAAAGAGCCACCTAAAAGTACGGGACGTGAAGATTTCAATATTGACTGGCTAGATGATCAGTTAATCGATTGGCGTAATGATTTAACTTACGATGAGTTAGAAGATACACCAGAAAATATTCAAGCAACCTTATTAAAACTTACTGTGCGTGCTATTCAAAAAGCGATTTATCGTTCTGATATGGAAACAGGCGAAGTATATGTATGTGGTGGTGGGGCTTATAACTCTTATTTGTTAGAACAATTACGCTGGCGTTTACGTAAGCACAATTGGTCAGTTCAAACCACAGATGTTTTAGGACTCTCCCCTACCTGGGTCGAGGCTACAGCATTTGCATGGTTAGCAATGCGTTTTGTGAATAGTTTAAGTGGTAATTTACCAGCAGTAACTGGTGCGTCTGATTTTAGAATTTTAGGAACAATCACGGCGGTATAAGATTTTTTATAAGTTCTTTTACCTAGATTCGACCTCATAGCACATTTACTGACCCGAAATGCTGTTATTTAAATGTGCATAAAAACTCATGATAAATGCCAACAAAAATAAGTAAGGCATGTTGTTATGGATTTGACCAAACGTATTCATCAATATATTCGTGGGGCTTGGACATTCGATGTGATTGATTCAGGCCCTTTAGATGGTCCACTTGTTGTTTTATTGCATGGTTTTCCAGAAACTGCCCATAGTTGGGAGCAAACCTCTGAACTATTGCATCAGCATGGGTTTAGAACACTTGCGATTCATCAACGTGGGTATAGTTTAAATGCTAGACCGGAAAGCCGCTTTGAATATGCTTTAAGTGAGCTAGTCGAAGATGTAGCAAGTTTTATTGAGCAGCTTGGTCAGCCAGTTTATTTAATTGGGCATGATTGGGGTTCTGTAATTGCGTCTAGTGTAACCATGAAGTATCCACAATATATTCAACATCTCACTTTAGTTTCTGTACCTCATCAAGCTGCTTTTTTAAAAGCTTGTTTAAGCAGCAGACAACTTTTTAAATCTTATTATTTTGCAATTTTTCAGCTCCCGATTCTCCCCGAACTTTTATTTAAAAAGATGCCTAAATTAGGCCGTAACTTTCTTAAGTCATCTGGCATGACCGAGCAGCAAATTGAAATATTCGAGACGGAGTTTATAAAAGAAAATAGGCTAACTACGGCGTTGAATTGGTATCGTGGATTTTTCTGGGATAAACCTCAGAATCCTTTTAAATTAATAGATGTGCCAACTCTGTTTATTTGGGGTAAAGATGATATTGCCGTTACTGAAAAAAGCGCCGAGCTAAACTCACGTTATTTTAAAAATAGTTATAAAGCTATTTTCATGAACGCTTCTCATTGGATTCCTTATCAGAATGCACCTGAACTCGTGCAATACTTTTTAGAATCTATAGATGATCGCGGATGATTTCATCAATAAAAAAACCTCTCAAAATAGAGAGGCTTTTTTATTTAAAATTCTTTTTAAATCGAGAACGAAGAACCACAACCACAAGTTGTTGTCGCATTTGGGTTCTGCACAATAAAGCGTGAACCTTCAAGGCCTTCAACGTAATCAACCACTGAGCCAACTAAATATTGATAGCTGAGCGAGTCAACCAGCATCTTTACATCGCCATTTACAAATTCAGCATCATCTTCATTTACGCTTTCGGCGAAATTGAAGCCGTATGAAAACCCTGAACACCCGCCTCCGGTTACATATACACGTAACATGAGATCGTCATTCCCTTCACTATCACGGAGTTGGCGTACCTTATTGGCAGCATTATCTGTCAAAACTAGAGCTTGGGCATTCATGATGATTGTTCCTCGGATTTTGCTGTGCCTTTCAAAATAAAAAAGACCCTATATTGAGTATAGCATAATCAATATAGGGTCTGTCTTCGAAGTTTAAAGCGAATCTTGAGTATTTTTATCAAGATTATTTGTAATTCTCATCTTGTAAGCCACATTCAAAGTTTTTCGCGTCTTGCTTACAACGGAATTGCCATAATAGTTTCATCATCCGTTTATCATAAACGCCGCGCTTTGTAAGGTTAATTCGTGATTCACGCATAAGCTTTTGATAGCCTGGTTTATCCGCAGCAGGTACATCCATCCAGTATTTTTGCGGAATATCCGCTTTCATTTTACCTAAGATAGTAAAGGCACGTGGTAACTGGCCTGCCACCCACTCTCTAGATTTTTGACCAAATCCAGTTGGGAATTTATCTGGACGGATAATAATATTTCCAGTCACCTGTAAGATTGGATAGTTAACGATTGCTCCTTTCGTACCTAAGCCTTTTTGTAGTTCTAAAGGTTTAAAAGCTGCTGCTGGGGCACCAATAATATCAACCTGATGATTATTAAATTTAGCTCCAAAGTTAGTCACATCAGCACTCACAGCCTGTGCCCCTACCTGCTGAACCATAATTTTTTGCGCTTCATCGTAATCTAGTACAGCAATTTTTTTACCCGCAGCTTTCGCCACTGTATTAATACTACGGTCGTTTACTAAAAGGTAAGCGTCCCCTACCGGAATAACACCAACGACTTCATAGCGCCCATTCACCATATATTTACTAAAGGTTGGACTCGCCAAACCTTGCATGACTTTAACAGCAAGTTTGAGATCGGGAATCGCACCAATAGCATCTAATGAACCTGTAAATGAGTTGAATTGACGCCCACGCATACCCGATACGCTAATGCCATCACACTTACCAGCTTTAAAATCTTCAGCAATCACTGCTTCGTTTTGATTTACTTTGAGTTCGATATCAGCTCCCCAGTTTTTCGCTGCAAGCTGATAATCTTTCATGAGTGCATAGACGTCACCATTTTTACCAACGAAGTCAAAAACACAAATAGTTTGTTTGGCTTCGGCTGCAAATGAAATTGTTGTGAGTCCCATCGCAAGTAAAAGCGTTTTGGAAAATCGCATATTCTTTTCCTTTCCTTGTAGATTTTTTGTTTTTAGCATCAAGAAATTTCACGCTGGTCGGCATGATTCTCATGAGATATGCTTCATCTAAAATTTGCGTTTAAGATATTTTTACGAGCAATTCTGTTTATATGAGCTCAATTAAAGAAAAATAGATATTTAAATATCGATAGTACTTCTTTGATCACTCACATCCTTGTTCAGTTTTTATACCTTCATATATCCAGATGAAGTTTTATCTTCAAATTAGATTAGCGACTTTTCAATTCACCACAATGGCTGAATTGACAGCCTATATAAAGCAAAAAAGCCTAGAACTAAGTCTAGGCTTTTAAGATCAATATGAATTATTCACCAGGCATTGAACATTCAAAGTTAGCTTTGTCTACAGAACAACGTGCTTTTTTCAATACAGACATCATACCAGCATCGTAAATACCACGTTTAGTTAAGTCCATACGGCCATCACGTAACATTTTTTGATACTTAAGTTTGTCTTCAGCACTTAGGTTCATTTTATATTTACCTGGAATTTGCGCTTCTAAACGGTTAATCATTGCAAAGTTTTTAGGTAATTGTTTCACGAACCAGTCACGAGACTTTTGGCCAAAGCCAGCAGGGAATTTATCAGCACGTAATACTAGGTCAGCAGTTACATGTAATACTGGGAAGTTCCACATTACACCATTTGCACCCAAACCTTTGTTTAATTCTAATGGTTTGTATGCATAAGCAGGCGCACCTACCATATCTACCTGACCATTGTTAAATTTAGCAGCAAAGTTTGAAATATCAGAAAGAACCGCCTGAGCACCTACACGCTGCACCATAATTTTTTGTGCATCGTCATAGCCTAACACGGCGAATTTTTTACCCGCAGCTTTTTCAACAGAGTTGATGTTTTTGTCACGTACGAAAATGAATGCTGAACCTAGCGGAGAGATACCAGCAACTTCGTATTTTTTACCACCAAGGTTAGTTGTCATTTTGGCAGCATTACGTGCATCTAATACATAAGTAATAGCACGTTGCGCGATTTGGTTATTAGGAACACCACCAAGCGAGTCGATTGATCCTGCGAATTTGTTATATTGGCGTGCGCGCATAGCAGTCATTGCTACCGCATCACATTTACCAGCTTTGAAATCATTATCTGCAACAGCCTCGTCCTGACGAGGAACCAAGTTAATTTCAGTACCCCAGCCTTTTGCAGCTAGAGCCCATTCTTCCATCATTTTATATGAGTCGCCTGCTTTTCCTAAGAGGTCGAATACACACACGGTACTCGCTGCTTGCGCTGAAGCAGAAAAACCAACAACAGAAGCGGCAGCCATAGCAAGTACGATTTTTTTCATTTTCTTCATCCTTCCACGGAACAGATTTTTTGTTTGAAGTTTCCTTTCAAACACAGATATTAATCATGTTTTTTAGAAAAAAATAGAGCTTTTACTCAAATATTTTTATCTCATTGGATCATTGTTTGTGCTATTTAAATTATTTATCAAAATTAAAAACTACTAATTTTCCGTAAGTTACTTTTTATATTCACAATTTTCATACCCATATTCAGCTTTGAAATATGTGTAGCGATTTTGTGATTAAAAAACAAACTACTCACCATTGAGCGTACATTCAAAATTTGTTCGTTCAATGGTACATCGTGCACGTTTTAGTACACTCATCATGGTTGCGTCATATACTCCTTGCTTTGTAAGGCCAAGGCGACCTTCTCGTAATATTTTTTGATATTTCAGTTTATCTTCAACTGAAAAATTGATTTTAATTTTAGAGGGTACTCCAGCTTCCAACCGTTTCACCATCGCAAAATTTTGCGGTAATTGCTTAATAAACCAGTCACGAGACTTCATTCCAAAATTGGCTGGAAACCTATCACTTCTTGCAATTAAGTCCCCTGTAACGTTGACTACGGGAAAAGTAAACATTGCCCCATTTGTTCCAATACCTTTGCCTATTTCTAATGGTTTATACGCATAAGCAGGGGCAGCAATGGCGTCGACTTGGCCATTATTAAATTTTTTCACAAAATCTGTAATTTCTGATGGAATAGGATGGGCACCTACACTTTCCACCATAATTTTTTGGGCTGCGTCATATTGTAAAATAGCAAATTTAGTACCGCGTACTTTTTCAATTGAGTTGAGGCTTTTATCTCTTACAAACAAGTAAGCCAAACCAATCTGGACAATCCCCACCACCTCGTAGTTTGTTCCATTTTGTGCAGTTACCATACGATGTTTATTACGTTGGTCTAAAACGTAACTAATTGCCTTTTGAGCAATTGCATTACTTGTCACCCCACCAATAGCATCAATCGAACCTGCAAATTTATTGTAATTTCGCGCTCGCATTGAGGTCATATAAGCTGCGTCACATTTGCCCTCACGCAGTCTACGATCTACCAAAGCTTCGTCTTGAAATGGAATTAAAGTAATGTCGGCCTGCCAACTTTTCGCTGCCAGTGCCCACTCTTCCATCATTTTGTAGGATTCACCTGATTTTCCCAATAAATCGAATACACATACATTTTGCCCAGCATGTGCTGTTCCCATAGCACAGCAAAATACTGCACCAATTATCCCCAATCCTTTTTTCATTTGACTTTCCTTAGTCTAGTTTTATTAGGAGTTCATTTATCAACCAAGTTTTAAATTGTTTTTATTTTAGCCATATTTTTTAGAATGTGGTCTATCTCGTTAAAAATTTAGATATTTTCAGACGAATAGCTTTAATAAAGATAGGTTAAGCCATGCAATCTCAACATTTAGAAACTAAAACTCTGAAAGTTTTGTTTTCAGGTTCAGTTCTCTTTAAAATACAGCATCCCTAACTCACCTCGATAAGACAAGATGATTCAATTTGACCAAGTTTCTTTACGCCGCGGTGGACGTGTTCTCTTTCAAAAAGCGTCTATGCAATTACACCCAGGTTGGAAGATTGGTCTGACTGGGGTCAATGGTGCAGGTAAATCAACATTATTTGCAGCATTACTAGGCAGTTTAGGCGCAGATGAAGGTACTCTTACTCGCCCTTCGGTCTGGACAGTGGCGCATATGGCACAAGAAGTTAAAGCTCTAGACATGCCTGCCATCGATTTTGTTCTTTCTGGTGATGAAGAATATTGGGATATTCAAAATAATCTTGCTCATCCAGATCAACTCACAGATTCAGACTTGGCTAAACTACATGGCCGCTTTGATGAAATTCACGGTTATTCAGCACCATCTAAAGCTGCCCAGCTTATGGCTGGCTTAGGTTTTTTAGAACATCAATTACGTTTAAACGTTGCTAGCTTTTCTGGTGGATGGCGTATGCGCTTAAACTTGGCGCGTACATTAATGAGTCGTTCTGATCTACTGTTACTAGATGAACCAACAAACCACTTAGATTTAGATGCAATTTTGTGGTTAGAAGACTGGCTTAAAGCCTATGAAGGTACCCTCATCCTCATTTCGCATGACCGCGACTTTTTAGATGCAATTACAGATCATATTCTTCACATCGAAAATCAAGAACTCACGCTTTACACTGGTAATTACTCCACATTTGAAACAACTCGAAGTGAACGTTTAGCACAACAACAACAAGCTTTTGAGAAGCAGCAAGAAACCCGTGCTCACCTACAAAAATTTATTGACCGTTTCAAAGCAAAAGCCACTAAAGCTCGTCAGGCACAAAGTCGTATTAAACAACTTGAGCGTATGCAACAACTCGCACCTGCTCATGTTGATACGCCGTTTACTTTTAGTTTCCGTGAACCGACCAAAATGAGTTCACCGTTGCTGACGTTAGATAATGCCAGCATAGGTTATGGTGAAAAGCTAATTGCTGAAAAAATCAGATTACAAATTACACCAAATTCGCGTATTGGTTTACTTGGTATGAACGGCGCAGGTAAATCAACTTTGATTAAGAGCTTGGTCGGTGATTTACCACTTCTAGCAGGTGAACGTAAAGCTTCAGAGTTACTTAATATTGGTTACTTTGCACAGCACCAAATGGATGCTTTAGACGGCCATGCCAGCCCGATGCTTCAACTTGCCCGTTTGGCAGATAAACAAATTAGTGAAGCCACTTTACGTTCATTTCTGGGGAGTTTCGGGTTTAGTGGTGAACGCATGGATACCCCATGTGAAAGCTTTTCTGGCGGTGAGCGCGCTCGTTTGGCCCTAGCACTGATTGTATGGCAGCGTCCAAATGTTTTAATTCTCGATGAGCCAACCAACCATTTAGATCTTGATATGCGTCATGCACTGAGCATGGCTTTACAAGATTTTGAAGGTGCTGTTGTTCTGGTTTCTCACGAACGCCAACTTATTGCCAGTGTGTGTGATGAGCTTCTTTTAGTACACGGCGGCAAATGTACCGAATTTGAAGGTGATTTGCAGGATTATGCTAAATGGCTACGTGAAGCGCGTCAGCAGCAGATTAATGCTCAGACTGCTGTAGCAGCAAATAACTCATCATCTGCTGTCCCTGCTCCAACTAAAGTTGATAAAGAAGCACAGCGTAAGGAAGCCGCACGCCGTCGTGAACAGACCCGACCTATTCGTAAAAATATTGAGAAGGTTGAATCACAAATTGAAAAGCTTCAACCGCGACTTGCTGAAATTGAAGAAGCTTTAGCAGATAGCTCATTATATGAAGCGAATCGTAAAGATGATTTGCTTAAGCTGATGAATGAACAGACTGAGTTGAAGGCGAAGCTTGAACAACATGAAGAGCAACTTTTAGAACTCATGATGGAACTTGAGGAAATGGAAGCTTCTTTCGAAAACTAAGTTCTTATCAGTACTGGTATTTTTAAGTACCAGTACTGGCTTTTAGTTCAAATTAGAGCTTTATTTGCACTACTATATAAAAATTTGAATGACTTCTAATAATATTTCATTCAGCTGTTAAATTTTTGAGATAGATTCAAATTTGATAACATATAAAACTTAAGCTACATCTTAAGGGTTGCCATATACAGATAATTTAACTAAATTCTGTAACTTCGTTTTTACCCTTCTTGAGTAGGTATTTAATTCGGGATCAGACAAACTGAATGAATTTTATTGATTTTATTACTAATTTTGAACATTTTTTACCTATTTTAATTCAGGAGTATGGCGCATGGGTCTATGCCATACTCTTTTTGATCATTTTTTCTGAGACAGCTTTTGTTTTTATGTTCTTTTTACCAGGAGATAGTTTACTTCTAACTGTAGGGGCACTTTGCTCAGTAATTGAAATGATGCATCTGGGTTATATGATTACTTTGCTTACCATAGCTGCCACCCTAGGCTATATTGTGAACTACTCTATTGGACGTCATTTTGGTAACCGTATTTTTGAAGCAAAATCACGTTTGATTAAGAAAGAGTATTTAAATAAAACCAACCGTTATTTCTTACAACACGGTGGCAAAACCATTCTTCTGGCACGCTTTATTCCTTTTGCACGCTCTTTTGCACCATTAGCTGCTGGCTCTAGCAATATGAGTTATGGAAAGTTTTTAATCTATAATGTCGCTGGAGCTATTTTGTGGATCTGCCTTTTGTTAACAGCTGGATATTTGTTTGGCCACGCACTCATTCAAGTTACAGACTTAGTAGAAAATTAATCTTTTTCAAGTTAATCCACTCAAATAAACCAAAAAAATAAAGGGAATGAATCAATCATTCCCTTTATTTTATTTAGATCAAAATGAATCTATCTAAATTTTTTATGGTTTTCATTACGAATATTAACCAGATTTATTGCTTCAGTTTTGGCTTGGTCTAATTGACCTTTATCAACCAATACAGTAACGCGATCAATTTCAGCAACCAACTGATCTAAACCCGCTTGATATTGCTTTACCTGTACATTTTCCGGCGGTAAACCTTCTAACTTATGAGGTAAAGATTTTTTTGAAGATAATGCAGCCTGACGCATAATCACAAGCTGCTGTTTTGCGTTATTGAGATCTTTCGCTTCAGCAAAGGCTTTTGTGCTCTTTGCTAAAGTTTTCATGTCAGCTTCCAAGTCAGCTGCAAATGCAGAATGACTCACTAAAGCTGCACATGAAATCAGCATACTTGCTATAAACTTTTGACTCATCATCTTCTCTCCTTAGACTGATTTAGAATCTAGCTATCAATTAAGCATCAATATCTGCATTTAATGCATTTTCTTCAATGAAGGCACGACGTGGTTCAACGTCATCACCCATTAAGCATGAGAACATACGATCGGCTTCGATTGCATCATCAATAGTCACCTGTAACATATTACGGTTTTCAGGGTCCATTGTGGTTTCCCAAAGCTGTTCAGCATTCATCTCACCCAGACCTTTATAGCGCTGGATCATCATACCGCGACGCGAATCTTGCAGAATGTGCTGCCATACCTGATGGAAGTTAGCCACTTGAATACGACGATCACCCTTCTGTAAATATGCACCATCTTCAATTAAATTGAACCAACTCTTAGAGTTCTTCAATAAACGTGCATATTCTGCTGAGTTTAATAAACCAGCATCAAGCAAGTAAGCATGTGGCAAGTTATGGACATATACCGTCACACGTGGCCAATAATGCGCTGTTTTCTCGCCTTGAGCATTTTCACGTTCAAAGGTTTCAAGCGTAATTTCAGGACGCAAACTTGGCTGTAGTCTTTGTACAGCTTCGCGTACTTGATCAGCCCATTGCTGTACATAAGCCTGGTCATGGTTCTGATCAGCTTTAAAGGCATCTACTTCAAGTAATGCATCAAGTAAGCTTGCTGGATAACGCAACGTTAAACGTTGTAAGCTCTTTTGTGAAACTTGATAGTCTTGGATCACTTTTGCTAATGCTTCGCCTGTAATTGCAGGTGCTTCTGCACTAATATGCAAAGCAAGCTCATCAATTGCATTTGAAATTAAATAAGTTTCCAAGGCATCATTATCTTTAATATATTGCTCTTGCTTACCCTTTTTGAGCTTATACAAAGGTGGCTGTGCAATATAGATATGACCACGTTCAACTAACTCCGGCATTTGACGGAAGAAGAACGTTAATAACAATGTACGGATGTGCGAACCATCGACATCGGCATCGGTCATAATAATAATTTTATGATAACGAAGCTTGTCAGGGTTATATTCTTCACGGCCAATACCACAGCCAAGTGCTGTAATTAATGTACCGACTTCCTGACTCGAAATCATTTTGTCAAAGCGGGCACGTTCAACGTTCAAGATTTTACCTTTCAAAGGTAAAATAGCTTGCATTTTACGGTTACGACCTTGCTTGGCACTACCACCCGCAGAGTCACCCTCGACAAGATATAATTCAGAAAGTGCCGGATCTTTTTCCTGACAGTCAGCCAATTTACCTGGCAAGCCTGCGATATCTAATGCACTCTTACGACGTGTCATTTCACGCGCTTTACGCGCAGCATCACGTGCACGAGCAGCGTCAATAATCTTACCAGCAATTGATTTTGCAGCTTGCGGGTTTTCTAGTAAGTAAGCAGAGAACTCTTTGTTCATTGCCTGCTCTACTGCTGGTTTTACCTCACTCGATACCAATTTTTCTTTCGTTTGAGAAGAGAATTTTGGATCAGGAACTTTAACCGAAATAATAGCAGTTAAACCTTCACGCGCATCATCACCAGTCACATTCACTTTTTCTTTCTTGAGAATGTTTTCATTTTCAAGATATTGGTTTAAGCCACGCGTTAATGCCGCACGGAAACCTGCTAAGTGTGTACCACCATCTTTTTGTGGAATGTTGTTTGTGAAACAACGAACATTTTCTTGATAACTATCATTCCACTGCAATGCAACTTCTACAGCAATGCCGTTATCTGCATCAGCCGTGAAATGGAAAATTTCGTTCAGATGATTTTTACCTTCGTTAATGTATTTAACAAACTCAGATAAACCACCTTCATAGTCATAAACATGTTCAAGATTAATACGCTCATCACGTAAAACGATACGTACACCAGCATTTAAGAAAGAAAGTTCACGTAAGCGGCGCGCTAAAATTTCAACGTTAAAAATGGTTTGACTAAAAGTTTCTGCACTTGGCCAGAAGCGTACAATCGTACCTGTGTTATCCGTTTCACCAATCACACGTAATGGATATTGCGGATCACCATGATGGTATTCTTGTTCATGAATTTGGCCAGCACGATTAATAATTAAATGTAATTTACTAGACAGTGCATTTACGACTGATACACCTACACCGTGCAAACCACCTGAAACTTTATAGCTGTTATCATCAAACTTACCGCCTGCATGCAGAATGGTAAGAATAACTTCTGCTGCGGATACACCTTCTTCAGGGTGAATATCAGTTGGAATACCACGGCCATTATCTGAAACACTCACCGATTCATCTTCGTGAATCGTGACAATGATTTCATCACAGTGACCCGCTAAGGCTTCATCGATTGCGTTATCGACAACCTCGAATACCATATGGTGTAAACCGGTACCGTCGTCTGTATCCCCAATATACATGCCCGGACGTTTACGAACTGCATCTAATCCACGTAATACTTTAATACTAGAGGAATCATAAGCCTTTTCATTGGTTTGTTCTGTTTGAGAGGCTGATTGAGACTCTGAACTCATGGTTTCTCCCTAGCAAATATAGGTTTATTCAAAGATGGTTAACATCAAAAAATTATGGTGAAGCAAGACTAACTTGACCGGATTCAACACTGAATAATTGATATGAAATAGACAGATCATGTAAATGTTTTTTTACCGATGCATGATCTAAAGTTGTCATAAAAACCTGGCTACCAAGTTGGCTTAATCGTTCAATTAAACGTTGTTGTGCGGTTAAGTCTAATTCTGCTGTCAGATCATCTAATAATACCACAGTTTCCTTATTACTCGCATGCAACATTGCAATTTGTGACAGTTTTAAGGCAATAATCAGGAGTTTTTTCTGACCTCTTGATAAAACATCATCGGCGTGTCCAAAAGGTGTTTTTAAGCGCAAATCTGCCCGATGTGGACCATACTCTGTATAACGTCTTTCAATGTCTTTTTGATGCTGATTCAGCAAGTCTTGCATGAGCCCCTGCTCTGTATGAAAACCGGGGCTATATTCCAGCTCAATCTCTAAATCAGGCAGTAACTGTCTTAAATCATTTTGGAAATATACGTTCCATTGTTCTACGATACTTAAACGCTGTGAGTGTAAAATTTCACCATAATTACTCAACATTTTGTTCCACGGCTCTAAGTCAGCCAAAGAAAGATTGCGTCTTGTTTTGAGTAAAGTATTTCGCTGTTTTAAAGCTCGAGAGTAATACTGCCAAGCAAAATAAAACTCAGGTTCCACGTGGAACATTAGCCAATCTAAAAGCTGACGTCTTGGCTTAGCACCATGGTCAATAATATCTGTACTTTGTGGATCAATATGTTGTAAAGGGAGTAATTTGGCGAGTTGACCTTGGGTTGCAACTGTATCTCCATTCACTTTCATCAACTGCTCGCCAGAAGCGAGTTTCTGCATACCAATTTTTTCAGTTGCTGACTGAGCAAACACAATCGCGTCGTCAGCCTCATATTGAATATAGTTTTTTGGGATATGTGTGCGGAATGAGCGACCTGTTGCAAGTAAATGGATCGCTTCCAAAATTGATGTTTTACCCGAACCGTTAGCGCCATAAAAAACATTAAACGGTTGCAAACCATGGAGTGCAACCGTTTTTAAATTACGCACGCGTTCTATGTTTAAGCGCGTAAGATGCATAGAATTAAACCAGTTTAGACACGCATCGGCATAACAACATAAGTCTGGTCAGGATGAGCAGGATCTTGCACTAATACCGACTGGTTCGCTTCAGTCATGCTCATATTTACATCATCACCATCTAATACACCCAACACATCAAGTAAATATTGAGCATTAAATGACATTTCTAATGGCGTATTTTGATATTGAATTGCTAAATCCTCAATCGCTTCATCTTGTTCAGGGTTATTTGCACGAAGCTGTAAAGAATCCTGATTAAAGTTTAAGAACACACCACGTAATTTCTCATTACTTAAAATTGCGACACGTTGTAATGATTGTTTAAATACGTCATGACCAATCAAAACATGTTTATCGCCACCACGTGGAATCACACGGCGGTAGTCTGGGAATTTCCCATCAATCAATTTTGTCGTAAAACGAACTGTAATATCACCTTGTTCTTTATCACGGCTTGGCGTATTAATCGTTACATTTAATAATTCACGACCAATAAGCAAAGTGAGTTGCTCATCTTCAATACTAAGTAAGCGTTGTAGTTCACCAACAGCTTTACGAGGCACAATTGCTTGTACTAATTGAGACGAACTAGAAGAAGCCAAAATTTCACAAAGGGCAAGACGGTGGCCATCAGTTGTGACTGCACGCAATTGATTTTCATCAATTTCTAACAAAGTACCAGTTAAATAAAAACGTACATCTTGTACAGCCATTGCAAAAGCAGTTTTTTCAAATAAACGCTTTAGTTCACGTTGAGTCACCTGTACTTGCGTACCTTGGCTATTCTCAGTATTTAACAACGGGTAATCTTCTGCTGGTAAAGTACCTAATACAAAACGGCTATTACCAGACTTTAAAATACATCTTTGATCTTCAGTAATTTGTAAATCAATCAATGCAGCGGTAGGCAAAGACTTACAAATGTCCATTAATTTACGAGCAGGAACAGTCGTTTCACCTGCTTCAAGACACGCCCCTTCTGATAAAGCAGTGCTCGCCACCAGTTCAACTTCTAAATCCGAACCAGTAATGGTGAGTGCTTGACCATTAGTCTGAATTTTGACGTTTGAAAGAATATTCAAGGTATGACGACGTTCTACCGCACCGACAACATGCGATAAAACATTGAGTAAACTTTCTTTAGCGATTTTCAAACGCACGATTCATTCCTCTAGCAACTTGGAGCAAACATTTCATTTTTTAGCTGTGTACTATGCTGCACTTATGGAGACTTTGCAACAACGTCTTATGATTTCATTAACTCTGAAGAAGACGTAGTAAATTCTTATAATCTTCGTCAAAGATAGGATCTTCTTCCCGCAAACTGACCACTTTTTCACAAGCATGCATCACGGTACTATGGTCTCGCCCACCAAAAGCCATTCCAATTTCCGGAAAACTATCACCAGTCAACTCACGGGCAAGCCCCATTGCCAATTGGCGTGGTCGAGCATAAATTCGTGTCCGTTTTGGACCTACCAGTTCTTTTAGAGGAATACGGAAATATTCACTCACTACACGTTGGATATTTTCCACACTGATTGTACGAGCACGGATTGCCAATACATCTTTTAAAGACTCTCGCACAACATCAAGGTCGATTGGAGCACCTTTAAAACGTGAAATTGCGACAACTTTATTAAGAGCACCTTCAAGTTCACGTACGTTTGCTACCACTTGTTGTGCAATAAATAATGCGCAGTTTCTAGGCAAATCAACGCCACTATTCTCAGCTTTTTTAAGTAGAATTTCGATTCGTGTTTCAATATCTGGTGGTTCAACACCTACTGACAGTCCCCAAGAAAAACGAGAAACCAATCGTGGATCAAGTTCTGTTAATTCTTTAGGATATCGATCAGACGTTAAAATAATTTGTTTAGATTCATCAAGTAAGGCGTTAAATGTATAAAAGAATTCAACAAGACTAGCTTCTTTACCAGCCAAAAGGTGAATATCATCCACTAATAACAAATCTAAAGAACGACAATTTTTCTTAAACTCTTCAACCTTTCCTTTTTGTAATGAACTCACAAAATCTTGTACAAAACTTTCCGAAGTCATATACATGACTCTCGCATTTGGCTTAGCTTGCAGTAAAGCATTACCAACCGCTTGCATTAAGTGAGTTTTACCAAGACCCGTTGGACCATATAAAAACAAAGGGTTATGTTGAGAAGCACCTAATTGTGTTAATACTTTTCTACAAGTTTCCGCTGCCATTTGGTTAGAACGGCCTTCAACAAATAGCGAAAAAGTAAATTGTGGGTTTAATAGTTTCTTTTTTGAAGTTTTCGAACTAACTGCAGGGTTAGCAACAGGTTCTGGTTCTCTTTTAACCTTAGTAGGTTGTGAAACTGGTGCACTTTGTAAAGCAGCTGTAGTTGTTGCTGGTTGTTCATTAGAAGACAAAATACTACCAGGACGCGAATCGACCAAGATTTCAACCTGACGTACACGTCCCTCAGACAATTGTTCCGCCAATATAGATATTAACTCTAAATGATTCTCTTGAATATAACGTGTCCAATAAGGATTAGGGGCATATAGACGTAGGATACCCTCTACTTCTTCAGCTACTAAAGGGCGAATCCACATCGCAAAGACGTTATCAGAGAGCTCTTGTCGCAAGCGAGTTAAGCAGTCTGTCCAAAGCATGTGTATCCCCTATGTCTGCGTTTTAAATTCAAATCATTTAAAGATTAACCCTTCCTGATGAGAAGGGGTCGCCATTCTACCCAAGTTATCCACATCTGTCATGACGAATTCGGTTGATTTTGACTAAAAAGAAATCTCTTGTGAATAAATTTAAATTCAAAACCAATTGTGTATAACTTTTTGCACATCCTGTGGATAAATTATCACATAAACTTATCCACAATCCATAAAGATAGTAAAAACAGAGTTATCAACAATTCAAATATATGTTTTTTAAATTTAAAACCATCAAATCCACAGAAAAAGTCCACACTAATAAGAATAAATTTAAATTTTAAAATTTGAATTTATTTAATAGGGTGACTCCCAATTGTGGATAACTAAAAAATATGAATTTAAATTCAAATATACCAAATCCAAACTCATTTCACATCTAGGTTTGTTGATAAGTATGTAAATAAGAAGTGTATATCTTAAAAGTCATAATAAAAATAAACAATTACTTTGTGTATAACTTTTAAATGGTAAAAATTGACTTAATATAAAGAGAGGATGAAGAACTAAAAATTTGACTTAAATACAAAACTTTCTCTGTTTATCATTGACAGAGTAAACATTGCACAATAAAATCGCGGACCTTTATAGAAAGATCATTTTTGGGAGTTTCGATATGAAACGTACTTTCCAACCATCTGAATTAAAGCGTAAACGCGTTCATGGTTTCCGTGCTCGTATGGCAACTAAAGCTGGTCGTCAAGTATTAGCTCGTCGTCGTGCAAAAGGTCGTCATAGCTTAACTGTTTAATTACTGTTTCGCTGACCAGACTTGGGTGTGATGGCACTTTACAGTTTTAGCACAGATCGTCGTGTACGCTGTGCTGCAGATTATAAAAGTGTATTTGATGGTGCGCTTTTTAAAGTGCATCAACCCCATTTTTTATTTCTTGCAAAATTCACCGAACAGCCTAATAGCCGTTTGGGTATTGTTGTTGCTAAGAAAAAAGTGCGCCGTGCGCATGAAAGAAATCGAATAAAGCGTCTTGCTCGTGAGAGCTTTCGCCTAAATCAGCCGAAATTTGGGTTAGACATAGATGTTGTTGTAATGCCTAAAGTTGGTATAGAAACGATTACGAACGCTGAGCTATATCAACAATTAGATTTTGCTTGGCAAAAATTACAACGCTTGGCAAAAAAACATTCTAAAGTTGTCCCAACCTCGCAAAATTAAGAGATGACCAATGGTTCGTATTTTGCGTTGGTTCATTCGACTGTATCAAATTGCGATTAGTCCGCTTCTTGGACCCCGTTGTCGTTATATTCCAACTTGTTCCCAATATGCGATAGAAGCATTACAAACTCATGGTGCAATCAAAGGCGTTTGGCTATCTTCTAAACGTATTTGCAGATGTCATCCATGGGGAGGCTCCGGATATGATCCGGTACCGCCAAAAGCAATTCGTTTTATTTCGTTTCATCAAATAGATTCTCAAACGCATCATGTTGCTGTACCCTTTCGTGATCGTTTAATGAAGCAAAATCTCTCTAACCATTTGGGGTAATAGATATGCAACAATGGGCCAGGTTTGCAATTCTCGGGGCCATGTTTGTCACCGCATATTTGCTCATTTTGGCTTGGCAAAAAGATTATGGAAATGCTGCAACTGCACCGCAACAACAAGCGGCGGCTGTAAGTTCACATGAAATATCTGCTGATTTGCCAAATGCTAAAACTGCAACAGTGGCTTCCGATGTGCCACAAGCAAATATTGCGCAGTCACAAACCACAGATGCGACAGCACCTGTGAATCAACAGCTTATTTCAGTACAAACTGACCTTTATCATCTTTGGATTAATCCAAAAGGTGGTGATATTGTTCGTATTGAATTACTCTCTCACGACAAAAGCAAAGACAGTAATCAACCTTTTGTTATGCTTGAAAATGATGCCAAGCGTACATATGTTGCTCAGTCTGGCTTAATTGGTTTGAATGGACCAGATAGTAGTCGTGGTGGTCGTCCGTTATATGCGGTTGAAAAAACATCATATACTTTGGCTGATGCTAAGGGTGTGCAGGATCAAAAGGGTCAGTCTGAAAAAGTTTTAAGCGTACCAATGGTATTTAAAACACCAGAAGGCGTTGAAATTATTAAAACTTTTACCTTTACCCAAGGTCAATACCCGATTGTTGTAAGCCATCAAGTGATTAACCGTAGCCAACAAAACTGGCAAGGTCAGATGTTTGGACAGTTAAAGCGTGATAACTCTGAGGATCCTGGTAAGTCTTCTCAAGGTATTTTTACTCTAGGGACGTTCTTAGGGGGAGCTTGGGGTACGCCTGATTCACACTATAACAAGCTTAAGTTTGCTAATTTCTCAGAAGAAAAATTAAATGCTGATGCTAAAGGTGGGTGGGTTGCGATTGTTCAGCACTATTTTGTAAGTGCTTGGATTCCAGGAAACCTTAAACTGACTCAAGCAAATGGTCAGCCTTATGTTGCTAAGCTTGAATCACGTCAGTCTGCGGATCATATGAATATTATTGGCTTTACTTCGCCAGTAATTAATGTTCCAGCTGGCACTTCAATGGAAGTAGATGCAAAGCTTTATTCAGGTCCTAAAGTACAATCTGAATTAAAAGATTTAGCTGTTGGTCTGAACCAGACTGTGGACTATGGTTGGTTATGGCCAATTGCGAAGTTATTGTTCTTAGGTCTTCAATTCTTCCATAGCATTGTAGGCAACTGGGGATGGTCAATCATCTTACTTACCATTATGGTGAAGATGATTTTATGGCCTTTATCTTCAAAAAGTTATCGTTCTATGGCGAAAATGCGTGTGATTGCACCAGAAATGCAACGCATGAAAGAAGAGTTCGGTGAAGACCGTATGCGCTTCTCGCAAGAAATGATGGCGCTTTATAAACGTGAACAAGTGAACCCATTGTCTGGTTGTTTGCCGTTATTGCTACAAATGCCAATTTTCCTTGCGTTGTACTGGGTACTCATGGAAAGTGTGGAATTACGTCACGCACCATGGTTAGGCTGGATTCAAGACTTATCTGCAATGGATCCTTGGTTCATCTTGCCGTTAATTATGGGTGCGACAATGTTTGCTCAGCAAATGTTGAACCCGCAACCAGCTGATCCAATGCAAGCGAAAGTATTCCGCATTATGCCGATTATGTTCACGGTATTTATGTTGTTCTTCCCTGCGGGTCTAGTGTTGTACTGGATTGTGAACAACAGTATTACCATTTTACAGCAATGGTTTATTAACAAGAGTGTTGAGAAAAGTCGTCTAAACAAGACGGAATCAGCATCTTAATCGTTGAACTTTTGCTGAATCAATCCGCTTAAGATGGTAATCTTAGGCGGATTTTTCTTTGGCTGTATTTTAGGTTTTTTAGGTGAATAATATGCAAAGTCAAACCACAATTGCTGCAATTGCAACGCCACCAGGGCGTGGCGGAGTGGGCGTGATTCGCTTATCTGGACCTAAGGCCTATGATATTGCTCAAAAACTGACACAAAAAAACTTGCCTGAAGCGCGTATGGCAGGTTTTCGTAAGTTTTATGATGCTGATGGAAGCATTATGGATGAAGGCATTGTCCTATGCTTTCCAAATCCGCATTCGTTTACTGGTGAAGATGTTGTCGAGTTACAGGGGCACGGCGGTCCCGTCATTCAAAATGCTCTTCTTGGCCGTTTATTTGAGCTAGGTGCAATTGCTGCGAAAGCTGGGGAATTCTCCATGCGAGCTTTTGAAAATGGCAAAATGGATTTGGTACAAGCGGAAGCTATTGCCGATTTAATTGATGCCACCTCTCAAGCTGCGGCTCGTTCGGCAGTTCGTTCTCTGCAAGGTGCATTTTCAACAAAAATTAATACAGTTTTAGAAAAACTGATTCATTTACGTTTGCACGTAGAAGCTGCGATTGATTTTCCAGAAGAAGAAATTGATTTTTTGGCTGATGGTAAAATTTTAGCTTTACTGGAAGATGTTCAACAGTCGGTGCATGCCGTTCAAACTTCTGCACGACAAGGACAATTACTCCGTGAAGGTCTACAGGTTGTTATTGCGGGTAAACCAAATGCCGGTAAATCGAGCTTGTTAAATGCGCTTGCTGGTGTAGAACGAGCGATTGTAACGGACATTGCTGGTACGACTCGTGATGTTTTGCATGAAAAAATTAGCTTAAATGGTTTACCAATTACCTTAACTGATACAGCAGGTCTTCGTGAAACTGGAGATGTGGTCGAGAAAGAAGGTATTCGCCGTGCAATCAAAGAAATTGAGCAGGCCGATTTGCTGTTATTGGTCTACGATTTAAATCAAGGTGATGACCCATTACAACTCGCTCAAGAATACTTTGCTGAACATATTGAACCGCGTCGTCTCATGTTAATCGGCAATAAATGTGATTTAACTGGTCAATCTGCCGCAATAGGTGATTATCAAGGATTCCGTCATATTACAGTTTCAGCAAAACAAGAGATGGGTGTACAAGGCCTCGTAGATGCGATTACAGCACATGCAGGCTTTCACCCTGAGGAAGATACATTTATTGCGAGAACTCGTCATTTAGACGCAATGAAGCGCACTCAGCTCTATTTGGCAGAGGCACGTGAGCAACTTGTTGTATTTAACGCTGGTGAACTCGTTGCTGAATCACTACGTCTTGCTCAAAATGCTTTAGGTGAAATTACTGGAGACTTTAGTGCCGATGATCTATTAGGCAAAATCTTCGGTTCATTCTGCATTGGAAAATAATTTTAAATAATCTGGATGATACGTATTGTTGTGTCATCCAGAACTTTCTTTTAGCCATATCTTTTTAAAACTTTTAAAAATTCTTCTAGCTCGTTTTGATCGATTTCCGCTCCTTTAAGCACATGATGATGTAAGTGCTGTTCCATTAATTCACTCATTAAACCGTTTATAGCACCTTTTATGGCTGCAACTTGCTGCAAAATATCGATACATGAAGATTCTGCTTGTTCTATCGCATTTTCAATGCTGTTGATTTGTCCTTTTAACCGTTTTACACGATTAAGAATTTTTTTATCCTGACCAATGTGACTCATCTGTTTTCTCTTGTAGAATTTAATATACTGGTAGGGAGTATATTGGGTTTAAATTTTATGCAGGATCATAGTGTATCACGTCATCATCAACATCAGTTTGATGAAGGAAATCCCTTAGCACAAAAACGGATTTTGATTGCAACCATTTTAACGGCTTCCATGATGGTTTTAGAGATATTTGGAGGGTGGTTTTTTAACTCGATGGCACTTTTGGCTGACGGCTGGCATATGAGCTCACATATGTTGGCGCTCGGTTTAGCCTATTTTGCATATCGCGCAGCTCAACATTATTCAAAAGACCATCGTTTTAGTTTTGGGACGTGGAAGATTGAGATTTTAGCCGGCTATAGCAGTGCAATTTTGCTTATGGTTGTCGCTATTATTATGGCTTTTCAGTCATTTCAACGTTTATTGAATCCAGTTGAGATTTTTTATAACGAAGCTATTCCAATTGCAATTTTAGGTTTAATTGTTAACTTGATTTGTGCTTGGTTACTTCATGATGATGGTCACCATCACCATCACCATCACCATCACCATCACCATGAGCATCGGCCTCATCACCATGATTTGAACCAAAAAGCTGCATTTTTACATGTGGTTGCAGACGCTGTAACTTCTGTTTTTGCAATTGTTGCGCTTTGTGCCGGTAAGTATTTTGGATGGGATTTTTTAGATGCCCTTTTAGGGATTTTAGGTGCTATTTTAGTTGCAAAGTGGTCATTTGGTTTAATGAAAGAGACAGGAAAAACTCTTCTAGATGCTGAAATGGATCATCCAGTAGTTGAAGAAATTCGGGAAGTAATAGCCGAATTTCCAAAACATGTTGAAATTACAGATATTCATGTCTGGAAAGTCGCGAAAGGTAAATTTTCTTGTATTTTAGCGCTAGAAACTGATGATATTTCTTTGAATGCAGACCAGATTCGTCATGCTTTATCGATTCATGATGAAATCGTGCATATATCGGTAGAAATTAATACTTTAAAACCTATTTATGTTCCACGTGAAACATTAGCATAACTGGGTAGAAGTTTGGTTATATCTCGGTAATCAGTTCTGTTTTCATTAACGGAACTGACTAAAATGTTCACTCTCCTGTCCTCGAGTCGGTTTTATGCTTAAAAAATTAGGAATATTGGCATTATTTAGTCTAACAACAAGTTTGAGTTTCGCTAATGTAGATACAGTTCGGGAAAATATTAAAAAACAATATCCTAATTTAAAAATTAGTAATATTCAGAAAACCGAAATGCCTGGGTTATATAGTGCTAATCTAGATCAACAAATCATTTATCTTGGTGAAGATGGTCAGCATATGTTGGTAGGCTCCATGATCCGCTTAAAGGACCAGAAGAATTTAACCAAAGACTTAGTTCTAGGACAAAACTCAATTGATTGGAAGCAATTACCTTTAAAAGATGCCATTAAAACGGTCAAAGGTAATGGTCAGCATGTTTTAGCTGTATTTTCTGATCCGAATTGCCCTTACTGTAAAAAACTTGAACCTGAACTCGATAAACTTAAAGATGTAACAATTTACACGTTTATTTACCCTTTAAAACCTCAGTCTATTGTGGTTTCTAGACAAGTTTGGTGTGCACCGAGCCAGTCATACTCTTGGAAGAAACTGATTGAACAAGGTGTAAAACCAACAGTTGCGAGCTGCGCAAACCCAATTGATCGGAACTTGGAACTTGGAAGAAAACTAGGTTTTAATGCCACTCCTACCCTAATTTTTGCAAACGGTTTTAAACTAGTAGGTGCAAGGTCTGCTGAAGAAATTCAGGAAGTTTGGAAAGAGCTAGGCCTGTAAATAAAAAAGCACCATTAGGTGCTTTTTTATGAATGAACTGAAGTTTAGCTTTTTCGTGCAATCAAGTTGTAAATAAACAAAATGATGACTGCACCAATTACGGAAGCGATAAAGCCCGCAGCTGAATTTTCTCCGTAAAGACCAAGTAAACGACCACCATAAGTGGCTAAAAGTGAACCTGCGATACCAATTAAAGTAGTAACGATAAAACCTGCTTTATCATCACCAGGATGTAAAGCACGTGCAATTAAGCCTGCGAAGAAACCAACCACAATAGCAACAATAAGTGACCACATATTTGTTCTCCAGTTGTTTTTTTGATGAAGTTAATGATTTTGCTTCATATTCTATCGTGCGATAGAGCCAACTGTTTTGTCTGTAGCAGATTGCGACTTTTTGTGTCTTTTTTGTTCAAAGCTAAAACGTTATATAAAAAAATAGCACCTTATGGTGCCATTTTTATGAAATTTATAACCCAATCTCACCAATAAATGGCAAGTGACGATATTTCTGGTCGTAGTCTAAGCCATAGCCTACAATAAACCGATCTTCAACTTCAAAACCTAAAAACTTAACTTCGAGATCAATTTCACGGCGTGATGGTTTACTCACTAATGTGCATAATTGAATCGAATTTGGTTCGCGAGTTTGCAACATTTCCACAACTTTGCTTAAGGTGTTGCCAGAGTCAATAATATCTTCAACCACCAGCACATCTTTACCACGAATTTCACCGTCAAGATCTTTTAAGATTTTAACGTCTCGACTTGAAGTGGTACCGCCGCCGTAACTAGACACTGTCATGAAATCGAGTTCGTGCGGTTTGGTAATGGTACGGCATAAGTCTGCCATGAAAATAACAGAACCACGAAGTAGACCAATCAGAACCAATTCTTTGTCACTATTTGCATAATGAGAATTGATTTGCTCGCCGAGCTCTTTGACTTTTGCTTGAATTTCTTCGGTTGAAATCATGATGCTCATTGCAACAGTCATGGCAGATTCCTACAAGATATAAAAGAAAAAATAAAAAAGGTGTTGACCTGCAACACCTCGAAAATCTGAGTTAATGGTAAAATTTTAAAGCAAAATGACGTTTCATGCACCCTTTGATGGGTCTGAAATTTTATCATTTTGCGGATTATGTCGATCATGCTTTAATGCAAGAGCACATATTCCAAATAATAACAAAAACTTAACAATGCCTTTTTTATTTGGCTGTTTCTTTTTGATAAGCACGGTTTCCATAAATATAAGTCGCCTCAATATTACGGTCATCACCTAAAGTGAATAATGCAAACAGTGAATCTTCAACAGATTTGGATTTAGACTGGCGAAGCTCCTGTAATGCTGTTGGCTTTAGGTTGAGTACTACAAAGTCTGCTTCTTTACCGATGTTGAAGTTGCCTAACTGATCTTGTAAATCAAGCGCTTTTGCTCCACCTAAGGTTGCATGATAAAGCGCTTCATAAGCTGAGAGTTTATCACCTTGTAACTGCTGAACCTTATAAGCCTCGTTAACAGTTTGCAGTAAGCTAAACGATGTGCCAGCCCCAATATCTGTACCCAAGCCTACTTTCACTTGTTTTTCCCAAGTTTTTTTCAATGGAAATAAACCACTGCCTAAGAACAGGTTTGAAGTTGGGCAAAATGCGATAGCCGATTGTGTGTCATGCATACATTGCCATTCTTGATCTTCTAAGTGAACACAATGCGCAAACACAGAACGTTTACCAGTTAGGCCATAGTGTTGATAAACATCTAAATAGCCAGCTTGTTCCGGAAATAAAGATTTCACCCATGCGATTTCATCTTTGTTTTCACTTAAATGCGTATGGACATACACATCCGGAAATTCTTGTTTTAACTGCCCTGCTCTTTTCAATTGCTCAGGTGTAGAAGTCGGTGCAAAGCGTGGCGTAATCGCATACAGCGCACGGCCTTTACCATGCCATTTTTCAATGAGTGCTTTAGTATCGCTGTAAGCCGTTTCTGGCGTGTCACACAGCGCTTCAGGGGCATTACGGTCCATGAGTACCTTACCGGCAATTAAACGCATCTGCACGCGTTCTGCGGCTTCAAATAAGGCATCAACAGACTCGGGATGAACAGTACAGAACACCAGTGCTGTGGTTGTACCGTGTTTTAAGAGTTCCTGAATAAAGAACTGGGCAATTTCACTTGCATATGCTTTGTCTTGAAACTGGATTTCGGTTGGGAAAGTATAAGTATTAAGCCAGCTTAAAAGTTGCTCGCCGTAAGCTCCCACCATTTCGGTTTGCGGGAAGTGAATATGGGTATCAATAAAGCCAGGTACAATCAATTGTTCTGGATAATGTTGAACCTCAACTCCAGCAGGTAGATGCTGCTCTGCATCTTCCCATGCACCAAACCATTTGATTTTTCCATGTTCACTAATCAATACACCATCTTCCAAATAACGTACTTGATTTGGAATATCAGTTGGCTCAGAGATAGTTTGTTGAATATCTAAAAAACGACCACGTACAACGGTGGTATTTGCGATCAATGACATGGATAGCCTATATATTTTCACTTTTTTCGATTGATTGTACCCCAGTTAGCCAAGATTTAAACCGTATAACGTTTACTTAGTCCCCATTCAGCTAAAATCCGTCGATAAGTCGTTGATGAACGGTCTGCTTCAAAATGTGCTTCCATCATTAGATCGAGCGGTAGTTCTTCTGGTTTTTGTGATTCGACCATGTCTTGGTCTTCGGCAAAAATTTGCGCATTAAATGCATATACTTTTTCTAAATCACCTGTTTGGTCAAAATTACGTGTAAGTGGAACAAATAAACGGGTCTTATTACTTGAGATAGGACAACAGGCGTTCAAAATTTTTAAGACTCCACTTTGTGGGAAATCGACAGTAAGCACGGCAGAAAATGGCGGATAAACCTCAAAAGTACGCTTCCACAAAAAGCCTTCTGGTTCGAGATGTTTTAGTTCATGCGGATAATTACTGACATTGCTGATATAGACCGTTTTTAAGCCATAATTGGTACGTTCAGTGTGATATTTAGGGACCACAGGATTACCACGATTCGCAAAGGCGTTGTGATGCACCCACGCAAAATGAGCGACATCAATAAACCCTTCAAGCTGACGACCGCTAGAGCCACCAATATCTACAAAAGGTGGCAAAATCGCTTGATGCTCTGCATCATCCCAAGTATCTAATACAGGAATATTGGCTTTAGCAATATCACGACCATGAATACTGGTCCAAATGAGGCCGTATCTTTGTACAACCGGAAATTTGGTCAGAGAAAAACGATCAGAAATTTTTGTTAGTTCGGGCTGAGCTGGTATTTGAGTACATTTCCCTTCAGTGTTATAGCGTAGACCGTGATAAGGACACACAATCTCCTCACCATCGACCCAACCTTTGGTTAAAGGCACGCCACGATGTGGACAAATGTCTCGGACCAGATGAATTTCACCACTTTCTGTCTGGTAGAGTGCCATATTAACGTCTAGTAGTGTGACTCGTTGAGGCGCAGTAGAGACATCTTGAATACGCGCTACCGGATACCAATGGCTCGATAAAATTTCCCAATCTTTTGCATCAAAACTGCTGTTACACGGCATGGCAAGCGGCGTTAGAGTTGGAATAGCATTCATGGCATCACTCCTTAAAAAAATCAGGGCTCTCACGAGCCCCTAAAATCTAGGCTTTTTTCTTTTTTGGAAATGCAAAGAGCTTGCCAATATTGACTTTTAAGAAAATAAATTAGATAAAAATATTAAAATATATGAGGTTAATTAATATTGTTTTTGAATTTTTGTTCTAATTTAACTTTAAAAGCTAAAGTTTATTATTCGCTATGTACTTAGAATGCACTGATTGATTGCGTTGAGGGCACAATAAAAAAGCACCCAAAAAGTGCTTTTTTATATCTTTCTAGGCGTTTATTACTCGACAAAATAATGCGCTGCAAAATGGGCGTCATTACCAATAATGTCATAGCAATCTTCACGAATAGATATGCCGGCACATTGATGTCCGACCATCCATAAACCGAGTGTAGGCAGTTGTCCTGAAAATAATGGGGTATCGACCCATTTCTGTACGACATAACCATATTTGTCATAGTCATCAAAATAAAAGCTACCAGAAGCTGCACCTTGGTCATGGCCGTCTTGTAAAACCCGAATATTGGCACCTTCCCTTGCCAAAATCGGCTTTTTCACCCATTTGCCAGACAAAGCTTGTTGCGGGTCATAGGTATGGGTTTCGACCAATAATGGATGGTTTGGATAACGCTTCCAAAGCTCAACCAGAATTGCTTTATTTGAAAGTAGCATTTTCCAGCAAGGTTCAATCCATTGTGTTTGTGGGTGAATATATTGAGAAAATGCTTCTTCCCAGATCCATTCCCATGGATAGAGTTTAAATATGTTTTGAATGGGCTGGTTATGAAGGTCAACAAAATCTTGCCCGTTCCAGCCTATGTTCTCCATAGAAAGCTCGGAAACTTGTAGATGAGCTTGATAAGCGGTATCCATCAAGTACTCTAAATTGCCCCAGTCTTCCCTTCCCGCTTCCTGACAGGCAGCAAAATGCACATGGCTACCACGCGGTAAAATTGTCTTCCAGCGTTTAATCAGGTCTTCATGAATGCTATTGAACTGGTCCCGGTTTGCAATGCCCGAGACTTGTTCTATCCACAGCCACTGCGCTACAGAAGCTTCAAGTAAGCCAGTCGGTGTGTCGGCGTTATATTCCAGCATTTTGATATTTCGCCCATCGTAAGCGAAATCAAAACGGCCATACAGCATCGGAGCATTTTGTTTCCATGAGTATTCAATATGGCTTATAGCGGTTTCGGGAATTTGAAAGTAAGCAGGATAGTCACCCCGTTGAATGAGATCTCCTACTATCGATAAACACATCTGATGCAGTTCATTTGCTGCATCTTCAAGTTGTTCAATCTGCTTAAGCGTAAATTCATAAGCAACCCCTTCAGACCAGTAAATTGAGCCATCGAGAGAAGGTAAATTAAAATAATCGAAACCAATATGTTGATGCTCCACTTGCCAGTCTGGACGTGGAGTAAATATTTTTCTTTTCATATTCAGTGAATGCCTGAGGAGTTAGCCGCCGAAAGAGAAGCCGCTACGACCAAATCCCCCACGAATTGGGGATGAAGAAGATGCGCTTTTCGCCGTACTTGAAATAATGGGGTGACCTACACTCAAATTGCTGTAAGGATGTAAGGTATTGCCGTGAAAAGAAACTTCCCGATTGTTTCGATAATACGCGGGACCTAAATAGCGGCTACCAACATAGCTAGAACCATGTCCACTTGAGCTATTTTCTTGTTTACATGTTTCGTTATTCCAGTCGCGAGCACAGTCATATTGGTTGTTATATACGTCTTGTACTAATGGACCATCTTTATGGCTACATGCTGTGAGTAATAAAGGGACCACGACAAGATTAATTTTTTTAGAACGCATGAGACTCCACACATTTTAATAAGTATGTTCGGCATGAAATACCGAATCGCTGTTATCTATTATGTTTCTGATTAGGAAAGATAAATTTTTAGTTGGCATATGATATTGATCTGTTTTTTTAAAGTACAGTCTCTTTTAAAAATTTAGATAACAAGGCATCTACACTTGAGATGCCTTGTTGTAATGAATTAAGACTGCAATTGTTTTTTGTTGTGTCGTAAAGAAAGGTAAGCAGTGATTGCTAACACTATGATAATAAAGCTTAACGAGATCCAGATTGGCATATGGAATACATCAAGCAATAACATTTTTGCACCAATGAACAATAAGATAATGCCTAAGCCATACGGTAAGTAATGCAGTTTAGAAGCAGCGCCAGCAAGTAAGAAGAACATTGCGCGTAAACCTAAAATTGCCATTAAGTTCGCCGTTAAAACAATAAATGGATCACTCGTTACTGCGAAAATAGCAGGAATAGAATCTACCGCGAAAATTACGTCTGAAGCTTCAACTAAAATTAAAACTAGAAATAACGGCGTTGCCCACAATAAACCATTTTGACGTACAAAGAATTTGTCACCTTCAAGCTGTGGCGTAATACGCATGTGCTTACGTAGCCACTTTAAAACTTTGATGTCTTCGATATTGGTTTCTTCTTCTTGGCCTTTTAAGAACTTGAAGCCTGTATATACCAAGAACGCACCGAAAATATAAAGCACCCAAGAGAACTCTTGAACGAACCATGCACCAATAAAAATAAAGAGAGTACGCAGTACGATTGCGCCTAATACGCCGTAGAGCAAAATTTTACGTTGTAGTGCCGCTGGAATAGCAAATGCCGCAAAAATCATTAACCAGACGAAAACGTTGTCAATCGCGAGGGACTTTTCAAGTAAGTAACCTGCAAAGTATTCCATGGTTTTTTGGTTTGCTAAGGTCACCCCAACCGTTTGTTGAAGATAAAGCCATAAACCGCCACCAAATAAGACCGCGACGCTTACCCACGCCACACTCCAGTAGGCAGCTTGCTTAATTGAGACATCTTGGCCCTGCTTTTGTTTAAAGCCCAAGAAATCAATTAGGAGCATGACAATGACTATGCCAAAGAATGCTACGTACAGCCATAAATTGCCGATTGTTTCCATAAATCCTCCCTACATCCGGCAATTGGGCATAAAAAAACCTCGACCAGTTGCCAGATGAATTAAACATCTGTATCAACATGATCAAGGTCTTGCCTACATCATGAATTTCACGATGCTCAGATACCGACTTTTTAATAAAAGTGTATTGACGATATCTGACACATAACATTGCTGTTATGTTTGGAGGAGGCTACTCCCCTTGTCAAACTAAATTCTGTATTGGATAAAACCTATCCAATTTCACATAGAATGGCAGATTTTTTTGTATTACGCAACTGAACTTAATGTCGTAGTGTGAATACCAAAAGTTCTATGGATTATTTAATCAAACCACGATCTAAAAGTGGTTTACATATAATCTGGTAAAGGTGAATAAAGAATGCGGTTAAACCTGTACCGTAAGCATTCCAAAAGTAATAACCGGCTGTATTGACCAATAGCGCGACAATAAAAGCACCCAACATATCTAAAGGAAAATGCACACCTAAATAAATACGTGACCATGCCACCACAAATGACAAAAATAAAAGAATCATTCCAATTATTTTGCGCTGAGCAAATAAATAAGATAGCGCGATGGTGCTAAAAATTAGCATATGATTACTTGGAAAAGACGCTGTTGGCGCATGTTCAATAAACGTGGTGCCTATACCCATCACAAACGGTCTTGGATGGTGATAAAACAAAGAAATAATATAACCCACCAAAAGTGATATGCAGGTTAAAAAGACAGATTTAATGACCCTATTTTTTAAATCTTGATCGCCATAAAACCATAAAAATGTAAGTATGAATAAAAGAATATACAGGAGATCATTAGCAAAAAAGATAGCAAGACGAATGATAAATTGACTCGCATCCTGAGCACCATTGATGACATGGAATAAGCTAAGGTTGAGTGTTTCTAAAGACATTCATATTCCAAACGAGAACAAAAAACGTGGGCTATGATAAAGAATTAAGGCTATTGTCTTGATAAAGAATTGTCACAAAAATGAAATATAGTTTATTGATGAGTAAAGATTAATCATCAGACCTGAATAATTTTTAATGCGTGATCTGGACGTTAATATTAAAGTGTTAACGTGTTGGCACTTTATTCGAGAACGTTAATTTTATGACTACTCAAGAAAAACAGAAAAAATTAAGTTTGAGGCCTTTATCTCCAAGAGATCCAAAACAGCCGCATAGAGCAGCGACTCCCCTTGAACTATTGTTCGATTTAATTTTTGTGGTTGCGATTGCCACAGCGGGTCAGCAGTTACATCATGCGATTATTGAAAATCATCTCTGGCATGCTCTGCCAAGCTACCTGATGGTATTTTTTGCACTGTGGTGGGCGTGGATGAATTTTTCATGGTTCGCTTCAGCTTACGATAATGATGACGCATTATATCGGTGCCTTACCTTTGTGCAGATTGTGGGTTCTTTGGTCATGGCCGCAGGTATTCCTGATGTATTTCGTAGTCAGGACTTTGACATCATTATTGTAGGTTATGTGATTATGCGCTTGGCTTTAGTCACCCAGTGGCTTCGCGCAGCAAAACATGATCCTGAACGGCGAGTTACGGCTTACCGCTATGCGATCGGTATAGTCTTGGTACAAATTGGTTGGCTTGTAGCTAACTTTGCTCATGTCCTTTCTATACCTCTATTTTTATGTCTGGTTGTGTTCGAGTTATTTGTTCCTATCTATGCGGAAAAACATTCGCCTACACCGTGGCATCCTCATCATATTGTAGAGCGCTATGCTCTCCTCACTATTATTGTTTTAGGCGAATCAATCGTAGGGAGTTTTAATGCCATACGTGATGCGCTTGCGGCTCAATCTATCAATATTCCAGCCGTTTTCTTAATGATTGGTGGATTGATGCTCATGTTTGCAATGTGGTGGGCTTACTTTGATCGCAGTGAACAGCATCATCATTTTAAAGGTGTACGCCCATTTGTATGGGGTTATGGTCATTATTTTGTTTTTGTGAGTATTGCTGCGGTAGGTGCTGCGCTTGCCGCTGCCGTGGATGTCACTACCCATCATGCACATATCTCTGATTTATATATGGGCGTAATTGTCGCAGTGAGTGTTGTGCTTTATACCACTTGTATATGGATGTTATATGAGTTTGAATGTTTATCTGGAATTTCTAAATGGTTTTATCCTATTACCACACTCATTATTTTATGTATTCCATTTATTTGTAATAACGTGGGGTATAGCGTGTTTGCGATGGGTATTGTTTATACGTTACGTTTATTCATCTCGAATAAATTTATAGAAGATATAGAGCTAAAGCAGGTTTAAAAACCATTAAACTAAAAAAAACGGGTTTCAGTTTGAAACCCGTTTTTTATTAAATCATCTAGAGAGAAAGTTAAGCAGCTTTTGCTTTTAATGCGTTTATAAGTTTTTGATGTAAGCCACCAAAGCCGCCATTAGACATAATCACAACAGCATCGCCCTCACCTGCTTCATTAACAATACGGTTAATAATTTCATCAAGTGAACGGCTGACTTGAGCGCGGTTTGAAGCAGCTTCAATTACTGGTTGCAAATCCCAGTCTAAACCTTCTGGCTGATACCAGATAACGTCATCTGCTAAGCGTGCTGAATGTGCCAAGCCATCTTTATGGCTACCCATGCGCATGGTATTTGAACGCGGTTCAATAATGGCCCATAAACGACGTTCGCCTAAACGTTTACGTGCGCCATCCAAAGTCGTATCAATTGCTGTTGGATGGTGAGCGAAGTCATCATAAACCTCAATACCATTGACTGTACCGAGTAACTCCATACGGCGTTTTACACCGCCAAAGTTAGATAAAGCGTCACAAGCCTTTTCAAGCGAAACACCCACATGTTGAGCGGCTGCAATGGTTGCCAAAGCATTTGCTACGCTGTGTTGCCCTGTCATGCTCCATTTCACTTCACCAATGGCATGACCATTTTCGAGGACTTTAAAATGGCTGCCATCAATTGAAATTAATTCGGCAGACAAAGCAGCTTTTTCATTTGCTTCTAAACTTGTACGAATCACTGGTGTCCAGCAGCCCATTTCAAGTACTTCATCAATATGAGTTTCGGTAATTGGCGCAATAATACGGCCTTCACTTGGAATAGTACGAACCAGATGATGGAACTGTTTTTGAATTGCTGCTAGGTCATCAAAAATATCGGCATGGTCAAATTCAAGGTTATTTAAAATCGCCGTTTTTGGATGATAATGAACAAACTTAGAACGCTTATCAAAGAAAGCTGAGTCATATTCGTCGGCTTCAACGCAGAAGTATTTACCACCGCCTAAACGAGCACTTTCACTAAAACCAAGTGGAACACCACCAATTAAAAAGCCTGGGTTTAAACCCGCCTGATCAAGTACCCAAGCCAACATGGTTGTTGTAGTTGTTTTTCCATGAGTACCCGCCACCCCAAGGACATGTTTGCCTTGTAAAACGTGGTCAGCAAGGAACTGTGGACCAGAAATATATGGCAGGCCTTCATTGAGCATGTATTCGACGGCATCAATACCACGTTTCATAGCGTTGCCGACAATGACCAAATCTGGATGAGGCTGTAAATGACTACGGTCATAGCCTTGCATGAGTTCAATACCTGCATTTTCTAACTGGGTAGACATTGGCGGGTAAACGTTTGAATCGGAACCTGTTACCTTATGTCCTAAATCACGAGCTAAAAGTGCTAAAGAGCCCATAAAAGTGCCACAAATACCCAAGATATGCAGATGCATTGCTCGCCTTCTCCACTGCTTTTGTACACAGTATTAATGTGAATTACTGTGTTTTCATTATTGATAAATTTGCCAGCAACGATAGCAAGGCTCAACTGGAAAAGATAGTCAAAATTCGTTGTTGTTCTATGTGTTTGAGGCACTCATAAAAGTACAGCTTTATTTTTTAGATTTAAGCTGAATTATAGTTTTATCTTTTATAATGTTTTTGATCCATATTAATACTTAAATCATCGTGACGATGAAGGATGTGCCTTTGAGCCCAACGGTTTTAGCTTTTGTGCTATTAATTATTTCGAACTGTTTTATGACACTTGCATGGTATGGGCATCTTAAGTTTTTGCACCATGCTCCATTCTGGCAAGCGATTTTATTCGGTTGGATTATTGCCCTACTGGAATATAGTTTTATGATTCCAGCAACTCGAATCTTGAGTGATCAAAACTGGACTTTGGGTGAAATGAAAATTACCCAAGAAGTGGTTACCCTCATTGTATTTGTACCATTTATGGTGTTGCTGTTTAAGCAGCCGTTTAAATTAGACTATGTTTGGGCCATGTTATGCTTGTTTGGTTGTGTCTATTTTGTATTTAGAAGCCAGTAAAATTATTTGAAATTGGGTTTTCAGACAGATCGTTGTTAAATCCATCGGATTCACGCTTTTTCCTCATAAACTTGGGCTTTGGGGTGAGTGAAAAAACAGCTATAATATTGGCCTCATCTTTTTCTCTCATGCTTGGCTTGGTACAAGTCGAGTTTTTACCATTTTTACGCTTTGGAAATGCCAATGAACGCGGTCGCAACAGATACCCAACCTTTAGTCGGAATTATCATGGGTTCCCAGTCCGATTGGGCAACGCTTGAACATACTGCCAATATGCTTAAACAGCTTGGTGTCCCATTTGAAGCGGAAGTGGTATCTGCTCACCGTACGCCAGACCGTTTATTTGAATACGCAGAAACTGCGCGTGATCGCGGTATTCAAGTGATTATTGCAGGCGCTGGTGGCGCTGCGCATTTACCGGGTATGTGTGCGGCAAAAACTGACTTACCTGTGTTGGGTGTACCAGTTAAATCATCAATTTTAAATGGTGTAGATTCATTACTTTCAATCGTACAAATGCCAGCAGGTATCGCAGTCGGTACTTTGGCAATTGGCCCAGCTGGTGCGACTAATGCTGCGATTATGGCTGCTCAAATCTTAGGTTTAACTCGTCCTGAAATCGCAAAAAATGTTGCAGATTTCCGTGCTGCGCAAACTGATAAAGTTGCAAGCAACAATATTCCGGGACAGGTTTAAGAGGCTGAAATGGATAAAACTATCGGTATTTTTGGTGGTGGGCAATTGGGCCGTATGATGGCGCAAGCAGCGTTACCATTAAATATTCAATGTACTTTTTTTGAAGCAAATACAGATTGTCCAGCAGGTGTTTTAGGCCAAGTTTTTTCTAGCCAAGATGAACAAGGTTTAAAGCAGTTTATTGAAAGTGCTGATGTTTTCAGTCTTGAGTTTGAAAATACGCCGGTTGCGGACGTAGATGTTTTAACACAAACCAAAACATTGCACCCTCCCCGTATTGCTTTAGCAACTGCACAAAATCGTTTGTCAGAAAAAGCATTATTTGATGAACTTGCGATTCCTGTTGCGCCGTATCGTGCTGTAGACAGCCTAGAAAGCTTAAAAAAAGCTGTTGCTGAGCTTGGTTTACCAATTGTGCTCAAGACAGCAACTGGTGGATATGACGGCAAAGGTCAGTTTGTACTTCGTTCAGAAGACCAAATTGATACAGCTTGGGCAGAGCTTGGTCCTGCAAAAAGCTTAGTTGCTGAAAGCTTTGTGAAGTTTTCTCGCGAAGTTTCGATTATTGCAGTACGTGGTCAAAATGGTGAAGTGAAGACTTGGCCATTGGCTGAAAACCACCATCACAACGGTATTTTGTCGCACTCAATCGTTCCTGCACCGAATAGTGAAGCTCTACAACCTGTTGCTCAAGACTACATTACACGTTTGTTAAATCATCTCAACTATGTAGGTGTGCTAACTCTCGAGCTATTTGTGACAGAACAAGGCCTATGCGCGAATGAGATGGCACCACGTGTTCATAATTCAGGTCACTGGTCAATTGAAGGTGCTGTATGTTCACAGTTTGAAAACCATATTCGAGCTGTTGCAGGCTTACCATTAGGTTCAACAGACGTTGTTCGACCAACGGTCATGATCAATATTATTGGTCAGCATCCTAAAACTGAAGATGTTTTAGCACTAAATGGCGCTCATCTGCACCTTTATAACAAATCAGAACGTGCTGGCCGTAAGTTAGGCCACATTACCTTAATGCCTGTGGATAGTAATGAATTGACGAATTTATGCCGTCAATTAGCGAAAATTTTGCCAGAACCACTCGCATTAACAGCTGATATGACCATTTAATTCAGTTAAAATTTGCAAAAAAGCGATCTTCGGATCGCTTTTTTTATCTTTTAAATTTAAAAAAATTAAAAAATCTAATATTGTCTTGCTGTGGATAACTTCTATTGAGCTTTTGAATTTAAATAAAGGTTGTAATTTTGAATTTAAAAATAGAATAACTTGTTTTTGGTGGTTTTGAATTTAAAATAAGTTATCCCCAATACCTAAAGTTTGAATTTAAATCGGGTCTCTAGCTTATGTGCGTTTTGAATTTAAAAAAGATGCATGTTATCTGAGTGGTATTTTGAATTCAAAACTATATCTAACTTTTAAATTTAAAACATGTATCCATGAGTGGTGAGGGGCTTGTAGCGTATAAAGATGATGAAAGATACAGAGAATATAGGGATTTCGGCAGTTTTAGTGTGTGATTTTATAAGTTATCCACAGTTGGTTTATGGTTTGAATATTTAAATTTAAACTGATGTTTTGAATTTAAAGTATGGATGCGATTTTTGAATTTAAAAATAATTAATCTGATGTTGGAAGTTTTAAATTTAAAACTGGATGCAAAATTTGAATTTAAAACTCTGGAAATGAATTTAAAGAAGGAATTATGAATTCAAATTTACGATTTCTCTCTGAAAATTTTGAGTCCATAATGGTATGGTAAAGACAAATTTAAATTTAAAAATTGAACTAGGATAATATGCGACGTTTTTCTTGTATTGTTGGGTCTATATTTTTGACAATGACTCAGGCTCAAGCAGAGCTGATAATTAATGGTTCTACTTCTACAATATCTAGTAATGCAACAGTTCCTGTAACGAATAGCAATACTTACACGCCTAATAATAATTTTCAGAGTTGTTTGGCAAATTTACGTTCGCAAGCGATTGCTGCGGGTGTTTCGGGTAGCACGTATGACCGTTATACACAAAATTTAACGCCGGACTACTCAGTAATTGATAAGTTAAATTATCAGCCAGAGTTTTCGACACCAATTTGGGACTATTTATCTGGTCTTGTAGATGAAGAACGTGTTGAGCTTGGGAAACAAAAATTAGCGCAATATCGTGATGTTTTAAATCGTGCCTCTCAAGTTTATGGCGTACCGCCTGAAACAATTGTGGCAGTGTGGGGCGTTGAAAGTAATTTTGGCGATATTTCTGGAAAATATCCTTTATTGCAGGCACTTGGAACATTAAGTTGTGAAGGGCGCCGGCAAAGTTATTTCCGGACAGAATTTTTTGCCACTATGCGTATTTTGCAACGCGGTGATTTAACTGAAGATCAACTTAAAGGTTCATGGGCTGGTGCTTTTGGACATACACAGTTTATGCCATCAACTTATGAACGCTTAGCTGTTGATTTTGATGGTGATGGTCGTCGTGATTTAGTATCTAGCACAGCAGATGCATTGGCATCTACGGCTAATTTCTTGAATAAAGCTGGATGGCAAACTGGTATGCCTTGGGGCTTTGAAGTCAAAATTCCATCAGGTATGTCAATTGATGGAGAAGGGCGTCGCTCTAAAAAGCCATTGAGTAGCTGGAGTTCACGTGGAGTAACCCGAATTGATGGTACACCCTTAATTCAAGGTGCATTATCTGGTAGCACACCAGCTGGGTTAATGGCGCCTGCAGGAGCAAGTGGTCCAATCTTTTTAGTATTTAAAAATTTTGATGCTATTTATAGCTATAACGCAGCCGAAAGTTATGGACTTGCAATTGCACATTTATCTGATCGTTTAAAAGGTGGGAAACCATTCATTGCTTCTTGGCCAACAGATGATCCAGGTACTTCTCGTGCAGAGCGTCGAGAGATTCAGCAATTTTTGATTAATCGTGGTTATGATATTGGTGCTGTTGATGGATTGATTGGGGATAAAACCCGTGTTGCTATACGTCAGGAGCAAACCCGTTTAGGTTTAAATCCAACAGGACGGGCAGGGCAACAAATTTTACGTGCATTCCGTCAGGAACAAGCACGAAAAATGATGCAATAAGGCATTAAATAAAAAGGTCTGCATATGCAGACCTTTTTTATTGAATAACTAAATTATGGATTGATCTAGCTTTACTGCTTCTAAAATATCAAAAATAACTGAAGTGACATCTTGGCTTAGGTCGCGATCATTAAAGATTTCATAAGCAGTTATAGTGACATCAGTGTCACTTGGTAATTGCTTCTGTTCTTCTTCAATTAAATGTTCGATAGGCAGTAAAGTCTGTTTAACTTCAAGATGTAAAATATCTTTATATTCAATATTTTCATCTTCAAGCTCAATTTCTTGCTCGTTAAAGTAAGGCAGCAAAATAGAATGAAGGTACGGTTTAAGTTCAATAATATCAAATAGTTCGATATCTCGAGTTTGTTCAATCGTACTAATGTGGTCATTTACTTCAATCAGGATATGATAATAACTCATCTTGATCTCCATTCTATTTTAGACGGCTCTTACAACCACAATAACATGACTTTGACATGAATTTCGATGTATCTATTTATAAAATAGATACATCGTTATGTCTCATATCTAATTATTGAGGTAAAGCGTTTAATAGATCACGATCAGCATCAGTTAAAACATTACTTTTTTTATCGCTGTCTTTGCGAACTGAGTACATTAGGGCACCCGGTTGATCGCTATGTTTTAAGCCTAGTGCATGGCCTAATTCATGAGCAATCGTTAAACGTAAATCATCAATTGAGCTATACTCATAAATTGTGATTTGTTTACCGTTATAAATCCCTTTCTTAAATACATCAGCTTGGGCATTTAGCTTAAACTGATTTAAAGATTGATTGAACTGATCGTTAATCTGATTAAAGTGATTAACCTTTTTGTTTAAATCTGCAGCTTGCTGATTATAAGCGGCAATATCTTTCTTCAAAGAAACAGTTTGCTTCTGTAAATCTTTCTGAGTCTTCGCAAGAGATTTTGCTGTGTATTCAGGTGCTAATTTACCTTCGTTAAACTGCATCATTTGTTGATCAAAATTTTTCAACTTCTCATTTAAGATCTGTTTTTTGTTTTCAAGATCAGATTGAGTTTGACTTAAATTTTGCTTCAACTGCTTAATTTGCTGCTGTTCATCAATTACACGTTGTTGATCTTGCTTAAACTGAGCAGAAATTTTTTGACGCTCTGCTGAACGATTTTGGCTATCATCGTATACAAGACGAATTTCTAACTTTGCATTTGGGTCATAAGTAAAGTAATTTTTACCTGTACCTTCTTTCCAGATATCAGCAGCTTGCTGAGTAATCTGAATCAATTGATCTTGACTTAAACCAAAACGAGGATCAACTTCAGCAATTCTATATGTTAAATGTTGAGCATTTTTTTGCTGAACTTGAGTGTTTACAGGAGTTGCAAGATGAGCATTGGCCTGAAAATTAGAAAAAGCAAAAGCCAAGCCTAATAACAAAGATGTTAAGCGCATAGTCGTCAGGGGGGAGATTTAAAAAAAAACGTATTATAAGAAGATAAAATGAAAAATCAATCAAAAAATATACAATTTCGATAAATAAATGAGACTTTGGTCTCATTATTTTTTACCATTTGCCAAATTATTTGTTAGTAAAATTTGAACAGTTTTTATTTTATTTAGTTTATTTAATCAGTTAGTTTTAATGATTTTTGTCATTTGAACTATAAGTCGAACTCAGTAAATCTAAATCTGAATGTGTTAATTTGAAGTTATGAATATCTTGTTCCTTTAAACGAGGGTACATCAAAGATTTAGGATCAGTGGTGTGTTTTAGTCCCAATGCATGTCCAAATTCATGGGCAAGTGTTAAACGCAAATCATCAAATGAATTAAAGCCATAAATCTGAATTTGATTTTGACTAAATAAGCCTTTATGAAAAGACTCAGGACGATCAGTTGTGCTTAAATTAAATTCCTTGATAGCTTGATTAAGCATGTTTTGATGTTGATTTATTAGCTTAATTTGCGCATTAAGAGTTTCTATTTTATTACTATGATGAGAAAATTTTGTTTTTAAATCTAATGATAATCTAGTTAGCTCAGCTTGACGTTTAATTAAATCAGCTTGATTAAATTTCCCAACATTTCCTTGGTTAAAGATAGTTACATCCTTTTGATATTGTTCAAATCTATTATTAAGCTGGATTTTGGCTTCATTCAAAAGGGTAGTTTCCTCCTCTATTTGTTGTTTAGATAAAAGAACAGCTTTATTTTTCTCCCGCCATTCTTCCTGCTGCTGTAATAACTTATTTATATTAATTTTTCTTTCATTTTGAGCAGTTTGATAATCATCAAATACTAAATTAATTGTAAGCTCTGCTTGTGAGTCATAAATAAAATAAGTTTTTCCAGTTTCTTTCTGCCAAATTTCAGCAGCTTCTTTGCCAATTTGAACAAATTGTTCCTTGGTAATATGAAAGCGTGGATCTATATAATCAATCTTGTATTTTAGAGGTTGATTAAAAGAAATAGTTGATAAATGGCTTTGAGCTAAAGCAACTGTGTGTAAGCTCATACTTAAGTAAAAGCTTATTCCCCACCATAGAAATTTTTTCATGGCAAAAATAAAAATATAAATAAATTCTTATTGTTAGTAAGTAATTTAGATTCGTCAAAGTGATAAAGGAGACCAAAGAAGGCGATCATTTTGTGATCTTGCTAAAGAAACGGAATAAATAAATCTATTTATTTGGCATTAATGTAAAAATAAATGGATTTAATAACAGTGATTCTAATTCTTTAAATTTTTTATAAATAATAAATAGTTAATTTTTATAATTGACTTTTTTGACTAAAAAATAGCAAATAAATATAAAAATAATAATTGTTATTTTTTTGTAAATAATAAAAAACCGCGCTTTCGCGCGGTCTTTTTAAAGAGACAAATTATTTTTTGTCATCTTTTACTTCTGTAAATTCAGCATCTACAACGCCATCATCAGCTTTTTGTTGACCAGCATCACCGCCTTGGAATGCATTAGGATCAAAACCTTCAGCACCACCAGCTTGTTGTGCTTGTTCATAAGCACGTTGAGTGATCGGCATCAAAATGTTTTGTAAAGCTTCAGTTTTCGCTTTAATCGCGTCAACGTCATTTTCTTTAGTTGCTGCTTCAAGTTCAGAAACTGCTGTGCTTACCGCTGTTTTTTCATCTTCAGTCACTTTGTCACCAAGATCTTTAACAGCTTTGTTCGAGCTTGAAATTAATGCATCAGCTTCATTACGAGCTTTTGCAAGTTCTTCAAACTTACGGTCTTCTTCAGCATTCGCTTCAGCATCTTTAATCATTGCTTCGATTTCAGCATCAGACAAACCTGAGTTTGCTTTAATCTGAATCGATTGCTCTTTACCAGTGCTCTTATCTTTCGCAGATACTTTCAAGATACCGTCAGCGTTGATGTCAAACGATACTTCAATTTGCGGCACACCACGTGGAGCAGGTGGGATATCGCCTAATTGGAAGTTACCCAACAATTTGTTTTGTTGAGCCATCTTACGTTCACCTTGGTAAACTGAAATATCTACAGCTGGTTGGTTATCAGCAGCAGTAGAGAACACTTGTGATTTCTTCGCAGGAATCGTCGTGTTTTTCTCAATGATTGGTGTTAATACACCGCCCATTGTTTCAATACCTAAAGTTAATGGTGTTACGTCAAGAAGTAATACGTCATTCTTGTCACCAGATAATACAGCACCTTGAATTGCAGCACCGATAGCAACTGCTTCGTCAGGGTTCACGTCTTTACGTGGCTCTTTACCGAAGAATTCTTGTACTTTTTGTTGTACAAGCGGCATACGAGACTGACCACCAACCAAGATTACGTCAGAGATGTCAGAAGTCGAAAGACCAGCATCTTTAAGTGCAATCTTACAAGGTTCAATCGTACGAGCAACTAAATCAGCAACTAAACCTTCAAGTTTTGCACGTGTTACGTTGATCACTAAGTGTTTAGGACCAGAAGCATCAGCAGTGATGTATGGAAGGTTGATTTCAGTTGCATTTGATGAAGAAAGCTCGATTTTTGCTTTTTCAGCAGCTTCTTTCAAACGTTGTAACGCAAGTGGATCATTTTTCAAGTTCACACTTTGTTCTTTCTTGAATTCTTCAACCAAGTATTCAATTAATGCGTTATCAAAGTCTTCACCACCAAGGAAAGTATCACCGTTAGTTGATAACACTTCAATTTGTTGGTCGCCATCAAGATCCGCGATTTCAATGATAGATACGTCGAATGTACCACCACCTAAGTCGTAAACTGCAACTTTACGGTCGCCTTCTTTTTTATCCATACCGAACGCAAGTGCAGCAGCAGTTGGTTCGTTAATGATACGTTTAACATCTAAACCAGCGATTTTACCCGCATCTTTAGTTGCTTGACGTTGAGCATCGTTAAAGTAAGCAGGAACGGTAATTACCGCTTCAGTTACTGTTTCACCTAAGTAATCTTCTGCTGTTTTCTTCATCTTTTTCAAGATTTCTGCAGAGATTTGTTGAGGTGCTAATTTTTTATCGTTTACTTCAACCCAAGCATCACCATTATCTGCTTTGATGATTTTATACGGTACAAGACCGATGTCTTTTTGTACTGCTTGATCTTCATAACGACGACCAATTAAACGCTTGATCGCGAATAATGTATTTTTAGGGTTTGTTACTGCCTGACGCTTAGCACTTTGGCCAACTAAGATCTCGCCATCTTTATAAGCAATGATCGATGGAGTTGTACGTGCGCCTTCAGCGTTTTCGATTACTTTTACTTTATCGCCTTCAAGTACAGCAACACATGAGTTGGTAGTACCTAAGTCAATACCAATAATTTTCGCCATTTGGTGTGTTCCTCTAAAATTCTGTTGCAATGTTTTTGCTTGTTATTCGATATGAGAGTCAATCGGTTTTTTTCAAGCATTTTTATGAAAAAAAATCAAAAAACTCTCAAATTTTGTGCTTTTAGCGAAGCGATGCTTCGCTTTTGCTCATTTTATTGACCAACCATAACCATAGCAGGGCGCAACAAGCGACCATTTAAGGTATAGCCTTTTTGTAAAACGGTGCCGATTTCATTGGCTTTGGCATTTGGATCAATACCAACAGCTTGGTGTAAATCTGCATTGAAACCATTTTGAGTATCAGCTTCTACAACACCAAATTTCTCAAGAGTCGTTAACAGTGACTTTAAGGTTAACTTAACACCTTCAAGTACAGGTGTTTCTTCACCACCAGCTGCCTGAATTGCACGTTCTAAATTGTCGACAGAGTCCAACAATTCTTTGGCAAATTTTTCAAGTACAGTCTCTTTATGTTTCTCAGACTCACGTTGAATACGCTCTACGCTTTTTTGTGCTTCGTAAACTGCATTAGCAGTACGAGCTTTTTCAAGCTTAAGATTTTCTTCTAGTTTGGTGATTTGCGCTTGTAAAGATTCAACGGTAACGTCGTTTGCTTGCTCTACACTTTCAGCCTGAGTTTGCTCGTTAGATTGCTCAGCTTGCTCATTTTGAATGTCTTGAGCTTGCTCATTTTGCTCATTAGCCATTGATGATCTCCGTTTAAATGGGTTTTTAAACATGTACAGTCCTTTTTGGCATCAGTATTTACTGCGTAAAACCTGAACTGCCATGCATATGCTGTAATTCATTAATAGGGATGAAGTATGGGCATTGCCTAAAAATTCAAGCGTACACGGCAATTTAAAGCTTTAATTTTGCGGTTTTAAGTAAAAATCCAGCTTTTCAATCATAAAAGCTATAAATTCTTGAGTAATTCGAGGTAAATGCTGTCTAGAAGCATACACGACCGACAAACTTAACTCAGGGGCCGTAAAGTTTTTAAATAAAGGAGTTAGACGTTTTTCTTTTAAATCCTTTTCCACTAATAAAGTAGGTAACATTGCGACTCCCTGTGCGTGTAAGCACATATCGTAAAGCGCATTCACATCATTACTTTTAAAAGTGACATTTAAAGGATAGTTCTGAGGCTGTTGTTCATTATCAAAAAGTGTCCAGTATTGATGTTGGCTGTGATGAGCAATACATTCATGTTGAATAAGTTGACGAGGATGGAGCAGGGGACTGTGCTGTTTCAAATAATCAGGATGAGCACAGAACACAGACTCGATTTGACAAACGGGTCGTGCAATTAAACCATCGGCCACCTTTTGAGTGATACGTAACGCCAAGTCTACTTGTGCATCGATAAGATCCATGGTGTTTTCAGTTAAGTAAACATCAAAATCAATATGTGGATGCTGACGTTTAAACTGTCGAATACATTCTGCTACCCCCAGTTCAAACAAAAATAAACCGCACGTAAAACGAATTGTTCCATTATGCTGCTCAGGTGCAGCGAGTTCTTGTAAGAGTAACTGCTGTTGTAAAATATTTTCACAGTAGAGTAGAGCTTTCTCACCTGCTGGAGTAAGAGATATTTTTCGGGTATTTCTTTGGAAAAGTCGAGTTGAGAACGTATGCTCAAGGTGTTCAAGATAACGCGAAACCATGGCACGAGAATAATTAAGATGCTCGGCTGCTTTGGTCAAATTGCCATGTTGTGCAATAGAAACAAAGACCTGAATCGCTTTTAAAGTATCCATATATCTAGCTATTATTACAATATATGCAACAGTTTATCTTAAATTAGTGCGTTTATCTTACATAAATTGCAATTTAAAGTGTTCTTCATGAAACAGGAGAATACCTAATGAAATTATTTAAATTAACCGCTTCCGCACTGGCTACTGCTACAGCATTAACCATGGCTCAGTCAGCTTTTGCTCAAGAACTGAAAATTCAGAGTTTTCTTGCTAAACCAGAACACTTCGGTGTGACTTCAACCTTAATAAAAGGGGATAAGGAAGTTTTATTGGTTAATGCACAATTTTCAAAATCTGAAGCTTTACGTATTGCTGCAAATATTCTTGATAGCGGTAAAACATTAAAAACTATTTTTGTAAGCTATGGTGACCCGGACTATTATTTCGGCTTAGACGTATTTAAACAGTATTTCCCGAATGTACAGATCATTGCTACGCCGGAAACAGTAAAGCATATTCAGGATACTCAAGCGCTTAAAGTTAAATATTGGGGGCCACAAATGGGTGCAAATGCACCTAGCCAAATTATTGTGCCTCAAGCTTACACTGCTAAAACTTTAAAACTTGAGAATGAATCAATCGAGATTAAAGGTAAAAAAGAGCTTACTTATTTATGGGTTCCTTCTGCAAAAGCAGTCGTGGGTGGTATTCCGGTATCTTCAGGCATTCATTTATGGATGGCCGATACCCCTAAAACCAAAGATCGTGTGGAAGTCATTCAATCTTTAGAAAGCATTAAAGCCCTTCAACCTAAAATTGTTGTACCTGCTCATATGGTAGAAGGTGCACCACAAGGCCTAGATGCTGTTAACTTTTCAATTAATTATTTAAATAGCTATGAAAAAGCAGCTAAAGCAACTAAAAATGCTACTGAGTTGAGCAAACTCATGCAAAAGCAATATCCAACACTTCAAAGCGTGGATAGCTTAGAGTTAGGGGCTAAGGTCGTAAAAGGTGAAATGCAGTGGCCATAATTTAACATTTAAGCCGTATTCACTTTTAAAAGAGCCGTGATCATTCGCGGCTTTTTTATGAAAAACCATTTTTAAGGGCCAAAAAGCTCTGTAACAGTCTACGTACCTTATATAGCGTTTCTATAAATGGAAAAATTTTAAATATAACGGCCAAGCAGAATGAAAAGAAAAAATTGATAAAATTAAACAATCGTTTATCTATGGTTTAATTTACAAATTAGGTTGGTCATATTAAAAAAATGAATTTAATAAAAAATTGCAGAATTTGTACTTCTATTACTACAAAAGACAACCAATGATACGCACGTCAGAAAAAAAAATTGTGAATTATAGGCAGCGCGAAGATGAACTTTGCATTTAAACGTTTGTCGTAATGAAAGGAAAGCAATCATGAAAAAATTAGGTCTTATCTCTGTAGTACTTGCTGGTGTTGCTCTTACAGCTGTTGGTTGTGCATCAGAAGCTGGTTTAAACGCTTCTGGTTCTGCTCAAACAAGTGCTAGCCCATCTGGCGTACATGCTGGTGCTGGTATCGATGCAGGTGTTTCTGGTCAAGCACAACCTGGTCAAGTAGACGCTGGTGCTTCTGGTTCAGTTTCAGGTTCTGCAACTGCTCAGTAATACACTGCTAAAAATAAGAGATATGAGTTTATAGAACATATATGTTCATGATGCCGATACATATATGAAATGAGCTGCTACTCATTTTTCTATAAATTAGAGAGAATTTATATTCCTCAAAAAAGCCCCAGAAGACTTATCTCTTTGGGGCTTTTTATATCTTAGTGAGTTTAATCATCGTGACGATAATCTCGGCGATCATGATCTCGATTTTCTACCCGTTTTTTATCCCAATCACGGTGCCTTTTTTCCCATTCACGACGATTTTTTTCTTGTTCACGAAAGTCTTTACGTTGTTGCTCATATACTCGTTGACGCTCTTCCCAACGTTTTCGTTCCCAATCATTATATCGACGTTGATCATCACGATCATAGCGACGATCATGATCATGGTAACCATATCCGCCACCACGATAATAAGGATCATCTGGATAAGCAACACAGCCTACAGTTAAAAGACTGGTTGCTAACATAGTAACAACTAGTTTTGCTGACATAGCAGTCCCTCTTTTTGTCTGTTAACAATAATTGGCAAAAAAGTCCTGTTTTAATCGACAGATTTGTTAATGACATTTGCTATAAATCAGATTAGCGTAGATTGGTTTTTACCTTTGTATCTTGATTGCATGAGTTGTATGCGAATATAGTCAAACAACAAAGAATTCTGTAGAAAATATGAAGGATAAGAGGGATTCAAGGAGACAGGCATGACAGCATTTAATCAAAAAATTCAAACATTGCTAGATAAGGGACAAGGCCCTGCTGCTCGAGCACTTGATAGGTTACCCCGACTAGCCCAAGAGTCTCTCGCTAAAATTTTAGGATATTCTTATCAATACCCAGATCTCGATTCATTTACGAAATGCATGATGGCTGTGCAAATCAAACAGGGGAGAGTGGGTTTCATTGGCTCTGATCCGATTCAATCAAGAAGAATGTTTGATGCACAAATGCAGGCCATACGTCAAAAACCAACTTATATTGAATCAGTAGAAGATATTCGTCTTCCACTACAAAGCGGCACAATCTTTGCCAGACATTATCATCCGGCTCCTAATAAGAAACTGCCATTAATCGTGTTTTATCACGGGGGTGGTTTTGTTGTAGGTGGTTTAGATACTCATGATGAAGTTTGTCGTTTATTAGCAAAATATGCAAAAGTACAGGTCCTCAGTATCGACTATCCTCTTGCTCCGGAAGTTTCACCACAACATTTAATTCAGTCATGTGAAGATGCATTAGCATGGGTTTATCAAAATCGCAGACAATTAAAAATATTAAAAAATAGAATTGCGGTTGCAGGGGACAGTGCAGGAGGAAATATTAGTACTGTTGTAGCGCAAAGATCAGTAAATAAAGCTTATGCACCACAAGCACAATTACTTATCTATCCAACAGTAGATTTTAAAAGCAGACATCCTTCTTTTTATGCCTATAACGAAGGATTGGTTTTAACAAATACCGATATTGATTACGTCACACAATATTATGCAACTCAGCATAATGTAGAACTTGATGATCCAATTATTTCACCCACCTATGGCAACCTAAAGAAAAATCCACCAGCTTTTGTGATTACAGCTGGACACGATGTCTTACATGATGAAGCGAAAATATATAGTCATAAATTAAGACAAAATGGCGTAAAAATGTATTATGAAGAGTTTCCGGAACAGACTCATGGTTTTATTAACCTGACTCCAATTTCTAGAAAAGCCAAACGTCATACTATCGAAATTAGTAAAAACTTCAGAAAATTTTGGGATAAAAATAGTTAAGTAAATTCAATAATCCATGTTTCACGTGGAACATGGATTAAATAAACAAATAGACTTAAAAATTCTTAATAAATAGTCACTAGAATTCTTCGCTGTAGGCGATTAGATTTAATAATTATCTTTTTATAAAGCTTATTGTAGGAAAATATGAAAAAGTTATTGATGTTGTTTTGTCTAGGTCTAAGTAGTCACTCAGTATGGGCTAATAGCTTAGTTGAAATGCAAACAAATTTAGGCAACATCGAAATAGAGTTGTATGACGATAAAGCACCGATTAGTGTGAATAACTTTAAAAGCTATATAAAGTCTGGTTTTTATAAAGAGACAATCTTTCATCGTGTGATCCCAGGTTTCATGGCACAAGGGGGTGGCATGACTGCAAATATGCAGGAAAAGACAACACGAGCACCTATTAAGAACGAAGCAGGAAATGGTATTGCAAATACACGTGGTACTTTAGCGATGGCTCGTACATCAGATTCAGATTCAGCTACTAGCCAATTTTTTATAAACGTCGCAGATAATAAATTTCTTAACCGTTCACCGGGAAATCCGGGATATGCCGTTTTTGGTAAAGTCGTAAAAGGAATGGATGTAGTAGACCGTATTGTTCAGGTTCCTACATCAAACTATGGCATGCATCAAAACGTACCAAAACAGCCTATAAAGATTGTAGATATAAAGATCAAAACAACGGAAAAATAAATTAAATATATAAATCAATAATTTAAATTATTTTTTTAAATTTATCTGACTGAAAAAGAACCGGTCGAGCATGGATATTTATAAAAGTGCTTGCGTACCGGTTTTTTTTCCCTATAATGCACTCATCCCGACGCGATACACGAGAATAACTTAGCTTACAGGGTTAAGATAAAAGCTTAGTATTGTGTTGGAACTGTCTCTGACGAGGAGCAGAAAAATCATTAAGAGAATTGAAGAACAACTTGTGTGGATTTTTACTGATTGATTAATCGAAATAATTTTCATTGATTGATTGGTTTAAATTACTCGAAGTTTATTTGAGCGAAATTTAAGTCAGTAATTGATGAGCCAGAATTGGCACCTTGTCTATAAATAAGGTGCAAAATGATTTTAACTGAAGAGTTTGATCATGGCTCAGATTGAACGCTGGCGGCAGGCTTAACACATGCAAGTCGAGCGGGGGAAGGTAGCTTGCTACCGGACCTAGCGGCGGACGGGTGAGTAATGCTTAGGAATCTGCCTATTAGTGGGGGACAACATCTCGAAAGGGATGCTAATACCGCATACGTCCTACGGGAGAAAGCAGGGGATCTTCGGACCTTGCGCTAATAGATGAGCCTAAGTCGGATTAGCTAGTTGGTGGGGTAAAGGCCTACCAAGGCGACGATCTGTAGCGGGTCTGAGAGGATGATCCGCCACACTGGGACTGAGACACGGCCCAGACTCCTACGGGAGGCAGCAGTGGGGAATATTGGACAATGGGCGCAAGCCTGATCCAGCCATGCCGCGTGTGTGAAGAAGGCCTTATGGTTGTAAAGCACTTTAAGCGAGGAGGAGGCTACTTTAGATAATACCTAGAGATAGTGGACGTTACTCGCAGAATAAGCACCGGCTAACTCTGTGCCAGCAGCCGCGGTAATACAGAGGGTGCAAGCGTTAATCGGATTTACTGGGCGTAAAGCGCGCGTAGGCGGCTAATTAAGTCAAATGTGAAATCCCCGAGCTTAACTTGGGAATTGCATTCGATACTGGTTAGCTAGAGTGTGGGAGAGGATGGTAGAATTCCAGGTGTAGCGGTGAAATGCGTAGAGATCTGGAGGAATACCGATGGCGAAGGCAGCCATCTGGCCTAACACTGACGCTGAGGTGCGAAAGCATGGGGAGCAAACAGGATTAGATACCCTGGTAGTCCATGCCGTAAACGATGTCTACTAGCCGTTGGGGCCTTTGAGGCTTTAGTGGCGCAGCTAACGCGATAAGTAGACCGCCTGGGGAGTACGGTCGCAAGACTAAAACTCAAATGAATTGACGGGGGCCCGCACAAGCGGTGGAGCATGTGGTTTAATTCGATGCAACGCGAAGAACCTTACCTGGCCTTGACATAGTAAGAACTTTCCAGAGATGGATTGGTGCCTTCGGGAACTTACATACAGGTGCTGCATGGCTGTCGTCAGCTCGTGTCGTGAGATGTTGGGTTAAGTCCCGCAACGAGCGCAACCCTTTTCCTTATTTGCCAGCGAGTAATGTCGGGAACTTTAAGGATACTGCCAGTGACAAACTGGAGGAAGGCGGGGACGACGTCAAGTCATCATGGCCCTTACGGCCAGGGCTACACACGTGCTACAATGGTCGGTACAAAGGGTTGCTACACAGCGATGTGATGCTAATCTCAAAAAGCCGATCGTAGTCCGGATTGGAGTCTGCAACTCGACTCCATGAAGTCGGAATCGCTAGTAATCGCGGATCAGAATGCCGCGGTGAATACGTTCCCGGGCCTTGTACACACCGCCCGTCACACCATGGGAGTTTGTTGCACCAGAAGTAGCTAGCCTAACTGCAAAGAGGGCGGTTACCACGGTGTGGCCGATGACTGGGGTGAAGTCGTAACAAGGTAGCCGTAGGGGAACCTGCGGCTGGATCACCTCCTTAACGAAAGATTGACGATTGGTAAGAATCCACAACAAGTTGTTCTTCATAGATGTATCTGAGGGTCTGTAGCTCAGTTGGTTAGAGCACACGCTTGATAAGCGTGGGGTCACAAGTTCAAGTCTTGTCAGACCCACCATGACTTTGACTGGTTAAAGTTATAGATAAAAGATACATGACTGATGATGTAAGCTGGGGACTTAGCTTAGTTGGTAGAGCGCCTGCTTTGCACGCAGGAGGTCAGGAGTTCGACTCTCCTAGTCTCCACCAGAACTTAAGATAAGTTCGGATTACAGAAATTAGTAAATAGAGATTTCGGTCTTGGTTTATTAACTTCTGTGATTTAAGTATCACGGTATTAAGCATGACCTGACGAAGGCATGTTTATTCATTAACAGATTGGCAAAATTGAGTCTGAAATAAATTGTTCACTCAAGAGTTTAGATTAAGCAATTAATCTGAATGAATTGAGAACTAGCAAATTAACTGAATCAAGCGTTTTGGTATATGAATTTAGATTGAAGCTGTACAGTGTTTAAATACACAGTACTCTAAACTGAAATGTTGAAGTTACTAACTTGTAGGTAACGTCGACTGTTTGGGGTTGTATAGTCAAGTAATTAAGTGCATGTGGTGGATGCCTTGGCAGTCAGAGGCGATGAAAGACGTGATAGCCTGCGAAAAGCTCCGGGGAGGCGGCAAATATCCTTTGATCCGGAGATGTCTGAATGGGGGAACCCACCTACTTTAAGGTAGGTATTGCAACATGAATACATAGTGTTGCAAGGCGAACGAGGGGAAGTGAAACATCTCAGTACCCTTAGGAAAAGAAATCAATTGAGATTCCCTCAGTAGCGGCGAGCGAACGGGGATCAGCCCATTAAGTTATGTGTGTTTTAGTGGAACGCTCTGGGAAGTGCGAACGTAGAGGGTGATATTCCCGTACACGAAAGGGCACACATAATGATGACGAGTAGGGCGAGGCACGTGAAACCTTGTCTGAATATGGGGGGACCATCCTCCAAGGCTAAATACTCCTGACTGACCGATAGTGAACCAGTACCGTGAGGGAAAGGCGAAAAGAACCCCTGTGAGGGGAGTGAAATAGATCCTGAAACCGCATGCATACAAGCAGTGGGAGCACCTTCGTGGTGTGACTGCGTACCTTTTGTATAATGGGTCAGCGACTTATATTCAGTAGCGAGGTTAACCGTATAGGGGAGCCGTAGAGAAATCGAGTCTTAATAGGGCGTTTAGTTGCTGGGTATAGACCCGAAACCAGGCGATCTATCCATGAGCAGGTTGAAGGTTGGGTAACACTAACTGGAGGACCGAACCCACTGTCGTTGAAAAGCCAGGGGATGACTTGTGGATAGGGGTGAAAGGCTAATCAAGCCTGGTGATAGCTGGTTCTCCCCGAAAGCTATTTAGGTAGCGCCTCGGACGAATACCATAGGGGGTAGAGCACTGTTTCGGCTAGGGGGTCATCCCGACTTACCAAACCGATGCAAACTCCGAATACCTATGAGTACTATCCGGGAGACAGACTGCGGGTGCTAACGTCCGTAGTCAAGAGGAAAACAATCCAGACCGCCAGCTAAGGCCCCAAAATCATAGTTAAGTGGGAAACGATGTGGGAAGGCATAGACAGCTAGGAGGTTGGCTTAGAAGCAGCCACCCTTTAAAGAAAGCGTAATAGCTCACTAGTCGAGTCGGCCTGCGCGGAAGATGTAACGGGGCTAAAACTATGTGCCGAAGCTGCGGATTTGACATTAGTCAAGTGGTAGGGGAGCGTTCTGTAAGCCGATGAAGGTGTATTGAGAAGTATGCTGGAGGTATCAGAAGTGCGAATGCTGACGTGAGTAACGACAAAACGGGTGAAAAACCCGTTCGCCGAAAGACCAAGGGTTCCAGTCCAACGTTAATCGGGGCTGGGTGAGTCGACCCCTAAGGCGAGGCCGAAAGGCGTAGTCGATGGGAAATTGGTTAATATTCCAATACTTCTGTGTAATGCGATGAGAGGACGGAGAAGGTTAAGTCAGCCTGGCGTTGGTTGTCCAGGTGGAAGGATGTAGGTATGTATCTTAGGCAAATCCGGGGTACTCTATACTGAGATCCGATAGCAAGCTGTACTTGTACAGCGAAGTGGCTGATACCATGCTTCCAGGAAAAGTCTCTAAGCTTCAGTTACACAGGAATCGTACCCGAAACCGACACAGGTGGTCAGGTCGAGTAGACCAAGGCGCTTGAGAGAACTCTGCTGAAGGAACTAGGCAAAATGGTACCGTAACTTCGGGAGAAGGTACGCTGTTGTTGGTGATGGAACTTGCTTCCTGAGCTGATGACAGCCGCAGAAACCAGGCCGCTGCAACTGTTTATTAAAAACATAGCACTCTGCAAACACGAAAGTGGACGTATAGGGTGTGATGCCTGCCCGGTGCTGGAAGGTTAATTGATGGGGTTAGCGTAAGCGAAGCTCTTGATCGAAGCCCCAGTAAACGGCGGCCGTAACTATAACGGTCCTAAGGTAGCGAAATTCCTTGTCGGGTAAGTTCCGACCTGCACGAATGGCATAATGATGGCGGCGCTGTCTCCAGCAGAGGCTCAGTGAAATCGAAATCGCTGTGAAGATGCAGTGTACCCGCGGCTAGACGGAAAGACCCCGTGAACCTTTACTGCAGCTTGACACTGAACTTTGACCTTACTTGTGTAGGATAGGTGGGAGGCTTTGAAGTTGGAACGCTAGTTCCAATGGAGCCGTCCTTGAAATACCACCCTGGTAATGTTGAGGTTCTAACTCTGTCCCGTTATCCGGGACGAGGACCGTGTCTGGTGGGTAGTTTGACTGGGGCGGTCTCCTCCTAAAGAGTAACGGAGGAGTACGAAGGTGCGCTCAGCGTGGTCGGAAATCACGCGTAGAGTATAAAGGCAAAAGCGCGCTTAACTGCGAGACCCACAAGTCGAGCAGGTACGAAAGTAGGTCTTAGTGATCCGGTGGTTCTGTATGGAAGGGCCATCGCTCAACGGATAAAAGGTACTCTGGGGATAACAGGCTGATACCGCCCAAGAGTTCATATCGACGGCGGTGTTTGGCACCTCGATGTCGGCTCATCTCATCCTGGGGCTGAAGCAGGTCCCAAGGGTATGGCTGTTCGCCATTTAAAGAGGTACGCGAGCTGGGTTTAGAACGTCGTGAGACAGTTCGGTCCCTATCTACCGTGGGCGCTGGAAATTTGAGAGGATCTGCTCCTAGTACGAGAGGACCAGAGTGGACGAACCTCTGGTGTACCGGTTGTGACGCCAGTCGCATCGCCGGGTAGCTATGTTCGGAAGGGATAACCGCTGAAAGCATCTAAGCGGGAAGCCTACCTCAAGATAAGATTTCCCTAGGAATTTATTCCTCTAAAGAGCCGTTCGAGACTAGGACGTTGATAGGTTGGATGTGGAAGCATAGTGATATGTGAAGCTGACCAATACTAATTGCTCGTGAGGCTTGACTATACAACACCCAAGCAGTTGTATATAAAGCATCAATCGATTCATAAATCTACAAAGCAACTTGATTTAGTTATTCCACTAGATAAAATGAACACAATCAGATTCAATCAGCCCAGTCTGTAAAGATTTGGAAAACGCTTCGGCAGTCAATAAGACCAAAGCAAGTATCCATAAACAGTTGTGCTGGCGACCATAGCAAGAGTGAACCACCTGATCCCTTCCCGAACTCAGAAGTGAAACCTCTTAGCGCTGATGGTAGTGTGGGGTTACCCATGTGAGAGTAAGTCATCGCCAGCTCATTATTC
>NZ_JAKTHZ010000048.1:0-35235 GCF_027854645.1 Acinetobacter sp. AOR41_HL | reverse complement strand
CTCAAGTAACTGTTTTTCAACAAGTTTCTATCTGCATCACCGCCGATGGATGTGCATTATAGACCATCCAAATCCCTTTGCAATACCTTTTTAACATCCCACGCATCAACCGATCATTTTTTAGGCTTTTTAGTCAAAATTAGATGAGATATTAAACTTTTTTTAGTTAATCAACTTCATGTAGAATAGATTATTCGTGCAATTGATTTGGCATTAACTCACCATGTGGCACTCCGCTAAGAAAGTATTATTCTGCATACTTGTAGTGTTTGCTACGAGTGGGCCTGCGTATGCCAATTCAAAACATAATTTCTATGTACTGACTTTATCTATTTTAAGTTATAGCAAATGGGAGAATGTAAGCACTCCTACTCTTTGTGTAATTGATAATGCTTCAATTACTTCTACTTTTCAGTCTTATATTCAGCAATTATCTTATAACTATCGTGTACAAACGGTTAATGCTAAAGATTTTCCTAAGTCGCATTGCCAAGCTGTTTATTTCTCTACAACCTCTCCTCAGCAGCAACAAAATTTAATTCAAAATTATCCATATCGTTCTTTGCTTTCTTTAAGTATTAATAATCCAGAATGTGAAGTTGGTAGTATCTTTTGCTTATATGACCAAAATAATTACACCACTTTTAAAGTTAACTTAGATGCATTAAGCCACTCCAAGGTCCATATTGATCCAAGGGTATTACTCTTGGCTAAGAATGCGGAGTAAGGGCTATGATATCTAAGTTGTATCAGTCCACTTCTCTACATGCTCTTTTTAGAAAGTCTCAATTTACGATTTTTGCTATTACTTTTTTTATTTGTTCTTTTACCTTTGTATCTATTTCCGTTTTTACTATGGAAACTTATGCAAAGCAGAATTTGCAGTTACTCAGCCATACGCTTCTAGAACGTATTCAGCCAGCTGTCGTATTTAATGACAAGATCACGATAGAACAGATTTTAAATGAATATACAAATGATCATTCTATTCGAGCAATTCATATTTATGATTCTGAACATCATTTAATTGCACAAAGCTTTAAATTGTCGAGTCAAACTTCAGTTTTAGAAAGATGGTTTGATCACTGGTTTTTAAATGAGCCGGTACATTTAACAATTTATCATCACCAGCAGAATGTAGGTGAACTCACACTTTTTGGTAGCTCTGAAAAAATATTGCAATTTTTAAAGATGATTATGGTCGGTCTTGCGATTGCAATGTTATTTATTGTTTGTGCTTTATGGTGGTCAGTGAATTTGACTTATCGTCAAATTATGCAAGCGATTTATCCGCTCACAAATATTGCTCAGATCGTAAGTGAACAAAAAGCTTATAACCTTCGTTTTCCTTATAACCGAATTAAAGAGTTTCAAGATCTAAATACCGTATTTAATGAGTTACTTGAAGAAATTCAGATTTGGGATAATCAACTGCAAAAGGAAAATCGTAAATTATCTTTTCAAGCCCATCATGACCAGCTTACCCTATTACCGAATAGACATTATTTTTATCAAATATTGTTAGATATGTTTGAAGATAAGGATTTTGACAACAAGTCGGCCTTATTGTTCATAGATAACAACAACTTCAAATCAATTAATGATCAGTTCGGACACTTAGCTGGTGATGAAGTTTTGAAAGAGATGGCGAAAAGGTTACAAACGCGCTTACGTCATCAAGACTTTATTGCCCGTTTAGGCGGAGATGAATTTGCGGTTATTTTGCATTCCATTACGCATGCTGATCATTTAATATCTATTGCTGAAAATTTACTCGAAAGCTGTAAAGAACCTTTGCATCTAAATGATCAAACGATTTATTTCAGTTTTAGTGTAGGGATTGCTTTATCCCAATTTGCGTCTAGTCCAGAAGATTTTATTATGCAAGCAGATCAAGCGATGTATAAGGCTAAGACTTCTGAGCAACATTGGTTTATTTATAAACCAGAGAATTAAATTTAGGCTAATTTATGAATACAAGATCTTTGAAACTCTCCTTTATTGCATTGCTGTGCATTGCGCTTGCAGGCTGCTTGAGTTTTGGTCCTTTGAAATATCGTCAAGTAAAAATGCTAAAAAAAGAGGGTTTTGTACTTACTAATGAAGGTTGGACTCTAGGTTTACCAGAACGCTTATTATTTGATTTTAATGACGCAACATTAAAACAAAGTCATGAGGCAGAGCTCACACGTTTAGCAAATCAATTGAATAAATATGATTTGAATAAATTAAAAATTGTTGGTCACACTGACGATGTAGGTAATCCTGAATACAACCAAAAGTTATCTGAAGAACGTGCGCAAAGTGTTGCGAACCTTTTCTTGACTCACGGTTTTAAAAAGGAAAATATTTACGTTATTGGGCGTGGTTCAACTCAACCCTATGTACCGAATACAACCAATGAAAATCGGGCAATTAACCGTCGTGTTGCAATCGTCATTATTCCTTAGGTTTCTAATTATAAAAAAGCCAATCCTTTATGATTGGCTTTTTTATTTTATACAAGCTCAATAATATCAATAGTAGGCGGCACCCGAAATCTTAATGGTATTCCAACCATACCCGTTCCTACGGTGACGAAAACATCAGCATGTTCATGTGAATAAAAGCCACGTTTATGACCTAAGATTGATACTTTTTTCATAATATAGTTGGTTACCCAAGGAAGTTCGACCTGTCCCCCATGAGTATGTCCAGATAACATTAAGGGGCGATTAGGTAATTTGGGAACCATATCTACAGTATCGGGGTTATGGGACAAAATTAACCAAGGCTTATCTTGAGGTAAGTCTGGCATTGAACGCATATCGGTTTTGCCAGCCCAAAGATCACCAATACCAATTAAACGAAATTCATCAAATTCAACAATTTTCCCTTCAATATCCATAACTTCATTGTAGTGAAGCGCATCTTTTAATAGTTGTTGAATAGGAGGCCCTGGATATTGTTCATCATGATTTCCAGGAACAGAATACACAGGGGCCTGAATATCTTTGAGTACACTCAATTCTTGCACCAACTTATCTTCTGGCTCATAAGTCCAGTCTCCTGCCACAACCACTAAGTCTGGCTGTTGCTCATTGAGTTTTTTCACAATGATTTTGAGTTGTCGCTCATGGCCAGAAAATAAACCTATATGTAAATCGGCAATTAAAGCAACTTTTACAGGCTTATTAAAACGGCGGTCTGGATTCAAACGATACTGATGAACATCGACTCGTACCATATGTGGTTCTATAAAACGCGCATAAATGAGAATACCGCTTAATAAAAATATAAAAATAGTCTGATGAATTGAGTAATACCCCATCCAACCTGCATATAAATTAAAGAACCAAAGTGGAATAAGAAGATAAGATAGATAAAAAGCAAGTAAGTGAACAAAAGCTTTAAATGGATGAATCGTCTCGGTACGCGATTGATGAACCCAAGCTTCGACAATTCCCCATAAGGCAAGTATTGAAAAAATAAAGTAAAAACAAAAGATGATTGAATTTGGGTTCCACATTACGATTCTCGACTTATCTTATATTGATTGCTAGTAATCAAATTCAATATTTATCTTTCAATATGCACGAATTATACTCTAGCTCACCTTATCGTATGTATTGATTATGGCACAATCCTTTCATTCCAAACAGCTTCAAACTCATCAACAGGCTAAAGGCTTTTTGATCAAAGCTTCTTTAATTGTCTGTTCAAGTTTTGCTGTAACTTTGACAGGTTGTAGCACGCTACCTAAACATCGGGTTGAACCAGTTCAATACGCGCGTGATATCGATACATCTCAAACTTCACTTGCAAAAATTATTACACCTTTACGCGAGCAAAATCCAAATTTAACGGGTTACCACATTTTAAATGATCCGTTAGAAGCTCTCGCAGCTCGTTTAAGGTTGATTGATAAAGCCGAGAAGACTTTAGACTTACAGTACTATATTTGGGATAACGATAAGGTCGGTGCTTTAGCTTTACATGCCATTATTCGTGCTGCCGATCGTGGCGTTAAAGTGCGTTTATTGATTGATGATAATAATGCTAAAAAGATGGAAGGTGTTTTACTGGCCCTTTCTCAGCATAAAAATATTGAAGTTAAACTATTTAACCCATACCGTTTTCGTAAATACCGTGCGATGGATATGCTATTAGACTTAAAGCGTATCAATCATCGTATGCATAATAAGAGTTTTATTGCCGATAATCAGGTTGCGCTTATTGGTGGGCGTAATATGACAAATCAGTATTATAACGTTAGTGATAGTTATCAATTCTCTGATGTCGATGTCATGTTAGTCGGTGCTGCTGTTGATGACATCGTAAATTCTTTTGATGACTACTGGAATCATGAATATGCATACTCAGTCCAGAGTATTGTCAGTGCTCAACAACACCGTTTACGATATGAAAGTTTGAAAGAACAACTAGATGCTCACTATCAACAAGCCACTGTTCAAAACTTTCTCAATTTAACGTCTAGATCGCATGCTTTTGATAAATGGTTAGACCATAACATTCAGTTTGACTGGGTGAAGGCAGAGGTTGTAAAAGACTCCCCTGATAAAATTAAGTCAAAAGCAAAAAAAGAAGAGCATTTGAATTTCCAATTGATTAATCATTTGGAAAAACCAGAAAGCAATGTTGATTTGATTTCTGCTTATTTTATTCCTGAAAAGCAAGGCGCTAAAATTTTAAGTACCCTCGCCAAAGAAGGGGTAGAAGTTCGTGTTTTAACAAATTCATTTAAAGCCAATGATGTTGCTGTGGTTCATGCATTTTATGGTCGATACCGAAAAGAGCTTTTGAAAAACGGCGTACAACTTTATGAGTTTTTACCAACTCCAGATAAACGTAATTTAAATAAAAATACGGATGAGTTGGCAACCAAAGCAAAAGTAAACATGAAAGGTTTAAGTCGCTCAAGTTTACATACTAAACTCATGGCTTTAGATGAACAGGTTTTTATTGGATCATTTAATTTTGACCCACGTTCAGCCTATTTAAATACTGAAATTGGTGTAATTTTAGATAGCCCATCACTGGCTAAAACAATTCACCATACGATGGATGAAAATTTAAATAAGTATGCTTATAAATTAAAACTAGATCCGAATAATAATATTTATTGGCAACAAGAAACCTCAAAAGGCCCTGTCATTTATAAAAAAGAGCCAGAAATGAAATGGTGGCAAAAGGCAGGCATGAAGTTTCTTTCATGGCTGCCTCTCGAAGGTTTTATGTAATTAACTTTTTGGCTTAAGTACTTTTTGATGTAATTGAGCCAAACCTTCTACCATTTTTTGTTGGACTTCTTGAGTTAAACTTTTTACATCATGTCCTTCTACCGAGATAGGAGGCAATGTTAATAAATGAGCCGTTACTTTCGGCATTTCTAGAACACGCTGAATATGCTCAACAAAAGACATCTCCCCAATAAATGGTGCAACGGTATCTAATTCGCCATGACGATTTACATAACAGATTAAACATACCTGTACCGGACGCTCTGCTTCAATAGCAGCTCCAAGTAAACGACCATGAACTTTTTTAACAGAATGACCATCTGTAGTAGTCGCTTCTGGGAAGAATAAAACTGGAATATTTTGTTTTAAGAATCCAGCAATTTGCTCTCTAATTCTAATAGAGTCACCAGACCCACGCTTAATAAATAAAGTGCCACCGCCTTTTGCTAAGTTGCCAAGAATAGGCCAATTTTCTATTTCGGCTTTCGCTAAAAAGAATACACGCGCACCTGAACCTAAAACAGCAATATCAAGCCAAGATATATGATTACTTACCCATAAAGCCGGTTCTCTCGGAATGGTGCCATGCACTTGAACATCGAGGTTAAAGACTTTACATAAACGGCGGCAAAAATATTGGACGTATCGTGTGTTAACAGGGTTATTTGGATCTTTATAAAGTCCATGACGATAAACTAAGTAAAAACCTTCACTGATTGCCGCTGTCGCTGAAGTAACTTTTTTCCCGTATAAACCTATTTTTGAAAATTTCTTTAATGTTGAATTCACTATACTTTGCGTTTGAGCCATAAAATTTCACTAACGATCAATCATTGTTATACCCATCTCGAGCCATTCTATACGTTTCGGAATAAACTTGCATCGCTATGCGATAGAAGCAAATAAAAAATAAAATGTATGTAGATAATCTAAAGGATAAGAGCAAACCCTTTCCCCTTTTACTCAAGTTTCCACTAGAATAAAGTTTTAGCCTTTTCAGGATTTATAACCACGTGGAATATGTTGATCGGCATCAAGGCGGTGAACGCACAATATTAGTGAGTGTGTCTGTACAATTATTAGATGATCTGGATGCCGAAGAGTTTGCTCTACTTGCACAGTCTGCTGGTGCAGATATTCTTGAACACATTAAAGTGCAACGTAATAAGCCAAATCCTAAGTTTTTTATTGGTTCCGGTAAAGTCGATGAAATTGCAGAACAAGTTCGTGATTTAGAAGCAGGACTGGTTATTTTTGATCATGCTTTAACACCTGCTCAAGAACGAAATTTAGAAAGAATATTAAAATGCCGAGTCATTGACCGTACTGGTTTAATTCTAGATATTTTTGCGCTGCGTGCCCGCACCCATGAGGGTAAATTACAAGTCGAGCTTGCTCAGCTTAAACATTTATCAACTCGCCTGATTCGTGGTTGGTCTGCTGACTTTGAACAACAAAAAGGTGGTATTGGCTTACGTGGTCCCGGTGAAACCCAACTCGAAACAGACCGTCGCCTCATTCGTGTGCGTATTACACAATTAAAAGATAAGTTAGATAAAGTTCATCAAACTCGTATACAAGGGCGGGCGGCAAGACAAAAAGCTTCAATCCCAACCGTATCCTTGGTAGGTTACACCAATGCGGGTAAATCCACATTATTTAATATTTTAGCAAAAAGCGATGTGTATGCAGCCGACCAACTGTTTGCAACTCTTGATCCAACCTTACGTCGTTTAGAATGGGATGGTATTGGTACTGTTGTGCTTGCAGATACTGTAGGTTTTGTGCGAAACCTACAACATGATCTAGTTGAATCTTTTAAAGCAACTTTAGAAGAAACGCTTGAAGCCACCCTACTTTTACATGTCATTGACAGCAGTAGCCATGACATGCTTGATCAGATTGAAGCTGTTGAAGGGGTTTTAAAAGAAATTGGAGCAGATTCACCTGTCCTTCGTGTCTACAACAAAATCGATTTAAGTGGTGAAGAGGCTAAAATTATTTATTCACAGCCTCATGTTCCTGATCGTGTGTATGTTTCAGCACATTCAGGTTTAGGGCTAGATTTACTACGTCAAGCAGTCCAAGAATGTTTAATGGGGCAACTTCAACAATTCTCATTAAAACTTAAACCTGCTTATGGCAAATTGCGTACCCAGCTTTATGCTTTAAATGTGATCGAATCTGAGCATTATGATGATGAAGGAATTTTACATATTGATATACGAATTGCACCTCATAAGCTTGAGCAGTTAATTCGTCAAGCCAAACTCCCTATCGACGAGATATTGGGTGAACGAGCGAGTCAGTTTAAAAGACCATTGGAAGAGTTTGAAATCAAGCACTAGATCAGTTAAAACTTGATAAGTACACTTTTAGAGATAAAAAATATGGATAAGATCAAAAGTATAGATTGGGCAGCATGGGTAGGAACTTTTCTACTTATTATCGGTTTCCGTGAAGGCTCAGTCGTCGTTATGCGTGCTTTTGGTCATCCAGAATTAGGTAACTTAGTTGGTTTAATTAGTTTACTCATCATCTTACTCATTTGGCGCAAGTTTAAGAAAATCCCCTTAAGACTTGTCGACACCAATAATAAAATTATGAAAGAAAGTGGTTTTGCTTTTTTACCCATTTGTGCAGGTTCATTAATTATGTTGGTGCATATGGGTAAAGAAATTCCTTTGTTTCTCTTCGTATTGGTGGTGAGTACCCTTATACCCTTGTGGGTCTATGCAAAAATGGCCAAACATTGGTTATAAGGAGAATAAAATGTTTATGATTTTATATGGATTTTTGATTACGCTAGTTGGCTATCTTTGTGCAAAACCTTTAAACCGTCGTTTCCCTCAAGTGCCTCTTTTAGTTTTTGGTATGTTCATTGTGATTGGTTTATTGTCAATCTTGAAAGTTCCTTATGAAGAATACCGTATTTACGTAAATGATTTATTTAGCCATTTATTAGGATATGTCACAGTTGCTTTAGCTATACCATTAGCTGCAATGCGTTATGACGACTTACCTCTTAAATCGGTTATTGGCATTTTATGCTTTGCGAGTATTAGTGCTGTTGCTTTACCAATGGGACTCGCTTATTTATTGCATATGTCTGAGCCTACTATTTTGGCTTTTGCTACACGCGCCGTAACTACGCCTATTGCTTTAAATATCGCGACTTTGCTACATGCTCCAGAAACTTTAGTCACTCTGATCGTGATTTTATCTGGCGTTATTGGTGCAGCATTTTCACCATTTTTACTTAAGCATATTCATGATGAAAGAGCATCAGGTTTAGCTCTAGGCTTAGCTGCCCATGCAATTGGAACTGCTCAAGCTTGGCAGCGTGGCCCCGTTGCGGGTCGTTATGCTGCATTTGGTATGGCCTTAAATGGGGTATTTACTGCAATCTGGCTACCAACCTTCATGTTATCTTTTGGAATACATTGATTAAAAAGTAGTTTAAATAAACATTGAACCCGTTATTAATTAGAAATAAGATGGACTTTCAAATCTAAAAGGATTTTTGATTATGGGGAAATTTTTTGTTGGAGCTTTGCTCCTATTGGGAATGACTACTGCTACTTTTGCAGCCGATATTACCGGTCTTTGGCAAACAATTGACGATAAAACTGGCACACCTAAGGCTCACGTAGAAATACGTAAAGAGGCGAATGGTACGTATGCAGGAAAAGTTGTAAAAATCACACCGCGTCCAGGTTATACACCAAAAGAAATTTGTGATAACTGTCCAGCGCCTTATACCAATAAGCATATTGTAGGTTTGGATATTGCGACTGGCTTAAAACAAGTTGATAGTACAACCTATACCGGAGGAAAAATTCTAGATCCAAATACTGGTAAAGTTTACGGATTAAAAGCCAAACTCAGTGCAAATGGTAACCGTCTACATATGCGCGGTTATCTTGGAGTTTCTGCTTTAGGCCGCAATCAAATCTGGATTCGACTAGAATAATTTTCGAAAATAAAAAAGCCGCTTTTGCGGCTTTTTTTATTACATCACAGGGTTAACTACTGAAAATATTTGCTGATCTTCAAGACGGTAAGCAATTAAGTTCTTACCCCACACACAACCACCATCAACATTTTGAATATGATCACTAATAGTTCTGCCTTCTAAAGCAGCCCAATGTCCAAAAAATATTTGATGTGTTTGTGCAGCTTTACTTGGAAATTCAAACCAAGGTAAATAACCTTCCGGCATTGGTGCATCTAAAGTATCTTTAAAACTAAATTCCAAAGTACCTTCTGCATTGGTCAAACGCATACGTGTTAAATAATTGGTAATGCAGCGTAGACGGTCATTACCAGTTAAGTCATCGTGCCAAAGATCCGGTCTCGAACCATACATTTCAGCCAAAAAAGCATCTAGCACAGACAGATCATCATCTGCTAATACCGCTTCAACTTCTTTCGCTAACGAAGCCGTTTTTGATGCACTCCAAATACAAGGTATACCAGCATGCGTTAGCACAGTTTGTTCATTTGGAAATAAACATAATGGTTGTTTACGCAGCCAGTCGATGAGTTCATCACCATCCACAGCATCAATAACGTCCTGCGTACGATCTTTTTCTTTAATTTCTTTAAGACCACGAGCACAAGCAATGAGTGTTAAGTCATGATTACCCAATACTGTAGCGGCAGCCCCTCGATCGGCTAGTTTCTTAATGAAACGCAGTGCACCTACCGAGTTCTCCCCACGTGCAACCAAATCACCAGCAAACCAAATAAAATCCTGGTCAGGATCAAAACGTATTTCTTTTAGTAATGCTTTGAGTGCTTCAAAACAACCTTGCACATCTCCAATTATATAGTTATAACGCTTGGTCATTTATGCCACCATTTGATCTGCCAAAGCTACGAACTCAGCAAGTGTCAAAGTTTCTGGACGAGCCATTGGATCGACTCCTGCTTTTTCGAAGCCATCTTCAGCTAACATACCTTTAAGACTATTTCTTAGAGTTTTACGACGTTGAGTAAATACGTGTGCAACTAAACGAGCTAAAGCTTTCTCATCTTTCGCAACAATCGGTTTTTGTTCGTAAGGAACTAAACGGAATACAGCACTAGTCACTTTTGGTGGCGGATTAAATGCGCCGGCAGGTACTTCAAATAAAAAGGTAGGCTGGCAATAATATTGAATCATTACCGATAAACGACCATATTCTTTTGTATTTGGTTCAGCAGTAATACGTTCTACCACTTCTTTTTGCAACATGAAATGCATGTCTTTAACTTGACTACCAAATTCCAAGAGATGAAAAAGTAATGGTGTAGAAATGTTATAAGGCAAATTACCAACAACGCGTAATGGGCGGCCATCTTTTACAAGTTGGCTAAAATCATATTTTAATGCATCAGCTTCTACGATAGTTAAACGTTCTGGATGTGGTACACGTTCTGGTAAGCCTGCTGCTAAGTCACGGTCTAACTCAACTACAGTTAAAGCTTCACACTCTCCAATTAAAGGAGAGGTTAAAGCAGCCAAACCTGGTCCAATTTCAACAATATTGTCGCCTGGACGCGGATTAACAGAGCGTACAATTTTGGCAATGACTCGCTGATCATGTAAGAAGTTTTGACCAAAACGTTTACGAGCTTTATGCCCTTCATCTTTCGGGTTTAGGGCATTAATTTGATACATAGAACATTTCCAACATGAAAAATTTAACTCGCTGCCAACGATAAGGCTAAATCGACAGCGACATTTAAACTTGAGCTTTTTGCCAAACCTGTCCCAGCTAAAGACAGAGCAGTACCATGATCGACTGAAGTTCGAATAAACGGTAAGCCCAATGTGATATTAATTGCTTCACCAAAACCTTGTGATTTTAGCACAGGTAAACCTTGATCATGGTACATGGCAAGAACAGCATCGGTATTTTTAAGGTGATCAGGAGTGAATAAAGTATCTGCTGGCATGCTTAAACTGATTTTAATGCCTTGAGAGCGGTAAGTTTCAAGAACCGGATTAATCGTATCAATCTCTTCATGTCCCAAGTAACCATCTTCACCTGCATGAGGGTTTAATCCACACACTAATACTCTTGGATCATTAATTTTAAACTTGGTTTTTAAGTCATGAAGTAAAATGTCTATCACTTGATGTAAGCGTTGTTTGGTAATTGCATCGGCTACCTCTCTTAAAGGCAAATGTGTAGTCGCTAAAGCTACCCGCAAGTTTTTTGTTGCGAGCATCATGACAACACGCTCTACACCAGCGAACTCTTGATAATATTCAGTGTGACCACTAAATAAAATACCTGCATCATTAATGACCGATTTTTGTACTGGCGCAGTAGCCACACCTACACTTTTACCTGACATTGCATAATCAGCTGAGCGACGTAATTGTTCTAATACATAAGCTGCATTAGCTGGGTTTAATTGGCCATCGATGACTTCTGTTTTTAACGCGACGTGCTCTATATAAAGTTCGCCTTGCAAACATGATTCAGCTTGCCCTGTATACTCTAAAAACTTAATGTCCATGCCTAGCTTTTGAGCACGTTGTTGCAATAAATTTCGGTCAGCCAAAACAACAATCGGACGCTCATCAATGCGTTCCGCCAGACTTAAGCAAATATCTGGACCAATACCAGCAGGCTCACCGGAAGTGATATATAAAGGCAGCACAATCACCCCAGACATATAACAAGAATTTGTTTCATTTTAACATATCTGCCATTCATCAGTTTATGTATTAAATTATCTAACTTAAACTGGATTTTTCTTGTGACTTTGAGCAAACTCGTTTAGAATGCTCGCTCCTTTTGTTTGGACAGATTCCATAGTCCAAACCAACTATAATAGGTAGTGGTTTAATGAAAACTCTCAGCGCTAAGCCAGCTGAAGTTCAACATGACTGGTATGTTGTTGATGCTTCTGGCAAAACTTTAGGTCGCCTTGCGACTGAAATCGCTCGTCGTTTACGCGGTAAGCATAAAACTTCTTATACTCCTCACGTTGACACTGGCGATTACATCGTTGTGATTAATGCTGAACAAATTCAAGTGACTGGTAACAAATCACTTGATAAGAAATATTATCGCCATACTGGTTTCCCTGGTGGTATCCGTGAGACTAACTTCGAGAAGTTAATTGCTCACAAACCTGAAGCTGTTCTTGAAAAAGCGGTTAAAGGCATGTTACCAAAAGGTCCTCTTGGTTATGCAATGATCAAAAAAATGAAAGTGTACGCTGGTACTGAGCATCCTCATGCTGCTCAACAGCCACAAGTTTTGGACATCTAAGGGATACAGCACATGGCTACTAATTATGGTACAGGTCGCCGTAAGACCGCAACTGCACGTGTTTTCTTGTCAGCTGGTACAGGTAAACTCGTTATCAACAACCGTACTTTAGAGCAATATTTCGGTCGTGAAACTGCTCGTATGGTTGTTCGTCAACCTTTAGAACTTTTAGAAGTTACTGAAAAGTTTGACCTTTACATCACTGTTAAAGGTGGTGGTATCGGTGGTCAAGCTGGCGCGATCCGTCACGGTATTACTCGTGCGCTTATCGCTGCTGACGAAACTTTAAAACCTGTTCTACGTCAAGCTGGTTTCGTTACTCGTGATGCTCGTGAAGTTGAACGTAAGAAACTTGGTTTACGTAAAGCTCGTAAACGTCCTCAATTCTCTAAACGTTAATTCGTTTACCGAATCGGACAAAAAGCCTTGGTTATCCCAAGGCTTTTTTATTGCTTATTCATTTTAAGCATGAGCGAAACAGATAAATATATGAAACTCTATCTATGGCACCGTGATTTCCACTCATATTTTTAGTATTCTAACCGATTCACACAACCATACCTTGTGATATGTCGGTCGAAAACACTTCAATTCAGGGAATTACCCTTTACAGCCATGCTGATGATTTCCGTTCTCACTGGATCCGTTTTTTATTGGCAGAAAAGCAAATTAAATATCAATTGATCGTAACTGATCATGAAGATGAGGATTTAGCGAGTCTAAACCCTTATAACCAATTACCAATGCTACTTGAGCAAAACCTCAAATTATTTTCCGCTCCAATTATTGCTGAATATCTCGATGACCGATATCGTCAGAGCAAGCTTTACGCTGATGCTCCTATGGCACGTGCAGAACAACGGCAATACATTTGGCGCCTTGAAAATGATTGGTTTAAATTGGCCGATCATATGCTCAAACATGCAGATACTTTAAATGTAGAACAAAAGCAAAAAGCGCAAAAAGAATTACGTGATACCTTAATTTCTCTTACTCCCCTATTTCAGCATTTCCCTTATTTTATGTCCGAAAATTTTTCAATTTTGGATTGTATGCTCGCCCCAATTTTTGTGCGGCTTAATAGCATGGGAATTGATTTACCAAAGCAGCAGTGTCGGCCTATATTTTTGTACTGTAAACGTATCTTTAGCCGCCCTTCTTTTGTTAAATCAATGACGCCCCAAGAGAAAACCCGTTACAATGAACAATTAAATATGGAATAGTGTGATATGTCTGAGCAAACTATTGAATTAACCCCTACACGTCCTTATCTTGCTCGCGCAATCTATGAATGGATTTGCGACAATCAACTCACCCCTTATTTACTCGTTGATGCAACACAACCACATACGGATGTACCACAACAATTTGTGAAAGATGGCCAAATTGTTTTAAATATTGTGCCCCATGCTGTACATCAACTGCTTATTAGCAATGATGCCGTAACCTTTTCAGCACGTTTTGGCGGTGTTTCTAAAGATATTTATGTCCCTATCCAAGCTGTTTTGGGTATTTATGCACGTGAAAATGGACAAGGTTTATTCTTTGACCCTGAAGAATATGCCAATGTAGCGCCTGTAGAAAATACGCTAGACTCTGAAGCACAAGAAACAAGTGAACCAACCAAGAAAAAGCCAACATTAAGAATTTTAGATTAATTTTAGAGGAATAAAGTATGGCATTTGATTTAGTCCAATACTTTGCTGAGCAAATAAAAATTCAAAAGCCTCAGCTTTTAAATCAATATCCAGCCAATGAGAAAAATAAGCTGATTGATGAAGTGAATGTGCTCACTCTTGGAAAGTTAATTAGCTTATGGCGTCAAGACGACAATAAAATTTATAATGAAATCAAAACAGCCGATCCATTATATATTCAAGAAATAGCGCGTCATTTAACAACTTCTAAGCACAATCAGTCGATTTTAAAAAATGCCGAACTTGAGCAAAGTATTTCAGAAATTTTGACCTTACAGCTAACTGAGCTTAATCAACTTGATGAAACTGGAGGTTTCGGACAGAACGGTTTAAAAGAGCTCATTTTAGGGCAAGTTGAACATTTATCAGGACAGGCTGAGGATTGGGTTTGGTCAACAAACCACCTAACAGAGCTGATTGGTTCTAAACCTGTTGAACAAGAAGAGCTATCATTGGATGCAACAATGAAGGAGTTCAACCAAATGGTTCACCAAGCCCAACCGCATCATGAAGAATTACACATCGAAGAGCAACCTATCGAAACTTTTATTCCGGCATGGTCAAAAGTTATCGCACCTCTTGTTGCTTTAGCTATTTTAGGTTACCTATATTGTATTTATACACATCTTATTTAATTTTATTATAATTATTTAAAAGAGGAACTTATAGTTCCTCTTTTTCTATTTAAATAAACATAATTTATCAATAAATATTGTTTTAACATTCTATTACAATTATTAAAATTAATAATAGAAATTATATAATGCAAACATGAGCACAGTATTAAATATTTAATGTAAAAAAAATCTTATAATATTTTTTATAAGATGACATTTTTGGTCACTTATTTACTAAAACAACAATTTTGAAATTTATTTGATTTATTGACTTCAACTTGAGTAAAAATATAATGATTTTTAACTACTTTTAAGGAAAAAGTAGTAATTATAACTTTATAATCCTGAGAGATAAAAAAATGGCTAAACTTTCTTTAGATAGCTTAACTGAAATTGATGGTTTTATTGCATCTGCACTTGTTGATTCAGAAAGTGGTTTATCACTTGCTACACAAGGCGGTGGGGATATTGATTTAGAGCTAGCAGCTGCTGGAAACACAGAAGTCATTCGCGCAAAACGAAATGTAGCTAACGCATTAAAATTAAATGACAATATTGAAGATATTTTAATTACATTAGGGAAGGCTTATCACTTAATTCGTCCTTTAGAAAGTAATAATAATTTATTCCTTTATTTAGTACTTGATCGCGCCAAGTCGAATTTAGCCATGGCTCGTCATCAGTTAAAGTCCTTTGAAAAAGAGCTCGATTTTAGTTAATTAATTTAAGCTGTGCTCTTTATACTTAATATAAAGAGCACATACTACATTACAATATTACTTAATAAAAATTTAAAATGATACTATGGATAGCCATTGCATAAATATTGCAGTTTCTGGTTTAAGCTTAAAAGTTTCAGACGAATTAAAAATCTTAATCCGTGATTTGATATCTAATCAATATGGAATTAACTGGGTTAACATTTCTAGTAATCAGATTGATTTATTAATTATTAATGAAAACTTTTTTGATGCTGACAATATTCAAAATATTCTTAATAAGAAAAAATTTCCTTATTTAAAAATTACAAAAACACCTTTAGAAAATGGAGGCACTATACACGAACATACCTTACACTACCCTTTAGAAAAAACAGAACATCTCCGTTCATGGTTACAAGCAAATGTATTATCTCTTTTAAAACATACTGATGTTCGTTCCAACTCAACTTTATTAAATGAAATATCTATCATAGATGAGCAATTTATAAAAAATTTGCATAGCTCTGAAAATATTAAATTACATTTATTTGATGACAAGGGTACCTTGGCAATTATTGATAATAGAACTCAAATTGCTTGGTTAGAACCTTCTCGTCAAAAAACACAGACCAATATGAGTTTTAACTTTACCTTTGCAAAAACATCAGACTTTACTAAGGTTTCTCGTAAAAAGGATTATTACTTACAGGATTGGTTGTGGAATTTAATTTGGTGTTCAAAAGAATTTGAGAATTTAGCGTCAGCTGATGGTTACTTTAAAATTAATCATTGGCCACAACCCTATCAAAAAGAATATAGAAAAGTAAGCCTACAGCTCTCTGCCTGTTTTATTCAGGGAGCAAAAGTCACTGAAGTAGCTAAACAACTCAACCAACCTATCGATGTTGTTCTACGTTTTATTACAGCATGTTTAATGGCAAATAATGGGCAATATGTTTCCGCGAATAAGTGTTTTTACACGCCACAGACTCATTCAGAAAACTTAAATACAGAAAGTCATTTTTTAAAAAATTTTATAGGGAAAATTCGACGCCGTTTTGGCTTTTAAGGAACACTATGATTATTCAACAATATAAAATTGTCTTCGCAGGCAGTATGGGGGCTGGTAAAACAGAAGCGATCAAATCGCTATCTGAAATTCCAATTTTAGAAACAGAAGCATTTAATACTGATGTACAAAGTCACCAAAAATCACAAACAACTGTTGGGATTGATTACGGCGAAATTACTTTAGATGATGGTATTAAAATCGGGCTATATGGAACCCCTGGACAAAGCCGTTTTGATTTTATCTGGTCAGTTATTTGTAAAGGTGCGATTGGTATTATTCTTCTGTTAGATCACAATAGCTCTACTCCAATTGCTGAACTAGAAAGTTACTTGGAAACCTTTAAAAATTATAATGATAATATTGCGATTGGTATTACGCATATTGATGAAAATAAAGAATCTTCACTCCAACAGTATCGAAACTGGTTAGCAGAAAACGAACTTCGATATCCATTATTTTTTATTGATGCAAGAGAACAAGAGCAAATTTTAATGATGGTTGAATCATTAATTGCATCACTTGAAGTTAAGGTAGGCGCAACATCTCAAGGGAAAGATCATGCTTAGTATTCCAGTTCAAAAACGAACCGCTCCAACACAATTGCTACAACTTGCAAAAAGTGAAGCCCAAAAAATTCTTATGAATACACGTGGTGTAGACTTTGTCATGATTTGTTCTTCAGATGGGTTTGAATTGGCAACAGTGAGCCACAAGAACTACCCTAATACCACCAAATTAGCAGCGGTGAGTAGCTCGATTTTGGCCATGGTCAGTGCATTTTTAAAAGAGATTCAACTAACTGGCTGTAATAACATCACATTAGATGCAGACAATGGCAAAGCCATTTTAACAGCGATTCCTGCTCTCCATCATCCGATGGTTATGGTTACCCTAAGTAATAGAGATGTACTTTTAGGGCAGCTGCTTTATAGCCTAAAAAAAGCAAGCCAATTGATTGCAGAGGCAGATGGAGAATAACTTAAACTGCTATAAAAAAATACCGCCCAATAAGAGCGGTATTTTTCAATTAAGTATGAATAGTAAATAGCATTTGCCGTTTTTTGACTTGTTGACCCTGTTGCCCTAACACATCTTCAACTACACCATCTACATCAGCTTTAATCTGCTGCTGGATTTTCATAGCTTCAAGCACTAGTAAGGTTTGACCTCTCACCACTTGATCGCCTTTATTCACCAGAATATTAACCACAGCACCATCCATTGGTGCACGAATTTTGCCATCTCCGGCAACATCAGTAGCTTCTGGCGCAGTATAGGTCACATTGCGTATCACAATATTGCCGTTATCTCGGTCTAGATAAAGTTGATCACTATCTAATACATACTGCACACGGCGACGAACACCATCAATTAAATAAACTAGTTGCTCTGACGTTCTCTCAAGCACATCAATACAAACTGATTGATCACAGAACTGTACCGTAAATGTATTATTGACAGATGAAACCTGCAATTGAATTTGCTGATCGGCAATTTGTAATTTTAACGGTAATGGCACACCAAGCCCGGTTTGCCACACCGCAGTAACTTTATTTTGGCTAAATAATGCCGCAGCAATCGCTAAAGTTTCTAAAGATAAAACTTGATGATGTAAGCTCGGATCATTTTGGAAATGCTGTTGGATGAATGCAGTATTGGTATCCCCTGTAACAACAACTGGATGGCGTAGTAAATTGACCAAGAACTGTTTATTACTGTTCACTCCCAGTAAAACACAATCATCAACTGCACGAGCCAGTAAGCGAATCGCATCCTGACGGGTTTTCCCATATGCAATCACCTTTGCTACCATCGGATCGTAAAATGGACTGACTTCATCAGTTGCCAACATGCCATGATCGATTCGCACATTTGGCAAAGTTGCAGGCTTCCAGCGTAAAACCTTTCCTGTTTGTGGTAAGAAATCCTGACGTGGGTCTTCTGCATACAAGCGCACTTCGATCGCATGTCCATTTAAGGTCAATTCCTGTTGCTTTAAAGGTAAATGCTCACCATTCGCCACACGTAACTGCCATTCAACCAAGTCCAATCCTGTAATAAGCTCAGTGACCGGATGCTCTACCTGCAAGCGGGTATTCATTTCCAAAAAGTAAAATGCACCCGATGCATCAAGCAAAAACTCAACTGTCCCAGCACCGACATAGGCACATGCTCTTGCCGCTGCTACAGCTGCCTCACCCATTTGCTGACGTAGTTCAGGCGTCATGACAGGACACGGCGCCTCTTCAACTACTTTTTGATGGCGACGTTGGATCGAACAATCACGCTCAAACAAATACACATAATTGCCGTGAGTATCACCAAAAACCTGAATTTCGACATGACGCGGAGCAATAACTGCTTTTTCTAAAATAAGCTCCCCCGAACCAAAAGCATTTTCAGCTTCTGAACGTGCAGTTTGCAACGCCTCAATCAATTCAGATGCTTGTTGTACCAAACGCATGCCACGACCGCCGCCACCCGCAGAAGCTTTGACCATAATTGGAAAGCCAATCTGCTCAGCTTGAGTTGCTAAATATTCGAGATCTTGTCGGTCACCTTCATAACCCGGCACACAAGGGACGCCCGCCTCAATCATGGCAATTTTTGAAAGGCGTTTACTGCCCATTAACTCAATTGCAGAAGCGGTAGGTCCAATAAATGTAATCTGGTTGTCGATACATGCCTGAGCAAAATCAGTATTTTCTGACAAAAAACCATAACCGGGATGAACAGCATCTGCCCCTGTTTTTTTGCAGGCTTCGATAATTTTAGCAATGGAAAGATAAGACTCCGATACTTTAGATGCCCCAATGTAAACAGCTTCATCTGCTTCTTGCACATGACGGGCATTACGGTCTGCATCGGAATAAACTGCGACAGTTTGGTAACCCATTGCCTTGGCTGTTTGCATAACTCGAACTGCAATTTCACCACGATTGGCAACCAGTATTTTTGAAAATTTCATTATTTTTTTATCCTTATCTTTTATGACTCATCGGCCCAATTTGGTAACCTTTTCTGGATAAAAGCCATCGTTCCTTCTTGACCTTCAGCTCCACCAACCGCTTGGGCAAACTGCTGAGCTGCATCATTGAGCAATTTATTTAAAGGCTCATTGAGTGTTCGATGTAACAATGCTTTGGTCACACGCGAAGCTTGAGGAGCTGCTCGTTTAATGTGTTGAATGGTTTCCTCTAAAGCTTGTTCAAGTTCAATTTCATTATGTGCAATTTGATGAACCACACCGACACTCAGTGCCGTATGCCCTTCAAAACGCATGCCGAGTAAAGCAAGTCGGCGTGCTTGAGTCAGGCCAATACGTTTCACCACAAAAGGAGCAATTTGAGCAGGAATCACACCAAGCCCAGTTTCAGGTAAACCAAACTGCGCATTGTCACGACTAATCGCAACATCAGAAACACATGCCAGCCCAAAACCACCACCTAACACTGCACCTTCTAAAATGACCACAACAGTCTGTGGTGCAGCTTCAACTTGCTCAAGCATGGCTCCAAAACGACGGTTAAAGTCAGCGTAAGGTTGTAGGCTACCCACCTTAGTTGCTTCAACGCGTAAAGCAGCCATGTCTTTAATGTCACCACCTGCGCAAAAAGTCCCACCTTCACCACGAATGATGACTGCACGAATTGAAAGGTCATTACGAATGGCAGTAAAAACTTGCTGTATTGCATTAACCATATTCAAGTTCATGGCATTACGGCTCTCCGGTCGGTTTAACCAGAGATATAAAATACTGCCGTCTTGTTCTAATTGAATACTGTCATCAATATCTAAAGCTTGAAGCGATGCTGAAAGTGTCATGGCTGATTCCTTATTTTTGTTTTTTTGGCAAGATATCCATCAACTTACAGATAATCCCCAGCATAATCTCATCTGCACCACCGCCAATAGAGCCTAAACGTCCGTCACGATACAGCTGTGAGGCTGGGTTATCCCACATAAAGCCATTGCCACCCCAATATTGCAGACAGCTATCAGCAACTTCACGAGTTAAACGTCCAGCTTTGAGTTTTGCCATAGATGCCAGCTTGGTCACATCTTCACCTGCAATATGCTGTTCACACGCTTGGTAGGTTAATGCTTTAAGTGCTTCTATTTCAGTCATGAGTTCAGCAAAGCGGAAGTGAATATATTGGTTATTAATAAGTGGCTGACCAAACGTCGTACGCTCTTTGGTATAGGCGATAGTCTTTTGGATTAAATTTTCCAAACCACCAATAGCATTAACACAAGCCCATAAACGCTCTTCCTGAAATTGCATCATTTGCATCATGAAACCCATACCTTCAACGCCAACCAGGTTACGTTGAGGTACACGGACATTGTCTAAATAAACTTGCGCTGTGGTGGTTGAACGCATCCCTAATTTATTAAGTGGCTCGGAAAAACTAATCCCTTTAGTTTTTGCCGGTACAATAATCATCGACTTGTTGACGTGTGGTTTATCGTCAGATGTATTGGCTAAAAGGCAGAAGAAATCCGCCTGCAGTGAGTTGGTAATCCACATTTTGCTGCCGTTAATGACATAGTCATCGCCATCTTTTTTAGCAGTCGTTTTAATAGCAGCAACATCCGAACCAGCATGCACTTCCGATACTGCAATGGATGCGACATACTCCCCAGCAATGGCTGGAGTTAAAAACTCATCACGTAATTCTTTACTACCAAAACGCGCCAAAGCAGGTGTTGCCATATCGGTTTGTACACCAATGGCTAAAGGCACACCGCCACAAGCTGCTCGTCCAATTTCTTCAGCAACAACCAAGTTATAAGAGTAATCTAAAGCCAGACCACCATTTTCCTCAGGCTTACAAATCCCCAATAGGCCAAGATCACCCATCTTTTTAAATACATCGTGGATCGGGAAACGTCCTGCTTCTTCCCATTCTGGAATATTCGGATTAAGTTCATTTTCAACAAATTGACGTGCTGTGCGACGTAATGCTTCATGTTCGGCAGTAAACTTCATGGTGTTCTTCCTATTAATTTTTTTAATTACGGTAAAGGTTGATTAAAAACGGGACACACCAAAACGAGTTGGATTTAGCTCTCGTTGCTGTGCTTCATAAATGGTTTGTAAAAGGAAAATTAATAATTTTCGAGTATCTCGTGGATCGATAATGCCGTCGTCATGTAGCATAGCTGTATTGAAAAGCGCGGTAGATTGCTGCTCTAATTTCATGGCCGTACTTTGCTCAAGAAAATCCAGCATTTGCGGATTCGGTTCCTGACCAGACGCCTTTTGCTTTCCTTCTGCCACAATACGTAATACTTTTCCGGCCTGTGCAGAACCCATTACAGCAACATGCGAATTTGGCCAAGCAAAAATAAAATCTGGCGATAAACTCCGACCACACATTGCGTAGTTACCAGCACCATATGACCCTGCCACAACGATTGAAATTTTAGGTACAGTACAATTGGCAACAGCTTGAATCAGTTTTGAGCCATGCTTAATAATGCCATTTTGCTCGGCATCGGTTCCCACCATAAAGCCAGTAGTGTTATGTAAGAACAATAAGGAGCGGTTAGTCTGTTCACATAAGTGAATAAACTGAGCTGCTTTTGCTGCACCTTGAGGGGTAATCGGACCATTATTGGTAATAATACCGATATGCAAGCCTCCAATTTTTGCCCAGCCACATACCGTTAAATCATCATATTCCTGCTTAAATTCTAGAAAATCTGAATCGTCAATAATGCGGGCAACCACTTCTTTCATATCAAATGGTTGTTTAGGATCACTTGGGATAACACCCAATAGTTCCTCGGTATCGTAACGAGGCTCTTTATAGGTCACATCAACTGGTTTGATTTGCTCTTTCCAGTTCAGGTGTTCAAAAATTTCACGCGCAAGTCGAATCCCATCGGCATCATTTTCTGCTAAGTATTCTGCTGTTCCGGCAACCTGCGCATGCATTTCTGCCCCGCCCAACTCTTCAGCTGTTGCCACTTCGCCAGTGGCAGCCAAGAGTAAAGGGGGACCTGCAAGAAGCATCTCGGTTTGTTTGCGTACTACAATGACATAATCTGAAAGACCTGGTTGATAAGCACCACCTGCCGTTGCATTACCATGCACCACTGCAAGTTGGGGAATACCTGCTGCAGACAAACGTGCCTGATTGGCAAAGGTCATACCACCATAGGTAAATACTTCAGCAGCATAATTTAAGTTAGCGCCCCCACTTTCGGTCAGCGTAATCAGCGGGAGTTTTTGTTCTAAGGCAATTTTTTGTAAACGCAAAGTTTTTTGTACGCCCATAGGAGACATGGTCCCGCCCTTAATTGCACTATTACTTGCAGAAACTAGACAACGCACACCACTAACAAAACCAATGCCGGCAATTACTCCACCACCTGCTTCGGAACCATCTTTGTCATCATGCATGTTGTAGCCAACCAAACCACAAAGCTCAACAAAAGGAGAATCAGCATCGAGTAATAACCGCACACGCTCATGCGGCAGAATCTTGCCCTTTTTATCGAATTTCGGTTTAGCAGCATATGATTTATCAATGCTTTTTTGCTGAATTGCACGGACTTCACTCAGCTGAGCAAGTAGTGCCTCTTTATTTTGTTGATACTGTTCACTACCAACAGCAATTTCGGATTGGAGAATGGTCATTTTTTTATTCCTCACTCCAAACCTAAACTATTGTTTTGTTCGGCTTTCTCAGTCTTATCTTTTTTAAAAATTTCAGGAATAAACGCACGATGGAAACCATTATAAGACTGACTATTTGTCGCTTCGGCTAGTGGATACATGCGTGTCCCTTGTGATGCTGCACCATCAATACGCAAAGTTACACCTGACACAAAAGCCGCAGCATCTGACAGTAAATAACAAATCGCCGAAGAAACTTCTGATTCAGTTCCCATGCGTTTTAGCGGTACATTGCTAGCAAGACTTGGAATAATCACTTTGGCAAAATCACCGCTATAATTATCCATACCGGATGACACAATCCACCCCGGTGCAACCGCATTTACACGAACGCCAGATTTCCCCCACTCAACCGATGCTGTTTTAGTTAAGTTATCGACCCCCGAACGCGCAGCACCAGAATGTCCCATTCCGGGCATGCCGCCCCACATATCAGCAGTCATATTGACAATACTGCCACCATGTTTAGCCATCCATTGGTTATAAGCTTCACGCATTAAATAGAACGTTGCGTGTAAATTATTACGCACGACTGCATCGAAACCATTCGCCGAAATATTCTCTAAAGCTGAGGGGAACTGGCCGCCTGCATTATTTACCAAACCATCGAGTTTGCCGAATTTCTCTATCACTTCGGCAATCATATTTTTCACTTGTTCTTCTTCACGGTTATCACAAACAATAAAATGAACCCGACCACCATCTTCTATAATTTCTTGGCTTACTTTCTCTAATTTTTCAATTTTGCGTCCTGTAATCACTACTTGAGCGCCGAGGGCTGCAAGCTCATGTGCCGTACAACGGCCAATTCCTGAGCCACCACCTGTCACAATAATGACTTTATTAGCGAAAGCATCTGGTCTAAAAATTGATTGATAACTCATCTTTGTTTCATCCATTCATTTTATTTTTCTAAAAGATGTGCCGGAACTTTAACTGGCATATCCAATAACTGTTGGGCAAAGGCTTTGCCTTGCGGGTCAATACGCAAGCTGGCAACACCACCACCACCTAAAGCATTCTCCAACATAAAATTTAGTGCATTTAAACCCGGTAACTCATAACGAATTACTCGCCCTTTCTCAGCATTCAAGACATGTTGCATATAGCTTGCAACAGACTGTTCAGTTAGTGCTGCACGAATCCATGGTAAATAGTCTGCTTTACGTGCAATCACGCCAATATTGCTATGATTGCCTTTATCACCACTGCGGGCATGCGCAATTTCAATCAAAGGAACTTCAATTTCATCTCCTTGATAAATTGCATTTTCACCTGCCTTTAAAGTAGGCAATTGCTCTGTAAAAACTTCTTGTGGAATCTCAACAGGGTAGCGTTTTCCTTCAAAATCGATTTCGACACTTACCTGATTTTTATCTATTAAAAATGAAAATAACTTAATCACTGGAGATGCTTTTGGTCGGCCTCCAACAATTCCTGCCAAGGCTGGAGCCATACCTGTAGAGGCCTGAGCAATTTCAGATGCAAAGAACATACATGCTTCTTTAAACATGTGTTTTACAGCTATTTTGACCACCACTTCACGACTATTTAATGTTTGGGCATGTTCGCCATAAGTACTTTCAATACCTAAGATTTCAACCGACTTTTCACTAAAAGGTGGCACCGAACGCATTGTTAAAACACGTTCGCACTTAGTCAAAATCGCATCAGCAATAACTTGTGCTTTTTGTGGTGCCTCACGGCCTGCAATTAAGAAACTCACTAAAACCCGATAACCATCAGGATAGGTCGCGCTGACTTTATATTGTGCAGTCGGAGCTTGTCCTTTTGCGCCCGTTACACGAACCCGATGCTCCCCAACTTGCTCTAAATGCACGTGGCTGAAATCAGCAATTACATCAGGTAGTAAATATGCTTGAGGATTACCTATTTCATAAACAATTTGCTCTGCAACTGTAGCAGTAGAAACCAGACCACCTGTACCTTGAGGCTTAGTTACAATAAATGAGCCATCCTCACTCACTTCAACCACTGGAAACCCCATGTTGTCGAAGCCCTGCACCAATTGCCAATCGGTAAAGTTACCACCCGTACATTGGGCACCACATTCGATGACATGACCTGCTAATGAACCTTGCGCCAATTTGTCATAATCATCGAGCGACCATTGATATTCATGAAGCAAAGGTGCAAGCACCACAGCAGAGTCAACCACCCGACCCGTAATCACAATATCGGCACCTAAGTCTAAGGCGTCACGAATAGCAACCGCGCCTAAATAAGCATTACTGCTCGCTACCTGTTCAGGCAAAGCTTCTCCGCTAAACATTTCTTGAATATTCTGTGATTTTAACTGCTCATGTTTTGGCAAAAGATCATCACCTAACACCACAGCCACTTTCAGATCTAGACCATACTCTTTAATAATTTTTTGTAAGGCATCCCGACAAGCTAATGGATTAACACCACCGGCATTACTAATCACTTTAATCTTTTTTTCAGCAATTTTTTTCAGCAAAGGTGCCATGACTCGGCTGACAAAGTCTAAAGCGTAACCATGTTTCGGTTCTACCATCTTCGCTTTTGCCATAATCGACATGGTAATCTCAGACAAATAATCAAAAACCAAATAATTAATATCGGTCAAATGCACTAACTGAAAAGCGGCAGTATTGGTATCTCCCCAAAACCCAGAGGCACAACCTATTTTTACGACTCGATGATCATCCTGCTGATTATTTGCCATTCTATTTCTCATTATTTTGTCTAAAAATCAGCCTCAACATTACCAAGCAAGCGCTTGGTTTGTAAAGCGCAAAATGTTATTGTAATGTTGACCAAATCTTCCAAATTCAGAAAATAATCTGAAATGTGATGAAATTTAGAGAAATTTCCGTTATGGATTTTTAGATAAGGGAACAAACTGAACACATGATTGCCACTTCAATTGAACAAATTCCAAATATTTCTTGCTTTGACGATAGCCCGCGTGGTCGTTTATTACGGGGGGCTGCCTATTTATTCCACAAGCAAGGCTATGACAAAACGACTGTACGTGAACTTGCTCAATTTATTGGAATTCAATCGGGAAGTTTATTTCATCACTTTAAAAGTAAAGATGACATCCTCGCTCATGTAATGGAGGAAACCATTATTTACAATCTTGCTCGTTTAGAAGAGGCAGCACATCAATCTACTGATCCAGAACAACAATTACGAGCCCTTATTAAAGCTGAGCTTATTTCAATTACTGGCGATACAGGTGCAGCCATGGCTGTGTTGGTTTATGAATGGTTTGCTCTGTCAAAAGAAAAGCAAAATTACCTGTTAAAAATGCGTAATGAATATGAGCAAATCTGGCTCGACGTCATTGAAAATTTACGCACACAAGGTAAAGTCAAACACGATGCTTTTATTTGGCGACGCTTAATTGGCGGTGCAATTTCATGGACTGTAACTTGGTATAAATCTGAGGGTAAAGTCAAAATTGATGAGTTAACTGAAATGGTCTTGGTGATGGCTTTGAAATGAAAAAAGGTGGCTCAACGACCACCTTGTAAAAATTAATAACTCAGCTGTTTACTAATTAAATCTTTCATAATTTCTTCAGCACCACCACCAATCATATTGACCTTCACTTCACGGTAAATACGTTCCGACTTGGTACCTCGCATAAACCCCATACCACCCAATGTTTGTACAGCTGCATCAGCACAAAATTGCATAGTGCGAGTCGCAACATTTTTCAGCATCGAAATTTGCGCTACTAACTCAGGCCCTTGTAGTTTTGGCTGAGTCATTTTCCATGCAGTTTCTTCAAGCAATGCCCGTGTTGAGGTTAATTGCGTTGCCATATCTACCAATTTATGACGAACCACTTGATGATCAATTAATCTCTTACCAAAAGTTTTTCGTTGTTGTGCCCAATCTAAAGCTTCTTCATAACAGACTAATGCATACCCATAAGCGACTACTCCCAAGAAGAACCGCTCCATATTAAAGTTATTCATAATAACTTTAAAACCAGCGTTTTCTTTGCCGAGCAGATTTGATGCAGGTACTCGTACTTGGTCAAAATGCAAATGAGCTGTATCTGAAGCCCACCAACCCATTTTCTTTAGAGGTGTTTTAGTAATTCCTTCACTGTGCGCATCAACGAGCAACATTGAAATGCCTTCAGCTCCAGTTTTTGTGGGGTCTGTACGTACTGCAACAGTGTAGTAATCTGCACGAATTCCTGAGGTGATAAAAGTCTTCTCACCTGAGACAATATAATAATCCCCTTCCCCAACAGCTTTAGTTTGTAACGCTGCCACATCAGACCCACCACCTGGTTCTGTAATTGCTAATGCAGAAATTTTTTCACCGGAAATAATCTCTGGGAGGACTCTAGCCTTTAATTCCTCACTTCCAAAATGTTGAATTGGAGGGGCACCAATTGTATGCACCATGAGTGAAGTATGTACTCCGCCAGAACCCGCCTTTGCCATTTCAATACCAGCGAGTAATGAATAGAATGGATCTGCATCTGGAATACCACCATATTCTTCAGAAAAACCTAGACCCAATAGGCCAATTTCAGCAGCCTTTTTATAAAGCTCTCTAGGAAATGTCTCGGCCTCATCCCACTCATTAACAAAAGGTGCCATTTCTTTTTGCACAAATCGACGTACATTGTCAGCAAAAGCAATGTGTTGTTCATTATAGTAAATTGGGTTGAGTTGCATATTTAGAAATGTCCTGAAGTTTTTATTTAATTCCTGAACATATCTTGTCATGTTTACTGTTAATCAAAAGTTGCAAGAATCTTCAATTTCTTGGCATAAAACATCAAATAGAATTATTTTTATTTAAGTACAACACCTATATTTTTAAACAACAACGAAAACCACGTACAGCATAATAAGACTGTGCTCCATTATGATAAATGAAGACCCGGCCATAACGACGATCAGCAAAAAGTGCTCCACCCAATTTACGAATCTCGACTGGGGTTGCGAGCCAACTCGAAGTTTTAAGATCAAACTCTTCAATTTGCTGTAACTGACGATATTGCTCTTCTGTTAAAAGCTCAACTCCCATTTCAATAGCAAGATCTATTGCACTGTTTTTAGGAGGATGATCTTTTCTAGATTCTAAAGCCTCACGATCATAGCAAAGGCTTCTACGGCCTTTTGGGGTTTCAGGAGAACAATCTACAAATAAATACTGATCTTTCTGCTGGTCAAAAACAATAACATCAGGCTCTCCTCCAGTATTTTCCATTTCTTGCAATGCCCATAGTTTGTCTGGAGATTTTATTAATTTATTCCGTACATTCGACCAATCGACTTCTTTATGACGATGTGTGTTCTTTTCAAATCTCGCCTTTAACAGTTCAAGCAGTAAATCTAATTGTGTTGAAGTTAACTGTTTTTTAGTGTTCATTGGATAAACCCCTAATAGTGATTAAACTGAACGCCCATCAAAATAATTTATTTTTATCTTATCTAAGTCAATACCATCTATACATCGTACATTAATCGCAAAGATTGAATTACCTTGATTATCTATACCTTGGGCATATGGATGAATACCACAATTTTTACAGAAATGATGGTTAATCACATGTTTATTAAAAGTATAGTTCGCCAAATTATCAAGAGTGTCCAAAGTAACTTTAACTTGATTAGTCGGTAGAAACCAAAGTAAAGATCCTTTCTTCTGGCAAATGGAACAATTGCAAGATAAAACTTCTGTTAGCTCACCTTCTACGACCAACTTCACCTGTCCACAATGACAACTTCCTTTATATTCCATAACCTTCTTCCTTTTATAATTTTTTATAGTTTTATAATACCCTCTATTGTAGATCATTTTTTAATCTTATTTTAGATTTGGGCCTTCTCTTTATAAAAACTTTAATAAATTAAGATAATAGATAATTATTAGTTCCAAAAATATTGGCATTGTTTACATCTATTACCATTTTTAAAAGAAAATAAAGGTAAACCTAAGAACATGAGTGCCATAAAGGCTGATTTTTTTCTTTTTGTGTAAGGTTCAATATCATAACTTCCGCAATTAGGACATCGTTCTTTATTTTTTCTAAACTCTTGCTCTAAGTCTTCACTAAAATCTTTTTCAAGAAGTGCTTTCGCATCATTGAGGTCTTTTTCTAGTACTAATAATCGGACTCCTCCCAATGCATTTGAATAAAACCAGTCCATGTTAATTGTATGTTCATTTTCAATACGAACGGGAATTCCAAAAGCCTCTAATTGAGTCTTTGCAATTTGTGCCTCATAAGGAAATGAAAAAGTTTTAACTAAAATCCATTGCATATACATATTAAATTTCTAATTAGGTGAATAATTTTAGATTAGCTTTATTTTTTTATAAATTGAATTAAATTTAATATCTAAAGCATTGGACATAAAATCCCCACACAATAAAAAACACCCCAAGCTCTTTTGAGATTGGGGTGTTTAGAATAATGAGCTGGCGATGACTTACTCTCACATGGGTAACCCCACACTACCATCAGCGCTAAGAGGTTTCACTTCTGAGTTCGGGAAGGGATCAGGTGGTTCACTCTTGCTATGGTCGCCAGCACAACTGTTTATGGATACTTGCTTTGGTCTTATTGACTGCCGAAGCGTTTTCCAAATCTTTACAGACTGGGCTGATTGAATCTGATTGTGTTCATTTTATCTAGTGGAATAACTAAATCAAGTTGCTTTGTAGATTTATGAATCGATTGATGCTTTATATACAACTGCTTGGGTGTTGTATAGTCAAGCCTCACGAGCAATTAGTATTGGTCAGCTTCACATATCACTATGCTTCCACATCCAACCTATCAACGTCCTAGTCTCGAACGGCTCTTTAGAGGAATAAATTCCTAGGGAAATCTTATCTTGAGGTAGGCTTCCCGCTTAGATGCTTTCAGCGGTTATCCCTTCCGAACATAGCTACCCGGCGATGCGACTGGCGTCACAACCGGTACACCAGAGGTTCGTCCACTCTGGTCCTCTCGTACTAGGAGCAGATCCTCTCAAATTTCCAGCGCCCACGGTAGATAGGGACCGAACTGTCTCACGACGTTCTAAACCCAGCTCGCGTACCTCTTTAAATGGCGAACAGCCATACCCTTGGGACCTGCTTCAGCCCCAGGATGAGATGAGCCGACATCGAGGTGCCAAACACCGCCGTCGATATGAACTCTTGGGCGGTATCAGCCTGTTATCCCCAGAGTACCTTTTATCCGTTGAGCGATGGCCCTTCCATACAGAACCACCGGATCACTAAGACCTACTTTCGTACCTGCTCGACTTGTGGGTCTCGCAGTTAAGCGCGCTTTTGCCTTTATACTCTACGCGTGATTTCCGACCACGCTGAGCGCACCTTCGTACTCCTCCGTTACTCTTTAGGAGGAGACCGCCCCAGTCAAACTACCCACCAGACACGGTCCTCGTCCCGGATAACGGGACAGAGTTAGAACCTCAACATTACCAGGGTGGTATTTCAAGGACGGCTCCATTGGAACTAGCGTTCCAACTTCAAAGCCTCCCACCTATCCTACACAAGTAAGGTCAAAGTTCAGTGTCAAGCTGCAGTAAAGGTTCACGGGGTCTTTCCGTCTAGCCGCGGGTACACTGCATCTTCACAGCGATTTCGATTTCACTGAGCCTCTGCTGGAGACAGCGCCGCCATCATTATGCCATTCGTGCAGGTCGGAACTTACCCGACAAGGAATTTCGCTACCTTAGGACCGTTATAGTTACGGCCGCCGTTTACTGGGGCTTCGATCAAGAGCTTCGCTTACGCTAACCCCATCAATTAACCTTCCAGCACCGGGCAGGCATCACACCCTATACGTCCACTTTCGTGTTTGCAGAGTGCTATGTTTTTAATAAACAGTTGCAGCGGCCTGGTTTCTGCGGCTGTCATCAGCTCAGGAAGCAAGTTCCATCACCAACAACAGCGTACCTTCTCCCGAAGTTACGGTACCATTTTGCCTAGTTCCTTCAGCAGAGTTCTCTCAAGCGCCTTGGTCTACTCGACCTGACCACCTGTGTCGGTTTCGGGTACGATTCCTGTGTAACTGAAGCTTAGAGACTTTTCCTGGAAGCATGGTATCAGCCACTTCGCTGTACAAGTACAGCTTGCTATCGGATCTCAGTATAGAGTACCCCGGATTTGCCTAAGATACATACCTACATCCTTCCACCTGGACAACCAACGCCAGGCTGACTTAACCTTCTCCGTCCTCTCATCGCATTACACAGAAGTATTGGAATATTAACCAATTTCCCATCGACTACGCCTTTCGGCCTCGCCTTAGGGGTCGACTCACCCAGCCCCGATTAACGTTGGACTGGAACCCTTGGTCTTTCGGCGAACGGGTTTTTCACCCGTTTTGTCGTTACTCACGTCAGCATTCGCACTTCTGATACCTCCAGCATACTTCTCAATACACCTTCATCGGCTTACAGAACGCTCCCCTACCACTTGACTAATGTCAAATCCGCAGCTTCGGCACATAGTTTTAGCCCCGTTACATCTTCCGCGCAGGCCGACTCGACTAGTGAGCTATTACGCTTTCTTTAAAGGGTGGCTGCTTCTAAGCCAACCTCCTAGCTGTCTATGCCTTCCCACATCGTTTCCCACTTAACTATGATTTTGGGGCCTTAGCTGGCGGTCTGGATTGTTTTCCTCTTGACTACGGACGTTAGCACCCGCAGTCTGTCTCCCGGATAGTACTCATAGGTATTCGGAGTTTGCATCGGTTTGGTAAGTCGGGATGACCCCCTAGCCGAAACAGTGCTCTACCCCCTATGGTATTCGTCCGAGGCGCTACCTAAATAGCTTTCGGGGAGAACCAGCTATCACCAGGCTTGATTAGCCTTTCACCCCTATCCACAAGTCATCCCCTGGCTTTTCAACGACAGTGGGTTCGGTCCTCCAGTTAGTGTTACCCAACCTTCAACCTGCTCATGGATAGATCGCCTGGTTTCGGGTCTATACCCAGCAACTAAACGCCCTATTAAGACTCGATTTCTCTACGGCTCCCCTATACGGTTAACCTCGCTACTGAATATAAGTCGCTGACCCATTATACAAAAGGTACGCAGTCACACCACGAAGGTGCTCCCACTGCTTGTATGCATGCGGTTTCAGGATCTATTTCACTCCCCTCACAGGGGTTCTTTTCGCCTTTCCCTCACGGTACTGGTTCACTATCGGTCAGTCAGGAGTATTTAGCCTTGGAGGATGGTCCCCCCATATTCAGACAAGGTTTCACGTGCCTCGCCCTACTCGTCATCATTATGTGTGCCCTTTCGTGTACGGGAATATCACCCTCTACGTTCGCACTTCCCAGAGCGTTCCACTAAAACACACATAACTTAATGGGCTGATCCCCGTTCGCTCGCCGCTACTGAGGGAATCTCAATTGATTTCTTTTCCTAAGGGTACTGAGATGTTTCACTTCCCCTCGTTCGCCTTGCAACACTATGTATTCATGTTGCAATACCTACCTTAAAGTAGGTGGGTTCCCCCATTCAGACATCTCCGGATCAAAGGATATTTGCCGCCTCCCCGGAGCTTTTCGCAGGCTATCACGTCTTTCATCGCCTCTGACTGCCAAGGCATCCACCACATGCACTTAATTACTTGACTATACAACCCCAAACAGTCGACGTTACCTACAAGTTAGTAACTTCAACATTTCAGTTTAGAGTACTGTGTATTTAAACACTGTACAGCTTCAATCTAAATTCATATACCAAAACGCTTGATTCAGTTAATTTGCTAGTTCTCAATTCATTCAGATTAATTGCTTAATCTAAACTCTTGAGTGAACAATTTATTTCAGACTCAATTTTGCCAATCTGTTAATGAATAAACATGCCTTCGTCAGGTCATGCTTAATACCGTGATACTTAAATCACAGAAGTTAATAAACCAAGACCGAAATCTCTATTTACTAATTTCTGTAATCCGAACTTATCTTAAGTTCTGGTGGAGACTAGGAGAGTCGAACTCCTGACCTCCTGCGTGCAAAGCAGGCGCTCTACCAACTAAGCTAAGTCCCCAGCTTACATCATCAGTCATGTATCTTTTATCTATAACTTTAACCAGTCAAAGTCATGGTGGGTCTGACAAGACTTGAACTTGTGACCCCACGCTTATCAAGCGTGTGCTCTAACCAACTGAGCTACAGACCCTCAGATACATCTATGAAGAACAACTTGTTGTGGATTCTTACCAATCGTCAATCTTTCGTTAAGGAGGTGATCCAGCCGCAGGTTCCCCTACGGCTACCTTGTTACGACTTCACCCCAGTCATCGGCCACACCGTGGTAACCGCCCTCTTTGCAGTTAGGCTAGCTACTTCTGGTGCAACAAACTCCCATGGTGTGACGGGCGGTGTGTACAAGGCCCGGGAACGTATTCACCGCGGCATTCTGATCCGCGATTACTAGCGATTCCGACTTCATGGAGTCGAGTTGCAGACTCCAATCCGGACTACGATCGGCTTTTTGAGATTAGCATCACATCGCTGTGTAGCAACCCTTTGTACCGACCATTGTAGCACGTGTGTAGCCCTGGCCGTAAGGGCCATGATGACTTGACGTCGTCCCCGCCTTCCTCCAGTTTGTCACTGGCAGTATCCTTAAAGTTCCCGACATTACTCGCTGGCAAATAAGGAAAAGGGTTGCGCTCGTTGCGGGACTTAACCCAACATCTCACGACACGAGCTGACGACAGCCATGCAGCACCTGTATGTAAGTTCCCGAAGGCACCAATCCATCTCTGGAAAGTTCTTACTATGTCAAGGCCAGGTAAGGTTCTTCGCGTTGCATCGAATTAAACCACATGCTCCACCGCTTGTGCGGGCCCCCGTCAATTCATTTGAGTTTTAGTCTTGCGACCGTACTCCCCAGGCGGTCTACTTATCGCGTTAGCTGCGCCACTAAAGCCTCAAAGGCCCCAACGGCTAGTAGACATCGTTTACGGCATGGACTACCAGGGTATCTAATCCTGTTTGCTCCCCATGCTTTCGCACCTCAGCGTCAGTGTTAGGCCAGATGGCTGCCTTCGCCATCGGTATTCCTCCAGATCTCTACGCATTTCACCGCTACACCTGGAATTCTACCATCCTCTCCCACACTCTAGCTAACCAGTATCGAATGCAATTCCCAAGTTAAGCTCGGGGATTTCACATTTGACTTAATTAGCCGCCTACGCGCGCTTTACGCCCAGTAAATCCGATTAACGCTTGCACCCTCTGTATTACCGCGGCTGCTGGCACAGAGTTAGCCGGTGCTTATTCTGCGAGTAACGTCCACTATCTCTAGGTATTATCTAAAGTAGCCTCCTCCTCGCTTAAAGTGCTTTACAACCATAAGGCCTTCTTCACACACGCGGCATGGCTGGATCAGGCTTGCGCCCATTGTCCAATATTCCCCACTGCTGCCTCCCGTAGGAGTCTGGGCCGTGTCTCAGTCCCAGTGTGGCGGATCATCCTCTCAGACCCGCTACAGATCGTCGCCTTGGTAGGCCTTTACCCCACCAACTAGCTAATCCGACTTAGGCTCATCTATTAGCGCAAGGTCCGAAGATCCCCTGCTTTCTCCCGTAGGACGTATGCGGTATTAGCATCCCTTTCGAGATGTTGTCCCCCACTAATAGGCAGATTCCTAAGCATTACTCACCCGTCCGCCGCTAGGTCCGGTAGCAAGCTACCTTCCCCCGCTCGACTTGCATGTGTTAAGCCTGCCGCCAGCGTTCAATCTGAGCCATGATCAAACTCTTCAGTTAAAATCATTTTGCACCTTATTTATAGACAAGGTGCCAATTCTGGCTCATCAATTACTGACTTAAATTTCGCTCAAATAAACTTCGAGTAATTTAAACCAATCAATCAATGAAAATTATTTCGATTAATCAATCAGTAAAAATCCACACAAGTTGTTCTTCAATTCTCTTAATGAT